>JBKJPT010000228.1:0-36579 GCA_046595075.1 Flavobacteriales bacterium
CTCGCCCACACCGGCGAACACGCTGAAGCCGCTGTGGCCTTTGGCGATGTTGTTGATCAGCTCTTGGATCAACACCGTCTTGCCCACACCGGCACCACCGAACAGACCGATCTTACCGCCTTTGGCGTAAGGCTCGATCAAGTCGATCACCTTGATCCCCGTGAAGAGGATCTCGGCGCTGGTGGTGAGTTCCTCGAATTTGGGCGCGTCGCGGTGGATGGGGTAGCTCTTGCCGGTGTTCACCGCCTTCATGCCGTCGATGGCATTGCCGGTAACGTTGAAGAGGCGGCCCTTTACGGCATCGCCCACTTGCATGCTTATGGGCTTGCCCTGGCCGAGCACTTCGGTACCACGCGCAAGACCGTCGGTGCTTTCCATGCTCACCGCGCGCACGGTGTCCTCACCGATCAGCTGCTGGGTTTCCAGCACAAGAATGCCCCCGTCGGCACGGGTGATGTGGAGGGCATCGTAGATGTTGGGGAGGTCCTTACCGGCCTCGAAGCGAACGTCGACCACGGGTCCAATGACCTGTACGACCTTTCCGATGTGCTTGGACATGAGGGAGTTGGGCTGTTCTTGGAGGAAAACCTCCGTTTTGCGGCCGCGAAAGTAGGGCTTGCTTTCGTTCGGGCCAATTGGGTGTTCTCAACAGTTGTTGATGCCCGCAGGGGAAGTTGCCAGTGGCAAGTGAGCAAGTAGACCAGCAAGCCTCTGCCCATTTGCCACTCGCCACTCTTTTTCAGTGCGACCTTCGCCGCGATGCAAGTGCACACGGATCTCGGCAGTTTCAAGGGCGTGCACCGGCCGGTGCTCACCACCGGCACCTTCGATGGTGTGCACACCGGCCATCGCGCTATCCTGAAGCGGCTCACCGAACTAGCGAAGAAGGAGCAGGGCGAAAGCGTGCTCTTCACCTTCCACCCGCACCCGCGCATGGTGCTCTTCCCCGGCGATAGCGACCTGAAGTTGTTGAACACGCAGCAGGAGAAGATCGCCTTGTTGGAAGCTGCCGGTCTAGATCATCTGCTAGTGGTGCCGTTTTCGCGGCAGTTCTCGCGCATGCACGCCGTAGATTATGTGCGCGATGTGCTCGTGGGCGCCATTGGGGTGCACGCGGTCGTCATCGGCTACGACCATCGTTTCGGCCGCAACCGCGAGGGAGACCTGAGCTTGTTGCATCAACTGGGCGAGGCGTACGACTTTCAATTGGAAGAGATCCCCGCACAGGAAGTGGACCACGTGAAGGTGAGCAGCACCAAGGTGCGGCATGCGCTGGAGCTGGGCGATGTGCACACCGCGAACGAACTATTGGGCCAGCCCTATCAGTTGAGCGGGGTGGTGGTGAAGGGCGATCAGTTGGGCCGCACCATCGGTTACCCCACGGCCAATATCGGCGGCGTGGATCCGTTAAAGCTCGTACCCGGCAACGGTGTCTACGCGGTTACTGTGGAGTTGCGGAACGGCATGCACCAAGGCATGATGAACATCGGCGTGCGCCCGACAGTACGCGAGGGGCTGGACCGCACGTTGGAGGTGAACATCCTCGACATGGACCGCGACATCTATGGCGAACCGATCACGGTCCGCTTGTTGGAAAGGCTGCGCGGCGAAGAGAAGTTCGAGAGCATGGAGGCGATGAAGGCACAACTGGCGCGCGACGAAGTGAACGCACGGCAACAACTGAAAGCACACACGAGCAATGGCCCCGTTAGCTGATCGTTGCCGATCCATGATCATCGCGCTGCTGCTGGCATCGGCGGCGAACGCGCAACTGCTCGATGCGATCGCGCTGGATTCGGTGCGCACTTTCCGCAGCATGGAACGCGCCATGGCCAACCCCGATCAGGTGTACCGGCTGGATCTTAGCGGACAGAAACTGAAGGAACTCCCCGACCTGCGCGTGTTCAAGAACCTGAACGCACTCGACCTTAGCAAGAACAGGCTGCGCGACTTTCCCGCGTGGCTGGGCGAGTTCACGTACATGCAGGAGCTGCGCATTGCACAGAACAAATTGCAGGAGTTCCCTGAGGCCATTTGCAAGTACAAGCACCTGAAACGTCTCGACCTCAGCCGCAACGCGCTTACTGGCTTGCCCAAGTGCATGGGCGGCCTCAAGGAATTGACATCGCTGGATGTCTGGTCCAACGACCTCGCCGATTTCCCGGTTCAACTTGCCGGCATGGAAGCACTGCGCTTCCTGGATCTGCGTAACATCCTCTTCGAGGTACCGGCGATCGAACGCATCGAAGGTCTTTTCCCGCAAGCCAAGATCTTCTTTTCGCCGCCGTGCAATTGCGGTGTGCAACCGTAGATGCACGGCGCCATGTGCGCATGACCACATGGCATTCCTCTCCACCTTCGCCGCGTGACGCTATCACCTGATCTGGCCAATGTGCTCGAGTGGAGCGCGGTCGTGCTCAACATCGGCTTCACGATCCTCATTGCGATCGAGCGTAGGTTCGGGTGGCTTCTGGGTTTCGTGGCCGCTGTCTTCGGTGTGGTGCTGTACTTGGCGCAGGATGCGTGGCTCATGGCGGCACTCAATGGATTCTATGCGGCCATGGGCGTGTACGGCTGGTGGCGCTGGGGGCAGGACGGCAACATTCAGCGGATCATCCGCTATGGCGTGCGGAAGAACATGCTGATGCTGGGCATCGGTGTGCTTTCCACGCTCGTGCTCGCATGGCTCATGCGGGTGTTCGAAGTGCCGGGCAAGTTCCAAGGAATGGAAGCCTTCATCGCCGCCTTCGCGATAGTCGCCACGTGGATGATGAGCCAACGCGCGCTGGAGAACTGGATCTTCTGGACGATCGGCGATGTGGTGGCCGTGGTGTACAACCATTGGATCGGCTACGATGGCTATGCGCTGCTCAACGTGGTGTACATCGGGCTTGCGGTGGCGGGCTACATGCGTTGGCGCAAGCAATTGAACACTTCACCAGCGTGATCAGGCCCCATCGCCATGCGTGCGCCGCAACGCGCGCTCGTGAAAAGTGATCGTGAGCAGCAGGAAGAAGAGCAGGTACACACTGTCCTCGATAGGGATGGTATTGATGCGCACGCCGAGGTTCTCCGCATTGTTGTACCACACGATCGGTTCGGGCAGCAGCCAACCTGTGAGGATGCCGTTGACGATGAGGAAGGGTACTAGGCCGATGGCGTAACCGATGTAGAATCGACCGAGGTAGGTGCTCTTCAACAAGAAGACATGTACGGCAAGCAACGATGCGGTACAGAGGAAGGTGACCGCCGTGTAGGTGCGATCGACGAACAGCACACCAATGATCAGCAGTGCGATCATGAGCGCGATGCTCAGGGGGCGAGCGAAGCTGCCAAGTACATCGCGCTTGATCGCGTACCGCATCACCTCGTAGAGGTACACGCACGAATAAGGGATCGCGATGAAGAACAGCCACTCTTCGATCGGCAAACCGAAGAGATCGATGCCGAGCGTGTAACGAGGGTTGAAGCCCCACACGCCGTTAGCGGTGAACATCGCATCCCATGCGAGGAAGACCACCGCCATCACCAGGATGCCCGTGAAGAGCCCGCGCCATTTCTTCCAATAGGCTATGCGCGGTTCGAAGCTCGCCGCGAGCGGGAATGCGATGCTGAGCAGATCGAGGCCGAGATAGTAGTAGCGTTCCATGAGGGCTGGCGCAAAGGAACAAGCGAGGGCTGAAAAGGTGCGGCGCCGATGCATCCGCACCGGCGCCGCACACCCACGATCGGCGAACTACTGCTTCACGAACCGCTGCACGCCCGTGGCATTGCCCTCCTCGATCCGGACCTGATAGGCTCCAGCCGGCAGGTTGCGCACGTCGATGGTCATGTTCTCCGTGCCGCGCTTCACAGGCACGGCAACCATACGGCCCGAAGCGTCAGTGATCGTCATCCGTGCATGGGTAAGATCAACGTCCGGCAAGGTGAGACGGAGCACATCCGTAACGGGGTTCGGGGATAGCGTGAACTGCACGTTCAGCGGTGCGTCGATCCCTGTGGTGAGGTCCAGCGTGCATACGTGCGGTTGCCATACTTCGAACTCGCCACCCAGTGTGAGGTTGGTCCCGGAGACCGCAATGGCACGAACCGGCAGTTCGGGAACGGCCAACGGCGTCACCAGATCGATGCCATCCCAGCGCGCGATATGGGACCCGAGCTCGGACCATGTGTACACGTAGAACGCGCCCCCGAAATAGATGCTGCCATCGCGTTCGGCGAGGGATCCGATCCAGGATGGGCCGGCGCCGTCGGGCATGTAACTCGCGTGGTTCGGCAGCAGGTGTTCCCAGGTGGCCGCACCTTGACCGATGCGCGCAAGGCCGAAGGTGACCACGATGTTGGCGTAGAGATCACCACCAGCGTAGAGCGTACCGTTCACATCGAGGAGTGTGCGTACGGTGGCATCCAGCCCGTCGCCATGCTGGCCCCATTCGTTGCCATCAAGTTCCGCCACGTGCAGCGCGGGCGGAGGTAGGGTGGGTGTTTGTATGGTGGTGAACGCTCCACCGGCCACGAGCACTCCGTTGTGCGTGGCGAGCGCGTGCACCGGTGCATCGAACGCACTTCCCACCGGCGACCAAACCGTTCCGTCCAATCGTTGCACATAGTCGGTGATGCCGGCGAACCCGCTCGTGGCCCCTGCCGCGAAGAGCGTGTTGTTGTGAACGTGCAATGCATTGATGAGCGGGTATTTGCCCTGGAACACCATGCTGAAGGTCCAATAGGCACCATCCCATTTCGCCAGATCGTTGAAGCCCGGGAATTCCGAGCCGCCGAGGTAGAGTTCTCCGTTCATTTCAACAGCGCAGTTCACCAAACCTTCCACACCGGTTCCCAATGCCACGTAGTTCGTTCCGTTCCAAATGGCCACACCGTTCGCTGGTGTTCCACCCGCTTCGGTGAACTCACCGGCCACGAGAACGTCGCCATTGTTGAGCTTCTTCACCACGCGTACCGTTCCGTTCGTACCGCCTCCTAGCGGCGCCCATGGTAGGTTCGGCGGATAGGTGGGTTGTATCCAAGCGAGTTCCTCCGCGGTGAAGCCATGTTCGTTCGCCCATGCGCCGATCTCCGGCCACAATTGCGACGAGGGCATGTCCAGCACATAGGCGAGGTTCATCTCCTTGCTGATACGCTCCGATAGATCGCGATGCCCGCTTTCAATGATGAGCTGTCCCACGGCGCATGCTGTTCCGTAGTGATCGATGAAGACCGGGTTGCGATAGGAGAGCACTTCGTTCTTTGGGAATATCCCGCGATCCGCGTAGACCTGCAATTTTCCGATAAGCTGTTCGCGTTCGGCGCGCTGTGCCGCAGAAAGGTCGCTCACGTTGCGGGCTGCGAGCTGCTCCCGCACCAAATGCAGGTGCAGTGCAATGCGCTCTGCTTCGGAAGCGAAGGCGATCGCTTGCTGCGATGCACCGGCGAATGGATCCTGCACGTTCCATTGTGCATTCACTGCGCGCATGTGCTGTGCCACCGTGGTATGGGTGGTAGGAGGAAGTACTGCGGGCGATGCTGCCGTGCTCGCAACGAGGGCACCGAAGAGGAAAGCTGTTTTCATGGCCGTAAGGTTTCGTTCGGGTGGATGACGGCAGCGGTGATGGGCGGCGCTGCCTGCCAAGTGACCGAAAGTTACTTTTCGTGCGGAATGAAGATCGCTGTTGTTGGCCCGGAGTGCAGTGGCAAGACCACCCTTGCCGAAGCGCTCATGCTGCACCACCGTGCCTGGTGCGTGAGCGAAGTGGCCCGCGAGTACCTCGATGAGCTCGATCGCCCATACGTCGAAGCCGACCTGTTGGAGATCGCGAAGGCACAGGCGCAGTACGAGGACATGATCAGTGGCGAGTTCAACGGCCTCATGGCCTGCGACACCGATATGATCACCATCCGCATCTGGAGCGAAGAGAAGTTCGGCCGCTGCGATCCATGGATCAGGCGGCAGACCGAAGATCGGCACTACGACCTCTGGCTGCTCTGCAAACCGGACATACCGTGGGTGGCGGACCCCTTGCGCGAGAACCCGCACGATCGTGATCGCCTCTTCGCGGTGTATGAAGACATGCTCAAGTGGTTGGAGAAACCGTACGTGATCATGCAAGGATCGCGTGAAGGGCGAGCCAAGGCAGCGTGGAGGGCGATCGAGGAAGTAAGGAGACAGCGATCGAACTAGCGGGAGTACCTTCGACCCGTCTTGCATCGGGGTGCCCGCGTTAAGCGAGCTGAGATCATACCCGTAGAACCTGCGCAGGTAATGCTGCGAAGGGACCATCCACTTGAGATGGGTGCCTCCGTGCAAGGACACCAACACGGAGCGCCATGAAGAAGATCTTTTTCTGCAGCCTTGCACTGACCGCTTCGTTCGGAGCGTTCACACAATCCATGATCATGGGCACGGTGCTCGATGAACGGGGCGCGCCGCTCGCGGGTGCCAACGTGTTGGTGGGTGAAGTGAACAGTGTTGGTGATGCCACCAACCCACAGGGGCATTTCGCGTTGGTAGGAATGAACGATGGACCACAGCACGCGCGCGTCACCTTCATCGGATACATCACCATCGACACCACCATCGTGGTTTCGCATGGGGCTACGTTCGTGTTCCGCATGCGGCCGCGCGCATTCGCCATCAGCGGCGTGGAGATCACGGCATTGCGTGCTGGCGATCGTGCGCCATTCGCCAAGAGCACGGTAACTCGCGAGCGGATCGATCGCATCAACACAGGAGTGGACCTGCCCTATGTGCTCGATCAGCAACCCAGCGTGGTGAGCACCAGCGACGGTGGCACAGGCATCGGTTACACGTACATGCGCATCCGCGGAACGGATGGCACCCGCACCAACATCACGGTGAACGGCGTGCCCTTCAACGATCCAGAGAGCCAGGGCGCTTTTCTGGTGAACATGCCCGATCTGATCAGCAGTGCCGAGGACGTGGAGATCCAACGCGGTGTGGGCACCAGCACCAACGGTCCCGCAGCCTTCGGCGCCAGCGTGAACGTGCGGACCACTGCCGTGCGGAGCGAGCCATGGGCCACTGTTGGCGCGAGCGGCGGATCCTTCAACACGCAACGCTATTCGGTGAGCGCGGGCACCGGGCTGATCAATGACCACTTCGGTTTCGATGTACGCTTGTCGTCGATCACAAGCGATGGCTACGTGGATCGTGCTTCAGCTGATCTGAAGAGTTATTTCCTGCAAGGTGCATGGATGGGCAAGAGCCGCTCGTTACGCCTGATCACCTTCCATGGCAAGGAAGTGACCTATCAGGCTTGGGGCGGCGTGCCGAGCGAAGTGATCGACACGAACCGCACGTTCAACGGATACACCTATGAGAACGAGGTGGACAACTACGCCCAAACACACTACCAATTGCTGTTCGAGCAGAAGGTCGGCGCGAACGCAACGCTGAACCTCACGCTGTTCCGAGTGCTGGGCGCGGGCTATTTCGAGCAGTTCAAGGTAGAGGACGATCTCGCCACCTATGGCATCGATCCAGCGGAGATCAACGGCGACACCATCACTACTTCGGACATCATCCGCCGTCGTTGGTTGGACAACACGCTCACCGGTGCCAACGTGAGCGCGGAGATCAAGATCGGTGCGCACCGGCTCATGATGGGCGGCAGTTTTAGCAATTACGAGGGTGCGCACTTCGGCGAGGTGATGTGGGCGCGCTACGCAGGTTCTTCCAACATCCGGGATTGCTACTATGATGATGCGGCGACTAAGACGGATGCCAACGCCTTCGCTAAACTGAACTGCGCAGTGAGCACGCGCTTGGATGTCTTTGGCGATATGCAAGTGCGCAACGTGCAGCACGACTATATGGGATACAACAGCGATCTGAGCACCGCCGTGCAAACCGCACGTTACACCTTTTTCAACCCCAAAGCCGGACTGCTCTGGCGCGTGAGCAACAGCGACAAGGCCTACGCATCCTTCGCCGTGGGCAACCGCGAACCCAACCGCGACGATCTTGAACTCACCACGCCGGAGAGCCGTCCGCGCGGTGAACAACTGCTGGACTACGAGATCGGCTACGAGCGCAACACCATACCGCTGAAGTTCGGTGTGAACCTCTACTACATGGACTACCACGACCAGCTCGTGCTCACCGGCGAACTGAACGATGTGGGCGCGGCGCTGCGCACCAACGTGGAAAGCAGCTACCGCGCGGGCGCCGAACTTTCGCTGGCCGCGCGCATCACCAAGCGCTTGTCGTGGAGGGCCAATGCCACTTTCAGCAGCAACAAGGTGCGCGCGTTCAATGAATACGTGGACGATTGGGACAACGGTGGCCAAGTGGCGACCACATACGCTGAGAGCGACCTTTCGTTCTCACCCAGCGTGATCGCCGGTAGCGAGTTGAGCTTTCGTTTCTTGGAAAAGACCGATCGCGTGCTCGCCGACCTCACACTGGTGACCAAGTACGTGGGTCAGCAGTACCTGGACAATAGCGGGAGCACTGATCGCATGCTCGATCCATACGTGGTGCAAGATGCGCGTGTGAACGTGACGCTTTTCAATTTGAAGGGAACACGCAGCGTGGACTTCAACATCACCGTGCGCAACCTCCTCGGCGAACTCTACGAGAGCAACGGTTGGGTATACAGCTACGTGCTCGATGGTCGAAGGCAGGGTGTGATCGGCCTCTATCCGCAAGCGCCGCTCAATGTGCTCGGTGGTGTTGCGGTGAGGTTCTGAACCCACTTCGCGCCTAACGAAAGTTCTATTGAACGGTACATGGGGCCCGCGTAGATTCGTACCTCATAATACTGAACATCATGCGCGCACTGCTGCCCGTTATCCTGCTTGGGCTCCCATCGGGTGTACTTGCACAAACCACCTACGATGCGAAGATCCTGGAGTATACCGGGCTCAAGTATGCGTGCGATGGAGGTGTGACCCCATTGTTGCGGATCAAGAACATCGGCTCGGCCACCATGGGTGGCTGCGTGGTGGAAACGTGGAAGAACGGCATCATGGTGAATTCCTTCGACTGGCAACTTGCTATACCTGCTTTGCAGAACGATGTGCGCCAACCAGCGCTGCCGCCGGTTGGTGGAGTCGATGCCAACGACGCGCTGGAATTCCGCATCATCAGCGTGAACACGGTCCCAGATGAGGATCCTGTCGGGAACATCATGCAGATCGAACTGGATGAGACCCCGGCTTTGGCCACCGGTGGTGATGTGGAAGTGGAGGTGTCCTTGGGCGATGATCCGGGATCGGTGACCTGGAGCGTGAAGAACGGGCTCGCACAAGTAGTGGCCTCGGGTGGGCCTTACGAAGACGCGAACACCACGGTGACCGAAGCGTTGACTTTGGATCCGGGTGGTTGCTACACCTTCTTCGCAGAGGACGCATTGCGAAGCGTCACCGCATCATCCGTTCGTGTGCAACGGGACGGGAACACACTGATCAATGCAACGGACCTTTCTTCACTTTACCACAAAGGATTGAAGACGGGCAACGGCGGCCCTTGCTCCAACAACCTGGAACTGGAACTAGCAACTGACGCGTTCGGATCGCAGGATCATTGGGAGATCACGGTTCAGGGTACCGGTGAAGTGGTTTGTAGCGGTGGTCCGTATGCCGATGCGATCGCTACCCAGATCGAAGCCTGCTGCCTTCCTGATGGGTGCTACCAACTGCGTGTGTTCGACGATGCAGGCGACGGGATCACCGGGGGCGGCTATGTGTTGCGTTCGGTCACGGGTCGGCGCATCATCGACAATACGGGGAACTTCGGTGATGGAGCGATCAGCGCCATCGCCAACAACGAAGGGTTCTGCCTGCCGTTGGGAACCGATCGGTTGATCGGGACCAGCTGCGACAAATTGGATTGGCGACCGAACGAGTACATCGTAGTCAACCCGATCGCGACTGTTTCCGCACAATACGGGGTGAACAATGCCAATAGCGGATACCAGATGTGGTGGTTCGATCCTAACGGGGGGTACAGCTTCCGCCGGTTCCAGTCGCACAATACGGCCAACGGGCTTGCGGCAAGCAGCACACGCGCTTGTCATTTCAAGATCAACAACTGGACGGGGAACCAGCTGGCGAACAATGTGCTCTACAATGTGCGGGTGCGCGGTCGGGTTAACGGTAGTTACTCTGAATGGGGCCCGGCTTGCCGCTTCATGCTGGATCCGCTTCGTGCCCAATGCCCGCTTACACAATTGATGAACATTGAAGGCAACACGCAGTACAGCTGTGGAAGTACACGTGGGTGGGGTGGTGGCAACACCATAGCGGCTCTCCCGGTGCACCGGTTGAACGGTAACAATGTGTTGGTTTCCGCGAACCGATATGAATTCCGGTTCCGCCTATTGGACGGTACACTGATCACAACACGGTCAAAGAGCACGTACATCCTCCCATTGAATTGGAGCATTGCACCACTGGTACCGGGCACGACCTACAAGGTTGATGTACGGGCCAGTTTTGACAATGGTGCCACCTGGTGTTCGGATTTCATCGCTCCAGCGCTCACCGATCCCTGGGGTCCTGTGTGCACACTCACGATCGCGGTCGGTGGCGAACTGCGTGATCTGGTCCTTCAGGAGGACGGCTCCTCGGAACGCATTGGCTTGATCCCGAATCCGGCACATGGACAGGGGTTCATGATCACCATACCCGATCGGATGAAAGGGTTGCCGCTAGAAGTGGGCATCTTCGACCCTGCCGGTAAACGCATCCACACGATGAGGAGCGCGCCCACCGATGGGACCGGGGGCGGTCAGTTGTGGGTCGACCATGTGCTCTCACCCGGCCTCTATTTGGTGTGCGTGAGTGATGGCAATGGCACGCTTGCAGAGCGGTTGATCGTGCAGCCGTGAGCAGGTTCCGGGGGTGATGCTGTCAAGCGCGCTCCACGAAGTACATCTCCAGTTCGCCCTTGCCCTTCGCCTGCACTTTGCCGCGCGGTGTGAAACGTAGACCTGGTTCGTTCCTCAAGAATTCATAGGTGCTTTCGCTGATGTTCACCTGACCCACTGCCCCGGAAGATTCCATGCGACTGGCGGTGTTCACGGTATCTCCCCAGATGTCGTACTGGAATTTCTTCAGGCCAACGATCCCCGCCACCACAGGGCCGGTGTGCAAACCGATGCGGATCTCGAAGTAGGGAAGTCCTTCGGCGATCCTCCGCGCTTTGCCTTCCTCGATGAAGTCGCGGATCTCCAGCGCCGCGCGTGCCACGTCCTGTGCGTGGGTGTTGTTCGCGACCGGTAGACCGCCCGCCGCCATGTACGCATCGCCAATGGTCTTGATCTTTTCGATGCCGTGCGCTTCCATGATACGATCGAAGGCGGAGAAGCACTCGTGGATATCGGCCACCAGCGCCTTGGGGCTGAGTTGTTCGCTCATTGCGGTGAATCCCTTGAAGTCGGTGAAGAGGACCGTGACGGTATCCATCGATCGCGCCTCGGCCACACCCTTCTCCTTCAGCTCTGCGGCGACCTCCTCTGGCAGGATATTGTGAAGAAGTTCGTCGCTACGGTTCTTTTCCAATTGGATCGCCGCGCGCGAACGACGCGTGTACCTCAACTGGTTCCATAGGGCCCCAGCGAGCAACAGCACGCCAATACCGCTGTAGAGCAACATGTTGCGCCGATCGTGCTCGCGGCCCAATTGCTCCTGATAGGCCAGTTCCCGTTCGAACCGAGCACGAACATTGACCAAACTGTCGGCGATCTGTTGTTCGTGGAACTGCCGTTGCAGATCAAGCCGCAGCACCTCCTTGCCGTTGTTCAATGTCTCCAACGAGTCGCCCACACGCATGAACTCCTGTTGTGCATGAAAGGCTCGGGTGAAATCACCGACCTGTTCATATGCCATCATCAAGCACTCATAGCACTCCTTGCGCTGCTGTACAAGACCGTTGTCCCGGGCCACACGCAGGCCTGCCTCGCATGCTGCGATCGCGCTTCGTGGAAGTCCTGTCGCAAGGAAGAGGTCGCCCACGTAATAGTGGTTGCGTGCGAGTTGTCGCTGGCTTCCGAGCTCCGTGAAGATGGTCCGGGCAGAATCGAGCGTTGCGCGCGCTTCATCGAACCGTTGTAACCGGGTGTACGTGCGCCCCATGTTGTTGAAGGCCATGCCCGATTCCAACTTGCGCCCCAGAGAGCGATAGAGGGCGGAACTTCGTTGGAACTCATCCAAAGCTTTCTTGGACTCGCCCATTTCCAAATGGGTGTTGCCCATGTTCATCATCGCTTGCGCCCGGCCTTTGTCGCTGTCCAGTTCCTCGGCCAGGCGAGCGCTCTTCTCGTAGTTGATCAACGCGTTCGGCAGATCACCGAGCTCGGTGTGTATGTTGCCGATGTTGTTGTAGGTCCCACCCAATCCTTCCTTGTTGGCCAGATCAAGATCGATCCGCAGGCTCCTCTGCAATTGTTCCAAAGCAAGAGGCAGATCGCCGAGGTTGCGGTACACGTTGCTCAAGTTGCTGTACGTGTTCGCTTCGCGTTTGCGATCACCCAAGGACCTTGCGATCGCAAGGCATTCCATCAAGTGGGCGAGCGCTTCACTGTATGCGCTCTTCATGCTGTGGCCCACGGCCAAGGTGGTATGGGCCTCGAAACGCGCGCGGTCGTCCTTCACCTCTTCAGCGAAGGCCAACTGCATTCCGGCCAGCACCATTCCACTGTCCGGCTGCTCGAAAACAGCCTTCCATGCGAGCGCTTGCATGGCTTTCAGCCGCGCACTATCCGGTTGCGCGGAACTGTTCCACACGTGCCAGAGCGGATCATTTTGCCCCATGGCCATGCCGGCATAGCACGAGCAGGAAACCAGGATCAATGCGCGGAACATGGGCCCGGTGAAGATAGCAGGGGATGATGGAGGCATTCGGACGGATCGTACGATGCCATCCCCATTTGTGGATCGCCCGTTCTGTGCCCACATTTACCCGCGATCATGGAGCCCAAGTCGATCAGTTATCGTTTCGCGCCAGTGACGGCGTGCATCATGTGCGGGTCGCCGTCGATAGGCCATAAGGTGATGGGCCGCAGGCTGAACCGCTCGCACGGTCGCAACCCCAAGCACGTGGTCGGTATTGCCACCACCGTGATGCGTTGCACCGATTGCGAACTGGTCTATTCGAATCCGCAGCCGATCCCGCACGACATACAGGACCACTACGGCATGCCGCCAGAGAGCTATTGGCAACCCGAGTACTTCCTCATAAGGCCCGATTATATGGCGGTGCAGATCGCCAAGGCGAAGGATCTACTGCGCTTCCAGCCGGGCATGCGCGCATTGGACATCGGCGCGGGCATTGGCAAGGCCATGGTGGTCATGGAGCGCGAAGGCTTCGAGGCGCACGGTTTCGAGCCGAGCAACACCTTCCATGAGCGCGGACTTTCGCACTTGAAAATGGATCCTCAACGCTTCAAGCTAGGCATGATCGAAGAATTCGACTATCCCGAAGCGCATTTCGACTTCATCAACTTCGGGGTGGTGCTGGAACACATCTACGATCCGTCGGCGGCATTGATCAAGGCCATGCGCTGGCTCAAGCCCGGTGGTGTGCTGCACATCGAAGTGCCATCTGCGCATTGGTTGGTGAACCGCTTGGTGAACGTCTACTACCGCTTGCGCGCAACGGACTACGTGGCCAACATAAGTCCCATGCATGAGCCCTTCCATTTGCATGAGTTCACGCCCAAAGCGTTCGCCGCGCATGCCAAGGCGAACGGCTATTCCATTGCCCATCAGCAGTACTACGTGTGCAAGACCTTCCTGCCGCGCTTCATGGATCCGATCCTGAAGCCGATCATGCAATGGACCGACACCGGAATGCAACTGGTGGTGTGGCTGCGGAAGTAGTAGAGGGTTCAACCGTGCACTGCCTCGCTCATTGCGAAGATCAGTTCGGGATCCTGTTCGAAGGCGGTGCCGACAACGAGCACATCGGCCCCGGCCTCGCATAATGTGCGCGCAGTGGCAGTGTCGCGGATCCCGCCACCGACGATGATCGGCAGGTCCACATATGCACGCACCGTGGCGATCATTTGTGTCGACACCGATCGTGGAGCACCGCTACCCGTGTCCATGAAGATGGTGCGCAGCCCGAGCAGTTCGCCAGCCATTGCCGTTGCGGCCGCGATCGCCGGCTTGTCGTAAGGAATAGGGGAGGACTGGCTTACATAATGTGCAGTGGTGGCCTTGCCACCATCAACAAGCATGTAGCCGGTAGGGACCGCTTCAATGCCAAGTGACTTCACCGTGGGAGCGGCGGTGACATGGTGGCCAATGAGGAGTTCGGGATTGCGCCCGCTGATGAGCGAGAGAAAGAGCACCGCATCGGCGTGCTTGCTCAGTTGCGAAGGGCTTCCGGGGAAAAGCACCACTGGGCAATCGGCCAATTCCTTCACACGTTTAACACAATGGTCGAAGAAAGCCGAAGTGAGGAGGCTGCCGCCCACGAACAGCAGGTCGGCCTTGGCCATGCAAGCGTTCTGTACCGCGCGCTCCAACACGGCCTCGTCCTGGCCGAAGTCGGGGTCGATGAGCACGGCAAGGAGCTTAGTCCCGCGAACTTTCGCGTCTAGCAGGTGTTGAAGCACATTGCCCATCGGTGCGAACATAGTCAACCCTTTATCGGTGGCCCCGCTTCGACCAACAACCTACTTTCGCGCCCGAAATGAACACGACCATGCCAAGCACACAAACCGCCCTGAAGTACAAGGTGAAGGATATGAACCTCGCCGACTGGGGACGTAAAGAGATAGAACTGGCCGAAGCAGAAATGCCAGGTCTCATGGCCCTTCGTGCACAGCACGGAAAGGACAAGCCCTTGAAAGGTGCCCGTATCGCCGGTTGCCTGCACATGACCATACAAACCGCCGTGCTCATCGAGACGCTCAAGGAACTCGGCGCGGAAGTGAGCTGGAGCAGCTGCAATATCTTCAGCACGCAGGACCATGCCGCTGCCGCCATCGCGAAGGCGGGTATTCCGGTTTACGCGTGGAAGGGCATGAACAACGAGGAGTTCGACTGGTGCATCGAGCAGACGATCTTCGCTTTCGAGGGTGGCCAGCCGCTGAACATGATCCTGGACGATGGCGGTGATCTCACTAACATGGTCTTCGATAAGTTTCCTGAGCTGGTGAAGGGGATCCGCGGCCTGAGCGAAGAGACCACCACGGGCGTGCTGCGCCTGATGGACCGCGAGAAGAACGGAACTCTGGTGATGCCGGCGATCAACGTGAACGACAGCGTTACGAAGAGCAAATTCGACAATAAGTACGGTTGCAAGGAGAGCGCTGTGGATGCGATCCGCCGCGCCACCGACATCATGATGGCCGGCAAGGTGGCCATCGTTTGTGGTTACGGTGATGTGGGCAAGGGCACTGCGGCTTCACTGCGCGGCGCTGGCGCTCGTGTGATCGTCACCGAGATCGATCCGATCTGCGCGCTACAGGCGGCGATGGATGGTTTCGAGGTTAAGAAGCTGGTGCCGAACGTGCACCGCGCGGACATCATCATCACCACCACTGGCAACTTCAACATCGTTACCGAAGCCGCCTTCCGCAAGATGAAGGACAAGGCCATTGTGTGCAACATCGGACACTTCGACAACGAGATCGATATGGCCTGGTTGAACAAGGCCTACGGCAACACCAAGGTGGAGATCAAGCCGCAGGTGGACAAGTACACCATTGACGGCAAGGACGTCCTTATTCTGGCCGAAGGCCGTCTGGTGAACCTCGGTTGCGCCACCGGCCACCCTAGTTTCGTGATGAGCAACAGCTTCACCAACCAGACGTTGGCACAGTTGGAGCTTTGGCAGAACCACGGGAACTACGAGAACAAAGTGTACGTGCTGCCCAAGCACCTCGATGAGATGGTTGCCAGTTTGCACCTCGCCAAGATCGGCGTGGAGCTCGAGGAACTCACCGATGAGCAAGCCAAGTACATAGGCGTACCTAAAACCGGTCCGTTCAAGAGCGACGCTTACCGCTACTGATCCGAGGTTGGATCCATGCAAAAGGCCCTCTTCGGAGGGCCTTTTCACGTTCCATGACCGGTCTCTATCAGTTGTAGATCCGCAAAGTGGTTCCGTTGAAAGAAGTGTTGTACCGCCTCAGGTCGATCGAGGCCGGACCCAGCACCACACTGCCGTTGTTGATCAAGAACGCACTGTGGCAGCAGGTAGTGTCGCGGGCGATCACTTCGGAACTATCCACATAGACGCGGCACAGATCAGTGCTCTGGTAGGTGCAATGCCGGTCCAAGGCCACGAATTCGGTGGGGCTGGCCCTGTATACGATCAACCCCTGGGAGCCGCCAGTGAGATAGAGCCAGCCGCCGGGCACTGCAATGTCCACATAGGCAGGATTGTTCACATTAATGCTGATGTCCAGGTTCACAGGTGGAACACCGCTCGTGTTCTCTTTATTGCAGCCCGGTAGCACAAATACCACCAGGGCCAGCGCAAGCAAGTCGGTATGTGTGGGTCTGGACATGTACATGCAACGCGATCGGGCGAAAGTAGGTATGTGCCGGGGGCCGAGGTCGGCGTTATCCTTGCATCATGCTCGCACGCCTGCTACTGGTCATTGCTCTGGGCTTCGGCCTACCTGCACTTTCTCATGCGCAGGAGGGCATGACCCAGAAGCAACAGGAGAAGAGCCTGGCCAAGAAGGCCAAGGAGGACAAGAAGGCGAAAGCACAAAAGGTGAAGGACGACCGCAAGCGCCACCTTTCCGTGCAGGACAAGAAGACGCGTAAGCGGATCGAGCGCAATAGGCGGCGTGCCGAACGTGGTGGCAGTGGTCGGCATCGCGATGGCTTCTTCAAGCGCCTGTTCACCCGGTGAGGTGTGATCGGACATGTATAGAATGGCAAAAGGCTCGGGTGGGCGTACGTAACGTTCAGTGAATGTCACGGGTATCTTGCCCCCATGATCGACCATCTGTTCCATCGGACACGGCACCGGATCACAGTGCGATCGCTCGCGACCTTCGGAAACGGCCGTCCGACGCGGAAAAGCGAAAGTTTCTCCGATCGGACCCTTTTCTATATTTACGCCCCCTCGTTGCGCAGTTCATTAGAACGTAAAACCTATCGTTGATGGTGAGAAGGTCACTCTCCCTGTTCGCCCTTTGTGTATTCGCAGCGCTGCCAGCGCTCGCCCAAGTGGGCACAGGCAGCCTCAAGGGCAAGATCGTGGACAAGAAATCCGGCGAACCACTTCCGTTCGTGAACGTGGTGATCGAAAGCCGCGGCACGCAGGTGTCCGGCGGTGCCACCGATTTCGACGGCAACTACTTCATTAAACCCATTGACCCCGGCACCTATGATGTGGTGGTGAGTTACGTGGGCTACCAGCCCTATAAGCAGGTGGGCGTGGTGGTGAACAGCAACATCATCACCTTCTTGGAGATCGGCCTCAATGCCGGTATCGAACTCAAGGAGTTCGAAGTGGTGCAGTACCAAGTGCCACTGATCCAGAGGGACGGTGGCGCCAGCGGCGGAACGGTTACGCGTGACCAGATCGCCAAAATGCCCGGTCGTTCCGCCAACTCAATCGCCACCACGGTGGCCGGTGCCAGTGATGCGGGTACCGGTGGCGGCATCAGCATTCGCGGTGCACGTACCGAGAACACCTACTACTACATCGACGGTGTTAAGGTGCCAGCAGGAGCAGGTACCGGTTTGCCAAAGAGCGCGATCGAGGAAGTGCAGGTGATCACCGGCGGTGTGCCCGCCAACTACGGTGACGTAACAGGCGGTCTTATCAACATCACCACGCGCGGCCCGAGTCGCACCTTCTTCGGCGGTGTCGAATACCTCACAAGCGGTTTCAAGGTGGGCGATGACATCACGGATATCGTCGGTTTGGACAAGTACGCCTTCAATCAGCTCGAAGCCAGTATCAGCGGTCCCATCCTCTTCAAGAAGGACAGTGTGGGCAACAAGACCAAGCCCCTCATCGGCTTCTTCTTCAGCGGACAGTACACCAACGTGGTGGATGGGGGCCCGAGCTACCTCGGCGATGTGCGCGTGAAGCCCGAGATCCTGGCGCAACTGAGCAATGAACCCGCACGCTTGCTCGCAGCAGGCTCTGAAGGTTTCACCGTCGGTTACAATAGTGCCTTCTTGCGCGACACCGATGTGGAAACGATCAAGACGCGGCAGAGCGCTGGGCAGATCAGCTACCTGGCCTCGGGGAAGATCGATATCACCACCACCCCCACCGTCAATCTCTCCGTAGGTGGTTCCTTGGATTACAGCAACCGCCAACAATACAATCGCAACAACTCCTTGTTGAACGCCGATCAGAACACGCGGATCAAAGAGACCTCTTGGAGGACCTTTATCAAGTTCACCCAGCGCTTCCCCAATCGTGCCGAAGGTGAGCAGGACAAGGCCACCATCAAGAACGCCTTCTACAGCTTGCAGTTCGATTACAGCCGCTACCAGAACAAGGTGGAGGATTTCGTGCACGGCGACCGATTGTGGGACTACGGGTACGTGGGCCGCTTCGATACGTACCGTGCACCCCAGTTCAACTACGACGCACTGTACAACCGCTTTGTGCAGGTGGGTGAGCGCGACACTTTGGTGACCTTCTCGCCCGGTTCAGTGAACCCCGAACTGGCGGCGTTCTCGAACTATTATTTCAACAATATGCCGCAAGAGCAGTTCCCGCTCGAACTGCTCTTTGGTTCACCCACCGCCGGCGATCCTTCGTATCAAGGTTACCGAGAGAACTACACGCTTAGCGATGGCAAAGGGGTGATCTGGAACGGCGACCGTCCGGATGCGCTGTACGGCCTATGGAACAACATCGGCTTCATCGACGATCCCAATGGAGCCGAGTTCCGCAAGCGTCGCAACGACCAGATCCGCTTTACGGCACTTGGCAGCGCCGATGTGGGTGAGCACGCGGTATCGGTGGGTGTTGAATACGAGCAGCTCACCCAACGTCGCTATGACCTGGCTCCCACCGGGCTTTGGGGTCGCGGCCGCCTGCTGGTGAACGATCACATTCAACAGTGGTACGGTCCTGCCGATTCGCTTCCTCCTATCGCGATCGTGGAGATCCCCGGAAGTCAGTTCCCCTTCTGGATCTACTCGCGCAGGTTCAGCGCGATCGATCAGTCCACCTTTGATCGCAGTTTGCGCACGTCGCTCGGATTGGATCCGAACGGTACCGACGTGATCAACCTGGACGCGCTCTCGCCCGACGCTCTCTCATTGGACATGTTCTCGCCTGATGAACTGATCAACAATGGCAACGGCCTTGTTGGATACGTGGGTTACGATCATTTGGGCAAGCAGCTCTCTGGCAAACCCAGCTTCGACGACTTCTTCGATGACACCGATGCACGCGGCTCCTATACCCGCATCCAAGCTCCCTTCCAGCCGATCTACATGGCGGGCTATGTCATGGACAAGTTCGCCTTCGATGACATCATCTTCAACGTAGGTGTGCGCGTGGACCGCTACGATGCGAACCAGAACGTGCTTAAGGACAAATACCTGTACCGCGAAGCGTACACCGCAGGCGACAATGCCGTGCAGTCGCTCTACAGCGCACAAAACCCTCGGCCATCGAACATAGGGGATGATTACGTGGTTTACGTGAACAGCTTCTCGACTCCGGGATTCATCAAGGGCTATCGCGACGGCGACACCTGGTACAACGCAGATGGTGTGGAACTGAACGACGGTACTTCGCTGCAAGAAGGTGGTTCGATCCAACCATACTTGGTGGGTGGCGAGAACGAGAACGGCGACTTGGATGGCAGCACCTTGCGCAAGAGCGCCTTCGTGGATTACACCCCCGTGGTGAACGTGATGCCGCGTGTGGCCTTCAGCTTCCCCATTTCGGATGAAGCCGTGTTCTTCGCGCACTATGACGTTCTAACCCAGCGCCCGAATGCGGGCCAATCTCGTCTCGACCTCATTGGTTTGGCCTATTTGACGAACACCGGCGACGTGCAGAACAACGCTGCGCTGAAACCCACGAAGACCATCGACTACGAACTCGGCTTCCAGCAGGTGCTTAGTAAATCATCCTCGTTGAAGCTCTCCGCGTTCTACCGCGAACTACGCGATCAGATCCAAGTGCGCAACGTCTCGAACGCATGGCCCCGCAGCTACCGCACATATGACAACTTCGACTTCGGCACGGTGAAGGGCTTCACGACCACCTTCGATCTGCGCCGCACCGGCAACGTATGGATGCGTGCGAGCTACACCCTGCAGTTTGCGGACGGTACGGGAAGCGGCCCTAACACGGGGATCAATCTGATCAACAGCGGCCAGGCCAACCTGCGCACCATTTCGCCGCTCGATTTCGATCAGCGCCACCGCTTCCAGACCACCTTCGACTTCCGTTACGGCGGCGGCAAGGATTACAACGGCCCCATGCTTTTCGGCAAGGCCATCTTCCAGCGCACAGGCATCAACGTGGTGAGCATCCTCGGCAGCGGCACGCCTTACAGCCGCAGCAGCCAGGTAGTGAGCGAAGGAACCGGTGCCGGCAACTACCGCCTCGATGGTACCCTCAACGGGGCACGCTTGCCCTGGCAGTTCACCACCGACCTGCAACTGGACCGCGACATCCCACTCACCTTCGGCGGTGAGGATGGCGACAAGGCCAAGAGCGCGAACCTGAACGTGTACCTATTGGTGACCAACGTCTTCAACACCGAGAACATCACCGGTGCTTACCGCTACACAGGCTCGCCGAACAACGACGGTTACCTGGCCCAGTTGAACGACCGCACTCAACTTGATCCCGACGCGTTCCGCGAGATGTACACGATCAAGATCAACAACCCCGGCAACTATGGTGCGCCGCGCACCATCCGCCTGGGTGTACGCTTCGATTTCTGATGAACAAAAGACCGAACGACATGAAAGGCCTCACTAGCGCGACTCCTACCAGAACCTTCGCTCTGAGCCTATTCGCCGCAATGGCGTTACACGCCGGTGCTTGGAACCCGCCCGCTTCCAACAGTGGTGGTGGCATGGCCACGCAAAGCGGCGCCAACACTGGTGGCCCCAAGACCGCCGCCTGCGCACCTGCTTCGCAGATCACCGAGATCGCGTTCAACAACGTGCGCGCCGTGATCGAGAACGGGGGTAACATGTGGCAGCGCCGCGCTCAGGGCAGGCCCGGTTACGAGGTGCCCAAGACCGAGGACTTCACCGGCCCAAACGCCATTTTCGCCGGTGCGCTCTGGATGGGTGGTCTCAGCAGCGCCGGTCAGTTGAAGATCGCGGCGGTGCTTTACCGCACGGACGGAAACGACTTCTGGCCTGGCCCTTTGAACACCGAGGACGCCAGTGCCGATGCGGATGTGTGCAATGAGTACGATCGTTTTTGGATCACGCAGCGCGCCGAGGCCGAATCGCACTTGGCCTGGGCCAATTGCGCTGGGGATCAACCCTGCATCGACGCACTTTTCCCCAATGGCTACTCAGTTCCGCAAACTTTTCGTGACTGGCCCGCGATCGGCGATCCCGAAGCCGGGCAGGACCTCTACTTGGCGCCCTTCTTCGATTACAACGATGATGGCAATTACAACCCCGACCTTGGCGACTATCCCGACTATGGTTTCAATTTGAGCGTGGAGGATTGCAAGAACAAGCAGCGCGAGGATCCGGTTCCGCTCTTCGGTGATTTCAACATCTACTGGATCTTCAATGACAAGGGCGATGCCCACACCGAAACGCAAGGACAGCCTATCGGTCTCGAGGTACGTGCACAGGCCTTCGCCTTCAGCGCGAACAACGAGATCAACAACATGACCTTCTACAATTACACGGTAATCAACTGGGCGTCGCAGACCTTGACCAATACCTACTTCGGCCACTTCGTGGATCCCGATCTGGGGTGCTCGAACGATGACTTCGCCGGTTGCGATGTGCGCCGCGGACTGGGCTATGTGTACAACTGGCAGGATGTGGACGTAGGCTGCTTGGGCTCCGCTGGTTACGGTGGACCAGCTCCTCCTCCACCGGCCGTGGGTGTGGATTTCTTCGAAGGACCTTTCCAAGATTCGGACAGCTTGGACAACCCTGGTCCGCAATCCTACTTGGAGACCTACGATTGCGAGCAGGCGCGCTTGCAGAACGGTATCCCGTACAAGGGGATCGGGATCGGTTATGGCGATGGTGTGATGGACAATGAGCGCTTCGGTATGCGCGCGTACATCTATTTCAACCGCGAAAGCCCCAACAACAACATCACAGACCCGGCCAACGCGCCCCAGTTCTACAACTATCTCCAGAGCATCTGGAAGAACGGCATTCCACAGAGCTACGGTGGAAATGGATACAGCGAAGATCCCGACGCCGTGCGTGCCTATTACATGTTCCCCGGCGATAGCGATCCCGTGGGTTGGGGTACCAATTGTGTAGCCCAAACACCTTGGAGCGAAACCGCGCCAACACCAAGTATTCCTGACCGCCGCTTTGTGCAGAGCGCAGGTCCTTTCACCCTCGAAGCCGGTGCGTTCAACAACATCACGGTTGGTGTGGTGTGGGCGCGCAGCACCACAGGAGGTGCCGCAAGCAGCCTCGGCCCCTTGCGCGTGGCCGATGACAAAGCACAAGCGTTGTTCGACAACTGCTTCCAGATCCTCGACGGACCCGATGCTCCGGACCTCGATATCGTTGAACTGGATCGTGAGCTGATCATCCACATAAGCAACCCTGTGGGTAGCAACAACGAGAACGAAGAGTACAGCGAGGTGGATCCGATCATCCCCTTGGACAACGGCCTCGGCGGTCCCCCTTACGATAGGGAGTACCGCTTCCAGGGGTACAAGATCTACCAAATGAAGAACGCCGAGGCCAGCGTTGCCGATATCGGTGATGTGTCATTGGCACGCCTTGCCTATCAGGGCGATGTACAGGATGGGATCGGCCAGATCGTGAACTACCTGTACGACGAGAACATCGATCAAACGGTTCCCGTGGAACAGGTGAACGGCGCTGATACCGGCGTGGTGCATAGCATACGCATCACCAAGGACCTGTTCGCGCAAGGTGACCCCACCTTGGTCAACTTCAAGACCTACTACTACCTAGCGCTTTCGTATGGATACAACAACTACGAGGACTATCAGATCGCACAGGGTACAGGTCAGCCGTTCCCGTATGTAGCTGGTCGCAAGGCCGCCTTCGGTGGCATACGCAGTTACGTGGGCATACCACACAAGCCTGCGCCGCAATCCGGTGGCACTGTGCAGAACTCCAATTACGGCGATCAACTACAGGTGATCCGCCTCGAGGGTCAAGGCAATGGATCATTGGAGATCGAACTGGCAGAGTCCACCGAAGATGCGATCGTGGCCTCCAATACCAGCCGCGTGGACCAGCTCACCTACCAGTTGGGCCGCGCCCCGATCAATGTGAAGGTGATAGACCCGCTCAAGGTTCCCGACGCAAGCTTCGAAGTGTGGTTCGCAGATAGCGTCACCACTGGCAGCCTTGACGATGCCTACTGGTACCTGGTGAACACTACCACCGGAGATACGGTGCAATGTGACCGCACCATCGACCTGCGCTATGAACAACTGATCCCGGAGTATGGTGTCAGCATCACCATTGGTCAAACGTTCTTCGTGAACGATTACACCGCACCGATCGGTTCGGGCAGCATCGAGTTCGCCGATGCGAGCAAGGCTTGGCTTACCGGTATCCCCGATGCGGAGGGCGAGGAACCCTTCAACTGGATCCGCAGCGGTAGCTTCGAACAGGAGGTGACCGCGCCTGCGGTGGCCGTATATAGCGATCGCTTAGGCAAGGACCCCGATCAGACCTATGAGCAATTGCTCGGCGGTACTTGGGCACCTTGGCCGTTGGTTGGCGAAGCCGATTTCCAACCCGGTGCGGCACCTGAAGTTAACCAATCCATGGCGCTCTCCAAGATCAACGAGATCCCGAGCATCCAAGTGGTGATCACATCAGACAAGAACAAGTGGTCCCGTTCGCCGGTGCTTGAGCAAGAGGTGAACACAACCCTGAGCGTAGGCGGTGTGGCCAAATTGGCCCTGCGCAGTTCCGCGAGCATTGATAAGAACGGTCGGAAGAGCGGCACTCCTGGTTGCAACGAAGCTGAAGCACAGACCACCAGTGCCACCGGCATGGGTTGGTTCCCTGGCTACGCGATCGACATAGAAACCGGCGAACGGTTGAACATCGGCTATGGTGAGAACAGCTTCTGGGGTGGTGAGATCGGCCGGGACATGATCTGGAACCCGAACAGCCAGCTTGAACTTCCGGCACCCGGAGGTGAGCCTTCTACGCCTTACTTCGGTGGTGGCCACTGGATCTATGTGTGGAAGAACGATCGCCGCCAGAGCGGTAACGCCGATCGAGTGCCATCCTACGATCAAGGCAGCTACATCGTGACCACATTACCTGCCCCCGGTCAGTCGCGTCTCAAGGTGTTCCGTGGCCTCGCTTGGGTGGGCAGTGCTATCCTCGTGGAGGGTGAGGAGTTCCTAAGCACCGATGTGCGGATCCGCCTTAACGTGGAGAAGCCTTACAGGTCGTACGTGGATTACAACGGAGGCCCCGGCAACATCGACATCAGCCGCAACGGTGGTTTGCCACTGTACATGTTCGGCACGCAGGGCTTTGCCACTCAAACCTACCAGAGTACTGTGGCCGAGGACTTCCTTGACGAGATCAACGTAGTGCCCAATCCGTACTACGCTTTCAGTGGATACGAGACCTCGCGCTTGGACAATCGCGTCAAGTTCATCAACCTGCCCCAGCTGTGCACGATCACCATCTATACCGTGAACGGTACGTTGGTGCGCAAGTTCAGAAAGGACAACTCTCTCACCTACCTGGACTGGGACCTCAAGAACACCAACAACATCCCCATCTCTGGTGGTGTGTACATCTGCCATGTGGACGTGCCCGATGTGGGTGAGAAGGTGATCAAGTGGTTCGGTGTGATGCGCCCGCTCGATCTACAGAATTTCTAAGTCGTAAGACGAACCGAAGGACCATGAAGCGAACGATGAACCGAACGGCGGTGCTCCTTACCGCACTGGCCATGAGCAGCGGCGGTGCCGCGATCGCAGGCAACCCCGACCGGGCAGGAAGCGCGGGCGCTACCCAGTTGCTGCTCAATCCTTGGGCACGATCCAGCGGTTGGGGCTTGGCGAACACCGCCAGTGTGCGTGGCGTGGAGGCCATGTACGGCAACATCGCCGGGCTGAGCATGGTGAACAAGACCGAAGTGTCCTTCTCCAACACACGCCTACCCGACGCGGGTATGAACGTGAACACCATCGGCTTCGGACAGAAGCTGGGATCATCCGGCGTGCTTGGGATCACGGCTACAACATTCTCATTTGGGGAACTGGAGGTGACCACCACCGAGAACCCCGAAGGCGGGCGTGGTGGTTTCAAACCCAACATGGCCAACATCGGGATCGGCTACTCGAAGAGCTTCTCCAATAGCATCTTCGGCGGCATTCTCATCCGTGTGGTTTCCGAGGCCACCAGCAACGTGCGCACATCGGGTATCTGCTTCGATGCGGGTATCCACTACGTCACGGGGCCACAGGACAATGTGCACTTCGGGATCGCGCTCAAGAACGTTGGACCGGCCATGCAGTTCAGCGGCGACGGACTCGCGGTGCAAGGATTTCTGGTGACCGAGAGCGATCAGCTCACGTTGGAACAGCGCTCGGGCAAGTTCGAGATCCCCTCCCTGCTCAACATTGGCGCGGCATACGATTGGAACGTGACCGAACTGCACCGCGTCACCTTCGCGGGCACCTTCATCTCCAACTCCTTCACCAAGGACCAAGGGATCGTTGGCGTGGAATACGCCTTCCGCAAAATGGTGCACCTGCGTGCGGGCTACCTGTACGAGAAGGACGTCACCAGCGCCGAGGACCGCACGACCTGGTACACGGGGCCATCGGCCGGTGTCAGCGTCGATTTCCCCTTCGGTGAAGAGAAGAAGTCCTTAGTGTCTGTTGACTACGGTTACCGTACCACCAATCCCTTCGGCGGCTTTCACAGCCTTGGTGTCCGCATTAGTCTCTGATCAACCATACTAATTTTGAAAGAGGGTCCTCCTACCGGAGGATCCTCTTTCGTTCTATCACCCCAGCCCTTTTGCCATGAGCACGCCGGCGTACTACACCGAGGAAGGCCTGAAGAAATTGATGGATGAGCTGCACCATATGCGCACCGTCGAGCGCCCGCACCTGAGCCAGCAGATCGCCGACGCGCGCGATAAGGGCGACCTGAGCGAGAACGCAGAGTACCACGCCGCCAAGGAGGATCAAGGCCTCTTGGAAGCACGCATCGCCAAGCTCGAAGCGGTGGCAGCCAATGCGCGCATCATCGACAGTTCGCAGATGGACACGAGCAAAGCGTACATACACACCACGGTGAAGGTAAAGCAGGTGGGTAGCGGCACCGAGCGCAGTTTCACGCTGGTGGCCGAGAGCGAAAGCGACATCAAGACCGGAAAGATCAGTGTGAACTCACCAATTGGGAAGGGACTGCTCGGCAAAGCTGTTGGTGAAGTGGCAGAGGTGACCACACCTGCAGGCACCACTCTTTTCGAGGTGATCGACATCACCCGGTGACCATGCCCAGCATTTTCACCCGAATCGTACGCGGCGAGATCCCTTGCCACAAGGTGGCCGAGGACGATCACTTCCTCGCATTCTTGGACACTGCTCCATTGCGCGAAGGGCACACGCTGGTGGTCCCGAAATTGGAAGTGGACAAATTCTTCGAGCTACCTGCCGATGTGCTCGCAGGCATCATGCCCTTCGCGCAAGGTGTGGCGATGAAGATCGCGCGCGTGGTTCCTTGCGATCGGGTGGGTGTGACCGTTATCGGCCTTGAAGTGCCGCATGCGCACGTGCACCTGATCCCGATCGATCGTATGAACGACATGGACTTCGCAAAGCCCAAGCTGAAGCGCACGAACGAGGAACTGGCGGCGATCGCCGAACGGATCAGGAACGCTTGATCCGATCGGGGTTGTTGCGCACGAACCCGGACCAATCCGAGGCGCGCTTTCGTGTTGCCGTCCCAGCGGAAGCTCGTATGCTGCGACCCGTGTTCGCGAAATGATGGCACACGGCCACGGCCACTGCATCGGTGGCATCGGTGCTCGATGGGAGTTCCTCTAGGCCGAGGATGCTCAACAGCATGGCGGCCACCTGTTCCTTGCTGGCGTTGCCGTTGCCGGTGATGCTCTGCTTCACGCGCTTGGGCGCGTACTCCACCACGGAGAGCTCGCGTTGCAATGCCGCCGCGATCGCCACGCCCTGTGCACGCCCCAGCTTCAGCATGCTCTGCACGTTCTTGCCGAAGAACTGCGCCTCGATCGCCAACTCGTCCGGATGGTGCTGCGCGATGATGCGCGTGGTCTCACGGAAGATCGCGCGCAGCTTCAAGGTGTGATCATCATCCGCCGGGAAACGGATCGCACCGGCATCGACCAGCCGTGCTTGGCCGCCTTCCACCAACAACACCCCGTAGCCCATCACCGTAGTGCCTGGATCGATGCCGAGGATGATGCGCTCCGTAGGTTGGGCCACCGGGGTACTTTTGATCGTCTTCAGAAGAAGCCGAAGGTACCGTGAGCCGCCGCACCATTTTGTTCATCCGCTGGGGCGTCTTCCTCCTAGCTTTTGGATTCCTCTATCTGCGGCTGGCGAAATACGGCGACCCGCGCGCGTTCGCTGCGGTCTTCACCCACCGTGATCCGCGGGTGCTCTGGGCTGTTCTCGGTGGCGCACTGGTACTGATGGTGGTGAACTGGGGAACCGAGGCGATCAAGTGGCGCATACTTGTGCGCACGATCGAATTCATCCCGTTCCGTCGCGCGTTCACCGCCACCATTGCCGGTACGAGCATCGGTATGATCACGCCCAACCGTGTGGGCGAGTTCGTAGGCCGCGTGTTGTTCCTCGCCCCGGAGAACAGGATCCCCGCGAGCTTCGCCACGGCGGTTGGTAGCATCGCGCAATTCGTGATCACCGTGGTCATGGGCACCATCGGTTGCATTGGTGTGTTCGCCAATGCCGGTGCGCTCGGCGTTGGTCCTTTGGGCATCGCCATGATCGCGTTGTGTATGGTGGTCGCCATCGGCGCCTTGGTGCTCTACTTCAACCCGGACCTCCTGCACGCACTGGTAGCACGCCTACCCGTGGTGCGCAAATGGGAACGCCATGCTGCCGTGCTCGATCGTTTCCGCACCCCGTTGTTGGCACGCGTCCTCCTTCTCAGTGCGCTGCGGTATGCCGTCTTCACGGTGCAGTTCCTCGTTCTGCTCATGGTGTTCGCGGACCTGCCGCCCACCGATGCGTTCTTCGCGATTCCGGTCGCTTTCCTAGTGTCCACATTGATCCCCACGGTGATGCTCACCGAACTGGGCGTGCGTGGTTCTATCGCCGTAGCGGTGATCTCGCCGCAACTGGCTCAGGACAGAGGGGTCTTCCTTGCTTCTACTGCGTTGTGGGCGATCAACATCGCGTTGCCCGCATTGGCAGGGAGCATCATCTTGCTCATCGCGCGCATCCGTAGCTCCAAGACATGAGCGCCTACCTGCTCGCCGCGCTCCTGCTCTTCGCTGTAACGGTGCTTTTCGCATCGGTGATCACCTCATGGCGAACTGCACTATCCGGTACAGCTAGGTTCGATGAGGTCGAGTCGGCACAGTTGCCCCTAATAACTCTTCTTGTACCGGCTCGTGATGAAGAGGAGAACATCGCGTTTACACTACAGGACCTCCATGCACAGACTTACCCGCGCGAACTGATGCAAGTGATCGTGCTCGATGATGGTAGCACTGATCGCACAACGGCGATCGTGGAAGGCATGCAACGCAATTGGCCGCAACTTCAACTGCTGCGCTGTGGGGAGCCGGGCAAGAAAGCAGCGATCACCATGGGTGTGCATGCGGCGAAAGGGGAACTCATCCTGCTCACCGATGCCGATGTGCGTTGTGGACCGCGCCGCGTGCGATCGATCGTGTCGCATTGGTACAAGGAACGGAGCGATCTCATCATCCTTCCCGCACGCACCGATGGGGAAGGCTTGCTCGGTCAACTTCAGGAACACGAGCAGGCAGCCCTCTTGGGCATGGGTATGGGAACCGCCGCCGTGAACGAGCCCGCGCTCGCCTATGGAGCCAACCTGGCGTTCGCGCGCACAGCATTTCATGCAGTGGGTGGTTACGCCGGAGATCGTTTCGCCAGCGGCGATGATGTGTTCTTGCTGCAACGGATGAAGCGCTCAGGCAGACGGATCACCGGACTCTTCCATGCGGATGCGGTCGTCGTTACCAAAGCGCCCACGACCGTGCGCGGCGCGATCCAACAACGGTTGCGCTGGGCCGGGAAGATGCGCGGCATCGGGGGCGCTACGAACGTGTCGGGGTTGCTTGCCCTGGCGTTACCTTGGAGCTTGGTCTACCTCACAATTTCGTTCAACATTCGAGAGGCGATCGGGCAGCACGCAACTTTCACCGTTCTGCTGATCGTATCCACATGGGCATTGTGGTTCCTGCCGGTGGTCGCAATGGTCGGGGAAGTACGCAAGGTCATGGGCCAGCGTGCGGCACCATTGGGTACGCTCGCGAGCTTTATCGCATTCACCATCTACGCGCCGTTGGTCGCGATCGCATCGCTCGTCATGCGCCCGCAGTGGAAGGGACGACGCATTTGACCGATCCGCGTTGCGCGATCGGCCTTTGCTGGAAGTTGTGCGGTCCTAGAACGGCAGATCGTCCTCGTCGCTACCACCAACCGGCGGCATGTCGGCTGCTGCGGACGCGGGCGCGCTTTGGCGTGCACCGCCGTTGGAAGGTGCACCGCCGCTGTTGGCGCCGCTGCGCTCAATGCGGTTGCCAGCGAGACTGAGGAAGTATTTCGTAACGCCGTCCTTGCCAGCCCATTCGCGGCCGTTGATGTAGCAGGAAACGGTCACTTCCTCGCCAGGGTTGTAGCCATCAAGCAGGCCCGTTTTGTCCTGTTTGAATTCGATCGGGATCAGTTGAGGATACTGACCGCCCTGTTCGGTGACGACGAGTTCGCGCTTGCTGAATTTTTCGCTGACCTGTTGGGTCTGGCCTACGACCTTGATCGTGCCGGTGATGGTGACTTGTGCCATTGCTTCTAACGTTTGTTGTATGAGAGGATCGTTTTCCAAGCTTCCTCCACGTGGCCCTGCGCGAGCAGGTCCTTGGCGTGTTGGTGCAGGGCGTTGCGCAGTTCTTCTGGTCTTTCGTTCAGGGCGATGAAGGTATCGCTCAACTCGGTGAGCTTGTACTCGTTCACCGCAGTTTCGTCGGGGATGGCGAGGGCCGCGCCCAATTTCCCCAGGTCGTTGCCGCTGAGCACCTCGCTCAGGCGCGCTTCGGCAGGCAGCGCATCCACACCCACCCCAATGTGCTGGTTGGGCTGTGCCAGTTCAAAGAGCGCATCGCCGTGCGCGCGTGCATAGGTCTGCCCGCCCATGCGGCCCACGAGGTCGATCCTACGCTGATCGATCTTGCCGTTCGCATCCAGCACGCTCTCGTCCACGTGGATCATCACCACTTCGCAGAGCACGAGGTTGCCTGCACCACCTCCAGTACCCGTTTCGATCACCTGCTTCACCACACACTCGAACTGCACGGGGCTCTCCTTCACACGGAAGGGCTTCACCTTCGCCGAGGCGATCGCCGTGAACCCCGCCTTCTCGAACTCGTTCACGCCCTCGGGGTATTCGCCGCTGGCCACGCTCATCTGTTGCACCATGGCGTAGGTGACCACATTGATCACCACTTCGGGCACGGCCTTCACATTGTGGAAGCTGTGCTTGGTGGTGTTATCGCGCCCGCGCCGAGCCGGACTGAAGATGAGCAGTGGTGGGTTGGCACCGAAGCAGTTGAAGAAGCTGAAGGGGCTGAGATTTGGTCGGCCCAGTGCATCGATCGTGCTCGCGAAGGCAATGGGCCGCGGCCCGATGGCGCCGAGCAAGTAGCTGTGCACCTCGGGAATGGTGAGGGTCGCGGGGTCGACGTGCTTCATCGCCGAATGGAAGGGAGGCGAAGGTAAACGCTCGATGTGGACGCTCTTTTGGACCGAGGAGCAGGTCTATCTTCGCGCTCCATTTTCAACAACCACGGACGTGGCGGAATTGGTAGACGCGCTGGACTTAGGATCCAGTACCGCAAGGTGTGGGGGTTCGAGTCCCCCCGTCCGTACAGTGGTGTATTTGGTTGTCGGTTCTCAGTTGTCAGGCTGGTGGTCGGCAATAGGCTTCGCTAGCCTGACAACCAACAACTGACAACCGACAACTAGCTCGCAATGAACATCCAGAAAGAAGAGACCGGTGCGCTCACCGCTACGCTGAAGGTGAAACTGAGCCCCGAGGATTACAACCCCGGTGTGGAGAAGGCCCTGAAGGAGCAGCGCAAGAACGCTGTGCTGCCCGGCTTCCGTCCCGGCCAGGTGCCCATGAGCCTGATCAAGAAGCGAGTAGGCCGTGCCGTGCTGGTGAACGAGGTGGAGCGCTTGATCGATGAGAACCTGCGCAACTATTTACAGACGAACGCGATCCGCGTCCTCGGCCAACCGCTGCCGAAGAACGAGAGCATGGAAGGCAACAACTGGGACGAGCCGGGCGATTTCGAGTTCGCCTACGAAATGGGCCTTGCGCCTTCGTTCGAAGTAGAACTGGACAAGGTGAAGGTTGAATTCCCGCTGGTGGACGTGAACGATGAACTGGTGCAGAAGGAGGTGGACGATATGCGTCGCCGTTTCGGGAAGTTGGAAGATGCCACCACTAGCGAAGCCAACGATATGTTGCTCGGCGATATGATCGAGCTCAATGTAGACGGCACGATCAAGGAAGGCGGGATCATGCATCGCGCAACCGTCAGCTTGGAATACCTGGAGGACGTGGGCACCAAGCAGCTCCTCACCGGCAAAGCGGTGGGCGAGGAGGTGGTGGTGGATCCCCACAAGGTGAGCCGCGATCACGAGGACCTTGCCCGTATGTTGGGCGTGGACCACGATCGCATCCACCACCTCGAAGGGAACTTCATCTTCCGCGTTGCGGAGATCAAGCGCATGACCATGGTGGAACTGGATCAACAGCTCTACGACCGCATCTATGGCAAGGACGCCGTGAGCGATGAAGCCGGTTTCCGTGCGAAGGTGAAGGAGGGATTGGAGCGCAGCTTCCAGCGGGACAGTGACCGCATCTACAAACGCATGGTGATGAAGGCGCTCTTCGAAAAGGCCAGCTTCGGCCTGCCCGAGACCTTTCTGAAGCGCTGGATACAAGAGACGAGCAAGGAGCCAGTGAGCCCTGAACAAGTGGAGGAGAATTTCTCGAGCTACGCCGATGGATTGAAGCGTCAATTGGTGGAGGAACGGGTGATCGAGAAGTACGGCCTGGAGGCCAAGGGCGAGGAGATCGATTCCTTCGCTAAGCGCTACATCGAGGACCAGTTCGCCCAGTACGGCATGCCAGCGCCCGAAGGCGAGCAATTGCAGCAGATGGCCGGACGCCTTTTAGGTGATCGTGAACAGATCACCCGCATGCGTGATAGCATAGTACAGCAGAAGCTCACGGTGCACTTCAAGACCCTTATGGAACCCAAGGAGAAGAAGGTGAGCTTCGATGAGTTCATAAACTTGGCCCGTACCGCTTGAAGTAATCGGCGCCTGTTGCCGTCCTTTACCGCATAACCCATCCCGGATGTTCCCAAAGGACGAATTCCTCAAGTACGCCGTGAAGCATCGCGGCATCAGTAGCTCCACACTGCACAGTTACACCGCGTCAGCGATCACTTCTTCGATGACCCCGTACATCATCGAGGAACGCCAGTTGAACGTGGCCCAGATGGACGTGTTCAGCCGATTGATGATGGACCGGATCATCTTCCTTGGTACCGGCATCAACGATCAAGTGGCCAACATCATCCAAGCGCAGCTCCTCTTCCTGGAAAGCGTGGATGCCAAAAAGGATATCCAGATCTACCTCAATAGTCCCGGTGGCAGCGTGTATGCTGGCCTTGGGATCTACGACACCATGCAGTACATCAACCCCGATGTAGCCACCATCTGCACCGGCATGGCCGCCAGTATGGGTGCCGTGCTTCTCTGTGCAGGCGCCAAGGGTAAGCGCAGCGCGCTCAAGCACAGCCGCGTGATGATCCACCAGCCCATGGGTGGTGCCGAAGGACAGGCCACGGACATGGAGATCACCGTGATCGAGATCAAGAAGCTGAAGAGGGAGCTCTACGAGATCATCAGCAACCACAGCGGGCAAACCTTCGAGCGGGTTGAAAAAGACGGTGACCGCGACTATTGGATGATCGCTGAGGAGGCCAAGGCTTACGGCATGATCGACGAATTGCTGGTGCGCAACAATAAATAGGGGCGTTCCCTTGCAAGCACGGCCGCGGCCCGGAGGAAGTACCTCCGGGCCTTGGTGTATCTTGCGGGACCTTTCCGGCGTATGCCGGTCCCTTGGCTTCCCACATGGATAAGAAAGAGATCAAGTGCTCCTTCTGCGGGCGCGACAAACAGGACACCAACGTCCTCATTGCCGGCATCACAGGACACATCTGCGATAGCTGCATCGCGCAGGCGCAGAACATCATCAGCGAAGAGCTGAGCCAACGCTCGCGCACCGAGATGGAGGGTAGCCTCATTCTCCAGCGCCCATCGGACATCAAGCGATTCTTGGACGAATATGTGATAGGGCAGGATGCCGCCAAGAAGGTGCTGAGCGTAGCCGTTTACAATCATTACAAGCGCCTGCTGCAGAAGCCTGTCACGAGCGTGGACGATGTGGAGATCGAGAAGAGCAACATCATTCTCGTGGGTGAGACCGGCAGCGGAAAGACCCTTCTGGCCAAGACCATCGCCCGCATGCTCAACGTACCCTTCGCCATCGCCGATGCCACCGTGCTCACCGAAGCCGGATATGTTGGCGAGGACGTGGAGAGCATCCTTAGCCGCCTATTGCAGGCTGCGGACTACGACGTGAGCAAAGCCGAGCGCGGCATCGTCTTCATCGACGAGATAGACAAGATCAGCCGCAAGAGCGATACGCCCAGTATTACGCGTGATGTGAGCGGTGAAGGTGTGCAACAAGCACTGCTGAAGCTGCTCGAGGGCAGCAATGTGAGCGTACCGCCACAAGGTGGTCGTAAGCACCCGGAGCAGAAGCTGATCCAAGTGGACACTAAGAACATCCTCTTCATCTGCGGTGGTGCGTTCGATGGCATTACCAAGATCATTGCCCGCCGGGTGAAGAGCACTGCCGTAGGATACAGCGCCAGCAAGGACGGCCGCATCGACGACGACAATTTGCTCCAGTACGTGAGCCCAGCCGACCTGCGCAGCTATGGCCTCATCCCTGAGCTCATCGGTCGCTTCCCCGTCCTCACATACCTGGATCCACTGGACCGCGAGAGCCTGCGTCGCATCCTCACAGAGCCGAAGAACGCACTGGTGAAGCAGTACGTAAAGCTCTTCGACATGGACAAGGTGAAGCTCTCCTTTGACAAGAAGGTGCTGGACTTCATCGTGGAGAAGGCCTTGGACTACAAGCTTGGTGCGCGCGGCCTGCGCAGCATCTGCGAAGCCATCATGACCGATGCCATGTACGAGATGCCCGGCTCGCCCGAGCGCCCGGCCGAATTGCGCATCACGCTCAGTTACGCACGAGAGAAGTTCGACCGGTCGCGCCTGAGCAATCTAAAGGTGGCCTAGCCACTCTGCTTCCTACTTTCGTCGTCCTATCCAAGGCCATTCCTCGGAAGGAACGATAGACATGAAGCACCTTCTCATTGCGTCGCTGATCGCGGCGCCTCTATTCACGGCCGGCCAGGATCTGCCGCAACCCAGCCCCTTGGGCAAGGTTGAGCAGATCATAGGTCTCACCACTGTAACGGTGGAGTACTCTCGTCCCAGTGCAAAGGGACGTACCATCTTCGGGGATCTGGTCCCAGTGGACAAAGTGTGGCGCACCGGTGCGAACAAGTGCACCACTTTCGCGACCGATGGCCCCATCATGGTGGCAGGACAAAAGCTCGCTCCCGGCGTATATGCGCTTTTCACCATACCGCGCGACGATTCGTGGACGATCATCTTCAACAGCGACACCTCGTTGTGGGGTGAAGAGGATCGCAAGGATTCCGCTGACGTGCTGCGCGTGAAAGTGCCTCGCTCCAAGATCGAGCAGATGACCGAAACGTTCACCATTGGGTTCGAAGGTGTGAAGGACGACCATGCCCGTATGGACCTTGCCTGGGAGCACACCTTGGTCAGCATCGACCTCTACGCCGACGCCACCGATCAGAGCATGCGCAACATCGAAACAGCCCTTGCCGATCCCAAAGCCACCTTCGGTGGTTATAGCAGTGCCGCACGTTTCTGCCTGGATCGCAACGTGAAAGTGGGCAAGGCTCTGGAGTGGGCACAGAAGAGCACCAGCATGGAGCGCAAATACTGGAACGTGCACATCCTCGCCCGCGCCTTGGCCGCCAACGGCAAGACCAAAGAAGCGATCGCCGCTGCGGAAGAGAGCATGACCTTGGCCAAGGCGGCTGATGCCCCGGCCTACGTGAAAATGAACCAGGAGCGCATTGCCGAGTGGAGCATGAAGAAGTGAGGTGAACAAATGGAAACAGATGGAGCGCCCTTCGCAAGAGGGGCGCTCTTCGTTCAGGGCTGTTCAGTGAACATCGATCCCGTCGAACCAGATCTCGGTGATCACCGTGTCGTTGCGCCGCGCGCCACGATATACTTCTAGGATCGTGAACGTGAGGATCATGGGCGCACCATCAACGCGCTTTCCCATTAGGCGTGGAAGCTTGAAGGTTTGATCATCCATGGTGTCCTCCAGGTGCAGATCTACCACGGGCACCCCGTTCTCGGCAACACGCAGGATCTTCACGCGGTTGTTGGCCTGCGAGCTTCGTCGCTGGTGACAAGCCCGTTCGCTATCATGACGGTGTGCAGCCTTGGGCTATCCTTCGCGAAGTGGTAGGTGAGCGACTCACCAATGCCTGGTCCCTGCACTCCTTCGCACCACGCGGTGCAGTAGTCCAGATCTTGCGCCTGCAGGGCATCGTACCCATGCTCACCTACAGGCGCGAGCGTCGAACTGGCCCTCACGCTGTCCGGCCCGCCGCCGCAATACCAACTGCACCCGATGCCGATGATCTCGCACGGGCTCTCGAACGATTCGCCCATGCTCAAATACACAGAGTCGAAACGTGCTTGATCGGCCGCGGTCAGCTCCAGGTCCGATCGCATGGCCGCGTTGTACCAAGCGAAGAATGCAAAGCGTTCCGGAGAGAGGTCCGGTGTATTGCCTATCCTCGGCGTCAACACCGGCACTTGCGCAACGCCAAGGCTGGGAAGAAGGAACAAGGTGGTGAGAATGCGCATGGAGAAGGGTCGATGATCGAGGCGTATGGATGGAACGAGCTGCGATGAACGATCGGTGTATGCCAAGATGGAAGCACCAATGAAGAAGCCCCGCAGCAAGGCTGCAGGGCTTCTCGAAAAGGTCGTAAGCTTAGTCCAGCGTTACGCG
>JBKJPT010000011.1:0-2824 GCA_046595075.1 Flavobacteriales bacterium
GCTCAGGAGCATCCCTTCCTCTCGCAGTTCACCTTGACGGAGACCAGCAGCAGCATCACGTTGAATTGGACCTTGGTGGCGGGCAGCACCTGCGCGGGCACCAAAGTGGAACGTTCAGTGAACGGCGTCGATTTCGCATCCGTGCATGAGATCTTCGGCGTGTGCGGAGCGATCGAGCAGCCGGTGAGCTACTCGTGGATCGACCCGGCGCCGCCCGAGTTCAGCACGGTCTACTACCGCTTGCAGTTGGGAGTGAACGGGAGTTCGTCCATCCAGTCGTTGCGCTTCAACCAATTGATCACCACCGATCAGCGGGTGTACCCTTCGCCCGCCAGTGATGTGGTAACGATCGCCGTGCGCGTGGCGGAGCAAGCCCCGGTGGACCTCCGCATATGGAACAGTGCTGGCAAGTTGCTCATCGAACGCCTCGGGGCGAACGGTCCCAGCCATATGCTGGATGTAAGTGGTCTGCCTTCGGGGGTGTATGCTTACGAAGCCGCAAGCGAGGGCCGGACTTTCAAGGGGCGGTTCGTGAAGAAATGATCGGTTCAGGGCAACGCATTTCAGCGCTACGCAACCTTCTGCCGCCACTTCTTGTCCTTGGGTTTACAGGTCTACCTGCCGGAAGTCACGGAACCCGATCACCCTACATGACAAAGCAACTCGCAACAGCACTGGTCATCGCCTTCGGGCTGGTGGCTTGCATCAAGGAAGAACCGACCACCCCGGCGAGCGCAATGCCCGACGGTGACGCCGCTGAGCATCACGATAGCACAGTAACGCACCACGACGGGGACGAGCACGCCCACCATGATGGCGATGCACATCCACACCACGATAGCACGATAACGCACCACGATGGGGACGAACACCCGCATCACGATGGCGATGCACATCCACACCACGACAGCACTGGAACGCACCACGACGGCGATGAGCACGCCCACCATGATGGCGACGCGCACAACCACCACGATGATGATACCCTCCATCATCACGGGATCAACCACCATGTTGGCGACCCACACCCGCACCATCCCACCGTGCTACATCCTTGAACAACGCCCACGACACACGCAGGCCAGGAAGTACCTTGCTGCCTGAACAGGAACGATCGCGCGCACATGGCCCGCGCTCGTTTGCTGGCGCTACGGAAACCAAGCGGGGTGGGCCGCTCCCTGATCGTGGACAGAGCGACCAACATCCCGGATGAAAAAGCGCTGGTGGCGCGTTGCATCGCTGGTGAAGAAGACGCCTGCTCGGAGTTGTTCCACCGCTACTACAAACCGCTCATGACCATTTGCCTCCGCTACGCCAAGGACACCGATGCCGCCAAGGACATCCTACAGGATGGCTTCGTGCGCATCTTTGGTGGGCTGGGCAGCTACGCAGGCGAAGGCAGTTTCATCGGTTGGATGAAACGCGTGATGGTGCGCACGGCGATCAACCAATACAAGGCCACGCACCACGACCGCAGCAATGTGCGCATCGAGGATGCTGGTGCGGAAGGAGCCGTGATGCACGACATTGCGAACGAGGATGTGTTCGCGCGCATGGGCATGAACGAACTGCTCACCTTGGTGCAGGACCTTTCACCAACCTATCGCACCGTCTTCAACCTGCGTGTGATGGAAGGATGGACGCACGAGGAGATCGCCAAGGAACTGGGGATCGGTGTGGGCACTTCCAAATCGAACTTGAACCGGGCGCGTGCTGGTTTGATGCGCACCTTGATGGCACGCGACCCTTCGCTCTTCGCACAACGCACCGGCCATGGCGACCACTGACCCCTTGGACGACCTCTTTAGGCAAGCACTGGAAGGTGTGGAGCCGCCGCCGGCGCCAGCAATGGACATGGCCGCGATGGCGCGCGCCGCGAAAGCGGGTGGGGCTGCGAACGAGACTCGTATTTCAACTGGCCGTATACGCTGGTGGAAGTTTTCAGCCCTCGCCCTGTTGCTGCTCATTGGCGCTTACTCAAGGTTCCGTCTTGCAAAAGGTGAAGTGAAGGACGATCAGCCCGGCGCGCGTGGTGTTGACCGCACTGCTGAAGTTGAACAACGCGGTGTTCTATCAGCAGTAGAACCTGAAACGATCCCGGAAACCGAACACGCTTCGAAGGTGGAGGGATCGGGACCATCCGAAGAGGTGAACACTACGACGGCGGCTTCGCGAAGCGATCGTGATCCAGCATCGGGGTCCTTCACCCCCTCCGAAGCGGCAGGACAAGTCCTGGCGCCGATCGCTCGAACGCCACAGCACAAGTCGCCAAGGCCGCCCACCAAGGCAGAAGGACAAGCACCGAGCACCGTCGTCTTGGCTGCTCGCGAACTCGAGGCCGTGATCGCGAACACTGGAGCCATGAACGATCCACTGTCTGTCAATGTCCATGGTGCGCAGGATGAACCCAAGGATGAAATGGTTGTGACGTTCGCCCCGGCGGTAATACCCAGCAGCAGCGAACGAACGGTCTTGGAAAGTCTGCGGGTGCGTGGAGTGCAGCGGACGGAACTCGCTTATGCGCCCATGATCGCAGCGATCACCGCTGCGCCTCCGGAACCGCCGATCACACGCTGGACCATCTCACCCTGGTTCTCCATGGACCGATCCACCTACACGGACGGTCGCGCCGGAAGCGATGCATCACTTGAGCAACTGAATGCGGATCGCAGCTTGACGGGCACGCTCGGTATTCGCCTTCAATACGCCCTGGACCGCCACTGGGCACTGATGAGCGGCATACAGTATTCGGACAATGGCAGCTTGGTGGGCGTGGTAAACACATCGGCGGAGCGCGCCACTACCTATGCGCTCAGTGGCACCT
>JBKJPT010000242.1:0-3003 GCA_046595075.1 Flavobacteriales bacterium
CACACGCTGCGCGATAGCACCGTTTGTCCGTTGTACGGCAGCCGGTTCACGGTGCCGCTGGGCTGGAAGGTGACGCCGAAGGCAGCCCACAAGTCGGTGGACCAAGTGTTGCGCAGATCGATCTGCGATCCGCTGGGTACGGCCAAAGGCCCGCCATGCAGGCCAACGATCACCAGTTCATCCGGGTAGGTTGCAAGCAAGCCGGCAGCGTCGGTGTGGCCCGCAGGACAGTTGGGGCAGTTGATCGCCGTGAACTCCTCCAGCAGCGCAGTACGGTTATGCGGCGAAGTGGATACCCACGTTTGCGCCGTGAGCGATGTGGGGATGAGCAATAGGAGGAGTGAGCAGCGCATGGCCATTTTGTTGATGGGGCGAACGTACCGGCGGAGTATCACGGAGGGATCACGGAATACCCGCTATCGCCCCGTTCCCTATACCTACGAAGAGGCGACCTTTGGCCGAACCAGTGAAAGACACCATGCGTCACGCATTTGCCGCGTTCATGCTGACCGCCAGCTTGAGCGCTTCGGCCCAATGGACCTGGACCCCTGTTACCCCGCTGCCCATGCCTACCAGCAACCACGCGTTGTGCGCTGCGGAAGTGAACGGGTCATGGTACGTATACGCCTTCGGTGGCATCACCAGTGGACTGCAAGAGAGTGACATCCACCGCAACGCCTTCCACTACGATGTGGCGGCGAACAGTTGGAGCGCACTGCCCGATGTGCCCGACACGCTGGGCAAGATCGCTTCGGCCGCGAGTGTGGTAGGCGATACGGCATACGTGATCGGCGGCTACCATGTGTTCTCCGGATCGCCGTACGAGTTGAGCAGCAACCGCGTGCATCGGCTGGACCTCACCACCAACACCTGGAAACCGAACGGAGCGAACATCCCCGTACCCATCGATGATCAGGTGCAAGCCGTGTGGCGCGATAGCTTGATCTATGTGATCACAGGCTGGAGCAACACCACCAACGTGGCCAACGTGCAGGTGTACGATCCCGCGCATGATCAATGGACCGCAGGCACGCCCGTGCCGAACACTGCACTGTACAAGGCCTTCGGTGCAAGTGGCGTCATCATTGGCGATACGATCTACTACCATGGCGGCGCGAGCACAGGCGCCAACTTCCCCGCACAGGATCGCTTGCGTATCGGCGTGATCGATCCGCTGGTGCCCACGTCGATCACCTGGCTGCCTGCGGTTGCGGGCACGCTCGGCGCACGCTACCGAGCCGGTGCAATCGCGGTTGATGGTGCGCCGGTGTGGGTGGGCGGATCCGCAGTGAGCTACAACTACGATGCGGTTGCATACAACGGCAGCGGCATTGTGCAACCGGCCACGGATATCCTGCGCTGGAGCCAGGGCGCGTTCAGCAGCTTTGGAACTGCGCCCGCCATGGTGATGGACTTGCGCGGCGTGGGCGACATCGGCGGCGGATCGTTCGTGATCGCCGGTGGGATCGGGGCGCAACAAGCCGTGTTGGACAGCGTGTGGTTGGTGCAGTACAATGCGACCGGGATCGCGGAGGGTCGTAGACGGATGCTAAAGGTCTATCCAATGCCTGCCACTGAAAGGGTCGTTATACCCCTACCCCTCAAATTGCGCGCTAGCACGTACACGCTGAACGATGCGCACGGGCGTCTAATGGCTTCGGGTAACGCCACTACGCCAGTGCTGGAACTGGATGTGCGTTCGCTACCGGTCGGCCTCTATGCGATCCGCATCGTGCAAGGTGGCGAGGCATGGGTCGGCCGCGTTGCAGTGGCAAGCGATCGGTAAGGTCACTTCCAGTAAAGCGATGGACTACTCGGTGATCACCATGCGCACTGTGCCGACAGCCGCCCCGCGCAGATCAAGCAAGTAACTGCCAGGGGCGATCCCGTGCAGGTCAAGTTCAACGGCACCGCTTCCCTTCGCAAGCCGCTCGTTGAACGTCCTGATCGTCTTGCCTTCCGCATCTACCACTCCCACGAACACCGATCCGCTGTCCTTCAACACAAGATCCAGCCGTGCATACCGCTCCTTGCCGATCACGTTCGGCAGGACCCGCATTGTGAGCGCTGCGGATGAAAGATCCGCCACCGCCGTCATCAGAGCGTTGCAGTTCACTGAGTCGATCCATTGGAAGGCCGTGCCAAGGATCGCGTTCCGGTTCGGAAAGTCGATCGTGTGGCCGATGCCGGCCATGAGGATGGAGTTGACGATGGCGCCGTTGGCGTTGAGCGCGTTGAGGATCGGCGTGTAGCGTGTACTTGGCGAATCGCTTCCGCCGTGAACGAGGTACACCGGCTTGCCTGCGCTGTTCGCCTGCATGGTGGTGTTCACTTCAGTGAGGCTGTTGATCGCCGCGCCGATCGGCAGGTAGCCCCTGAACACTTCCGGGCGCAGCAGTCCATAGGTGTAGGTGGTGCGCCCGCCCCAGGAGAAGCCCATGGCGTACACCTTGTCGTGATCGATGCTGTACCAGGTATCCATCGAATCGAGCAGCGCGGTGGTGAAGGCCGTGTCGATGGGATCATCTATCGCGCCATCGGGACCGCCATCGGGACACACGAGCAACAGGCCATTCGTTTCGGCAAAGACGATCAGCGTATCGCACCAGGAGATCGAGTTCCACCGCGCGGTGTTCAGCGGGTGCAGGCCGAGCACTAGGCGGTGCGGCGTACCGGGCGTGTAGTTGGTGGGCACGTAGATGGAGTACTGCTTGGCCGTATCCGTTTGGAAGGGGAAGGTGCCATCGACGCGTTGCTGGGCGAAGAGAGCGCCGGTGAAGAAGGTGAGGAGCAGCAGTGCGTAGAGGCGCATTGCGCGGGATCGCTGGTGTGGAAGCATGCGCGAAGGTGCGTCCATTCCGTTCAGGGCAATGGTCAGGTTGGTGCTATTCGTGTGATCATAGGATCCGTGGCATTCCACCTTGCGCCCCTAAGCGAACACAAGGCACAGGCATGCGCACCGCATCTTTGCAAGCATGAAAGCGCGCACGCCTATCGCTTTGA
>JBKJPT010000266.1:0-2616 GCA_046595075.1 Flavobacteriales bacterium
CGAAGGGTTACCTCAGACCACCCCCACACCATCCACCGCCTCCATGCACCTCCCCGTTTCCGTCAGCGCCACGATCATCCGCTGGTAGTGCCGCAAGTCATCGAAGGTGAGTTGGCGGCCGTGGCGGTCCTTCAGCCACTTCTGGGCGGGTTGGTAGCCGCCGATTGAAGTTCCCCACGCCGTTTCGGGCACATCGGCGAAGTACTGCTGGTCGTTGATCCACACCTTGCCCAAGCCTTTGCCGGTGGCCTCAAAGCCGATGCTCTTGCTGCTCATCTTCCGAGTTACCGTGTTGTCTCCAGCGGCGGGGAACTTGGTGATGAACTGCTCTACGGCCGGGTCTTCCAGCAAGTGCAGCTTGCGCACCTTGGCACCGAGTTGAACGAGGGCGCGGAACTTCTTCGCATCGGTGGGAAAGGGGATGCGCGGAAAGTCGCTCTTCAGGAACTCCTTGTACTTGGCGCGGTAGGCCGGGCTGTGCAGCACGGCGTAGCAGTAGTCCAGCACATCCAGCGGCGTTAGATCCTTGGCAGTGCCGTGTGCCCACAGGTCGTTGGGATCGAAACGGTAGGTGAGGCCAACGCCTTTGGCCAATTGCTCCACCAGCTTCGCATCCAAGTTGGGCTGTACGCCTTGGCTCAGGGCTGCAGTCTGTTTGGTGGTTTCGGGGTAGAGGTAGAGGGGGAAGACATACGAGTTATCAAGCGACGAAATCAAAGCCTTATCCGCAAGCCGATTACTTACGAAGTATGTATCGCTGTCGTCTCGATTGTTCTTGCAGGAAATGAACGCCATGTTAGCACCACGCATCTACCCGCGCTACGGAAGGACACGAACTCCCACAAAACCAAAAGCCCCCGCTTTCGCGAGGGCTTCCGGTTCATCGCGTTCTCTATCAAGGCTGGTGCAACAGCTTTCCGCGGATCTCCTCGCCGTTGAGGATGATGCGGTAGATGTACACGCCGTGGATGGCATCCGTGGGTTGGAAATCCACACCAACCGTTTGCTCGGCGCTCACCATCCCGTTGAACAAGGTGATGACCGTGCGGCCTTGCAGATCAAGGATCTCCACCGTGGCCTCACCGCTCTGGGCAGGCGTGAAGAGGATCTTGCTCTGATGCGTGAAGGGGTTCGGCTGTGCGCTGGCCGTGGTGAAGCCCGGCAGTTTGCCATCCTCCGGCTTCTTGTCGCACCACACCGTGAGCAGTTGCACCACGGAAGTGCTGTTGCCGCAATCGTCCGTGGCGGTGTAGGTGCGGGTGATCACGTATTTGCCATCGGCATCTTCCGCGCCCACCACCTCATCCATCTCCATGTGCACCTCCGGGTCGCAGTTGTCCTTCACTTTGCACGCCTCGGGGTAGGGGATCTCTGCGCAATACACCTCCTTGTCCTGGATGGTGCAGCCGATCACTGGCGGCACGTTGTCCACCACTTCGATCTTCCAGCAGGCGGTGCCGGTGTTGCCGCACTGGTCCGTAGCCGACCACGTATGCACAATGAAGTAGTTGTTGGCGCAGTTGCCGGGGACCGTGGTGACGCTATGCGTGGTGTTCACGTTCACCTTCGTGCATTCATCGTAGGCCCAAGGCTCTGGCGTTTCGATCCCATCCACGTCGGAATCGCAGGAGACCACGATGTCCGAAGGCACTTCCATGAAGATCGGGGCCACCTCGTCGATCACGGTGATGATCTGGGTGCAGGTCTCGTATGCGCCGGTCTCGTCCTCCGCCCAGTAGGTGCGTTGGATCACGTACGGGCAGTTGCTCAGGATGACATCCGTCCATCCAACGTCGATGATGTCCGGACAGTTCTTGTCCTTGCGGAATTCCGGTTCGCCCGCCACGCCGAAGGGGGACCAATCTTCTGCGCACTGCACAGTGATGTCCTCAGGGCAGGAGATGATCAGCGGACCGCACTTGTCTTCGCAGTTGGGGTCCACGGTCACTTCAATGCCGAATTCATTCGGGCAGCCATTTGTCCCCTCAAGGACCAACGTGTAGCTGCCGGGGGTGCTCGTGTTGTAAGTAGGCCCATTGCCCACGACGCCGACAGAGTAGACCCACGCATAGTACGCGATAGAGCTGGTGCTGGTGAAGCTCAAGGTTGCCGGTTCACCATTGCAGCCGATGAGCGTGGCGGATACCGTGGCCTCAGGCAGTTCTATGTCCTGGTCCACCTCCGCGTTGTCGGTGCTGGTGCAACCGTTAGTGCCTGTAACTGTCAGCACATAGGTGCCTGCCGCGCACACCGTCGGGTTCTGGTCGTTGCTGGTGAAGTTGTTCGGGCCGGTCCATGAGAAGGAACCGTTGCCGCTGCCGCTCAACGTCACGCACGCGTTGTTGCAGGTGATGGTGCCACCAGCAGCTTGCGCGCCGGGGACATCGTTGTCCTCATCCACCTCGGCGTTGGCCTGGCTGGTGCAGCCGTTGGTGCCTGTGACTGTCAGCACATAGGTGCCGGGTGCGCACACCGTCGGGTTCTGCTCTTCGCTGGTGAAGTTGTTCGGGCCGGTCCAGCTATAGGAACCATTGCCGCTGCCGCTCAACGTCACGCACGCGTTGTTGCAGGTGATGGTGCCACCAGCAGCTTGCGCGCCGGGGACATCATTGTCTT
>JBKJPT010000199.1:0-4190 GCA_046595075.1 Flavobacteriales bacterium
ATCGCAGTGGGCTATCTCTTGTTCGTGGCCAACAAGTACATCGTGCTCGTGCTGCTCTCGCCGCTGCTGGCCTATCTCAGCGAGCGTACCGAAGAGATAATCACCGGCAAGGTGTTCCCCTTCAGCTTTGTGCAACTCATGAAGGACGCCCTGCGCGGGGCGCTCATCGCCATGCGCAATGGGGTATTGGAGTTGGCGATCACCATTGCCGTTTGGGTCCTCACTTTCTTCCTGCCGATCATGATCCCCTTCAGCGTGGTCATCCTCTTCCTCGTTTCGGCCTACTTCTACGGCTTCTCCATGTTCGACTACGTGTACGAACGCCGCCGCATGCGCATAAGCGAGAGCGTGACCGCGGTGAACAGCCAGCGCGGTGCGGTGATCGCAAATGGTGCGCTCTTCAACCTATTCATGAAGATCCCGCTTCTCGGCCTGATGTGCGCGCCGGTGCTTGCCAGCGTGGGTGCCGTGTTGGCCACGGTGAAGAAGGAGGGCGTGTCGCTCACTCCTCCTTCAACCAGTCATGGATCGGCCGGCCTCCAACAATGAGGTCTTCGATCACAGCTTCCCCCTCGTACACGCGCACGAGTGCATAGGCGGGCATCGGTTCGGTACGAACACCTTTGTTCCATTGCGGCATCAACATCGACTCGGTCTTTGCACCGTCGCCTTCCTCCAGATAGTAGCGGTCAAAGGGAAGTAGGACACTTTCAACCACGTTCGAAGCGGCACCGATATGCTTTACTTGTATGTACGCTCCGCTCACCGGCGGTTCTGCAGCGAGCGATGTGATCAGCGCGTAACCCGAACTGTCGCTTACCCCGAGGCTGGCGTAAAAGGTCTCGTCTGCCCACGAGCCTGCATCGATTGTGCTATGCGGATTGTTCCATGAACCGCTGCCTGCCTCGAAGTCCAGCGTTACATATTCTCCGCGGAAGGGATCGCGCGGATCGATCGGCGCCGTCCTGAACTTGAACAGTTCACCCTCGCGCATCACACGCTCGTGCCGCACGATCATCCACGCGGGCACGGCGAGCTGCGCGATCGCGATGGCTATGAAGATGATGGCGCTACGACGCATTTGTTTCATCCCGTTCGCGGGAGCGATCACGATCCCGTTTGCGCACCATGTGCACGTTCATGTAAAGGAAACCGCAGCCTATGACTATGAAGACCAGGCCGCGAACCGCAAAGCCCATGTTGGTGTCGAAGAAGCGCATGATGATGGTGATGCTGAGGATCGCTAGACCTAGGTTCATGCGCGTCAATGAATCGCGTTCGGTTCCTTGCTTGATGGTGAGCACACCCACGGCGAGCAGCGAGACGTTCGTGAGGATCGCTGCCATGGAAGGTGAAGCGAGACCGACGCCGTAGCAGATCAGGAAGAGCCACCAGCCTTCGGGGTAGGGCCAGCGATCAAAAGGCTTGCGCCAGCGGATGCTCAGCACGCAAGCGATCGTGGCAAATAGTGCGTAGGCAATGATGCTCGCGGCATCACGGCCGAGCCCGCCGTCATCATGGTGACGGTCCCAAGGATCTCGGAAGCTGAACACGAAGAAAGTGATGAGCATGGTGGCGCCACCAACGAAGACCCATGGCCAGGTCCGCAGCTCCGTTCCACGATGCAGCCACGGCACCAAGGTGAATACGGCGGAGATCGCAACAAGCCCTAGCGCATGTTCCGGCTCCCAGTTGGTGTTGAACAACTGCGTGCCAATGCCTACCGCCAGTGCCATGGCCAAGCTCAACCACCAGAAGCCGATGCTCATGCCGTTCTCCTTTGCGCGACGCAAGTAGAACGGTACGGCGACCAGGACCAGTGGGATCATCAGCCAGGGGCGCTCGGTGCTGTTGTCCCAATGCACCAGACAGCCATACCATGTGACCATGGCCAAGAAGACCATCGCCACCACGTACGAACCCGGCAGATAGAGCAACGGGGCCATGAGCATGCAGCAAGTGAAGAGGTAGCCCTGCAGTTCGCCGTTGATATGGTAGATCTGGCTGATGAGCGCCACGCATGCGCAGAGACCACAGGCCAGCAACACGGCGCTACCCTCGCGCCAGCCCACAATGCCTTGCTTCCTCTGCAACGCGAACCACACCAAGCCTTGGCCGAGCAACACAGGTAGGAAGGCGAGCACCGTGCGCGCCATGCGGGGCATATCATCCCAGTTGTGCGCCACGATGAGGATGATCCCCATGCCAACGAGCAAACTACCGAGCACCGCGAAAACGATCAGCATCCGATCGCTGCCCTTCGCAGGATCCGCTCCATACCGCGTGCGAATGCGCTCGGCCTGATCAGCGCTGATCAAACCTTCGGCCACCAGTTGCGGTAGGCTTTCAAGGAGCTTGGGGGCGGCCATGCGGGTTGAATGTACTCGTGAACGCTGAACGGCGCCCACCGCATGGTGGACGCCGTTCAGCGTTGTGTGTTCAGCGCTGCTTACTTCCTCACGGGCTTCACCACCGGTTTTACAGGCACCACTGGTGCAACAGGTACCGGCACTTCGGCCTTCACTTCTTCCACGGGCTTGCGCTCCACCAAGGTCATTTCGTCCACGAGGTGTTTCGCGCCGGCCATCTTGTCGATGCACCAGAGCACGTAACGGATGTCCACGCTGATGGTGCGCTGCAATTCGGGTTCAAAAGAGATGTCGCCGCTCATTGATTCCCAATTGCCATCGAACGCGATGCCGATGAGTTCACCGTTGCCATTGATCACGGGGCTTCCGCTGTTACCGCCGGTGATGTCGTTGTTGCTGATGAAGCAGGTCACGAGCTGGCCGTTCTCATCAGCATACCGACCGAAATCCTTCTTCATGAAGAGCTCGTGCTCGCGTGCGGGCACAACGAACTCTTCGTTGGTGTTGTCCTCCTTCTCAAGGATGCCAGCAGCGGTGGTCACGTGTTTGTAGAACATGCCGTCGCCGGGTACGTAGCTGCCCACTTGGCCATAAGTGAGGCGCATAGTGCTGTTGGCGTTGGGGTACCAGTTGTGTGCGGGATCCTTCTCGCGCATGGCTGCCACCATCAGGCGGTAGCCTTTGTCCAGATCGCTCTGTCCGGCATCCACGCCGGGACCGATCACATTGCGGTAGTGGTTCAGGCAGCTTTCGGCAGCGGCAAAACCCATGTCCTTTTGAAGTGCTTTGAGCGTGGGTTTTGCGAGGAACGCGTCCAGCTTCTTACGATCAGTGAGCATGCTGCTGGCGAAGAACGCGCGCGCCCATGCATCGAAGTCGCCTTTGTACTTCTTCTCGATGGTGCTCATGATCTCCGGCTGCATGTCGCGCGCCACGTCATCGTGCAGCATGCGGAACATTGCGGACGTTACCTTCTCGTCGGTAGCGGGGTTGTAATCCTTCCAATACTCATCCGCAGCAGCCTGTACACGAGCCACCATGGCGCTCACTTTCGCGGCGTCCTTTGCGTCAGCGGCCAACTGCATCTTCAAACCGTATAACCGGAAGCCCAGCACGATGGCCTCGCTGCCGAATGCTGCTTCCTGCATGTAGGTGTTGGCTTCTTCCCACTTCGTGCGTTCGGCGTAACCGCTCGTGAGGAGTGAAAGGAAGGTGCCGTACTTCTCCTTGCGCTGGCTGTCGGCGTTGACCCATGCCAAAAGTTCATCCTCCTGTGCCTTCTTCTTGTCGTACACGTGCAAGCGCTTCAGGCCGCGCTGTTGGCCGATGAAGTACTTCCAGTAGTTGCTGATGCTGGCGTACTTGCTGGCGTACTTGATGCGCACTTCGTCGCTGGCATCCATGTCCTGCTTCATCAGTTCCAGCTTCTTGCCGCGGATCTTCACACGGCTGGGCTGCTCGATGTCCAAGGCCAGTTTCACACCGTCGCTACTGAGGAAACGATCAGTGCTGCCGGGATAGCCCAAGATCATGGCGAAGTCGCCCTCCTTTACACCGGCAATGCTCACCGGGAAGTGCCACTTGGGTTTGAAGGGAATGTTGGCTTCGCTGGGATCGGCCGGTTCGCCATCAGGTCCGGTGTACACACGGAACATGCTGAAGTCGCCGGTGTGGCGCGGCCACATCCAGTTGTCCGTGTCGCCACCGAACTTACCGATGGCACTGGGTGGAACACCAACCAAGCGCACGTCGCGATAGGTCTTGTACACGAAGAGGTAGAACTCGTTGCCCTCGAACATGATCTTGAAGTCGGCGCTAAGT
>JBKJPT010000294.1:0-2978 GCA_046595075.1 Flavobacteriales bacterium
GGTGCGGCCAAGAGAGTCGGTGTGCGCGGTGGTAGGTGTGTTCGCATGGGCCAGTGCTTTGGTGGCGGCTTGCTTCTCGTTCGCTCGGTCCTCCAACAGCCGGTAGCGCTCATTGAAGAGGGCCACAATGGCAGGGCTCGTGCTTGTGCGCAGTTCGTTCCACGTGGGCAGGTATTGCGTCGCGGGCAGGCGCGCGGTGCCATCCTGGTTGAACAGGAATGGTTGCAGCACCGGATCGGTCCGTGGGTCAAGGGCCACGGTATCGCTCACGTCCCACGTGGTCTGTTTCCACGGGTCGAAGACCACCTTCTGCCAACTGTGGTCAGGGTGAATGGTTGCCACAACCCGTTCGGCCGGGTCATAGCAGAGAATGGAACTCACGCCGATCTGGACGCCGAACTCAAACGTGTGCCGATTCGTGAAGAAGGGCTCGTATTGGCGAACGGGTTTGCCTTTGTTGTTGAAAATAGTCCAACCGGACCCTACCCATCGGCGCGGATCGGGTAACGCGACCAGAACAGGCCGCCCATCGGCACCAAGCTTGATCCGTCCCTGTGCATCCCGTTGCGGCACCATGCCATCCTCCGCTCGGATCTTCTTCTGCACCTCGCGGCCAAAGCCGTCGGAGAAGCTGAAACCGACCTGCACCTTCGTCCTTTCCCCTGCCTTCAGTTCGGCATCATGCGTTTCGCGCACGATGCTGCTCACGAAAACAGGCTCACCCCTGTCCTTGAAGGCGAAGAGATCATAGACCAGTCGTGAGGTGGCCCGTTGCAATAGTGCATAGGGATCGGCGAGGGGGTCGGCAAGGTGTGCGCTGACCTGGGCCGTGCTCAGATCAGCGTTGAAACCATCCAGCAGGTCTCCTTCACGCGGAGCAGGAGCAACCTTGCCCATCACTGCTGTGCCCGCCACCAAGCCGAGCGTATCGAACATCACCTCGGAGCGGTTGCCGTTCGGATCGGTGATCAGGTTAGGCTGCAAAACGCGATAATCGTTGCGTGCGGTGACGATGTTGCCGACCGCATCGCGCGTTGTGGTCACCGCAAGATCGTGGGCATCATAGCCAATCGTGGTTACCGAACCGAAGGGATCCTTGACGGAACGCGGCAGGAAGAAGTGCGACCGGGCGCGCACTAATTCCTGTGCATTGCTCTGGGCATCGTCATTCGTGTAGCGCACTTTACCTGATGCGATCCACCAGGCGTTCGGAGCGTCCGTGAATACCTGATATCCGCCCTGATCATTGCCGATGCCCTGCAAGAGTCCATTCGCATCGGTGATCAACACTTCGTTGGCCACCGGTCTGCCGCGCTTGAAGACCTTGTCGACAAGCGCCTTTGTGAGGGCAAGCTTGTAGCTCTCGAAAGGCAGCGCGAGACTTTCAACCACGCCAAGATCGAGGCGATGGGTGAGGTCGTTCGAGCGGTAGTAGGTGCGCAGCCGTTCGACCAGGCGCCGCTCCAACGTGGCATAGGTGGCGTCCTGCACGTAGGGTATGGACTTAGCGGTGGTGAACGCTGACTTCACCTCGGTCGCTGTGAACCGGGTCCTTTCAGCAGGCAGTTTCAGGCCCGCCAGTTCATAGGTGTCCGCAGTTGCAGGTAAGGGTGTCCGATGATCGTTCGGTCGTGTACCCTCGTCGACCAAAGCGTTGGTCAATGTGTTCACCGTCCAAGTGCAGAACGTGCGCAACTGCAAATCGCGATCGGACTGGCTCAATGCTGGTTCCTTGGTGCGCAATTCCGCATCCGTCATCCTGCGGCCGTACCCAATGGCCGCAGCCTTCAGCACATTCCCGAACTCATCCACCTCCAGTGTCAGCGAATGTCCGATCCGCGGATCCTTCGGTTCGCGCTCGTAGTGGAAGTCAATGGTCTCGTTCGCATGTGTGAAGAAGACCCCATGCTTGTTCACGCCGCGCGGCTGCACCCGCTTGATGGAGTAGTTGCGCTCAGAGACCGAATAAGGCAATAACGCCTTGTCGGTGCCATCATCGGCATAGACCTCCTGGCGTAGTTTGGCTCCCTTGAGCGATCGCACGGCTTCGCGTTCTTCGTCGGCGGTGAGGCCGGTGGGCAATATTGTATCGTCCAGCAATTGCGCTTCGAACTGCGCATCGCTCAAGCCTGGTTCGCGGAAGTACTCCTGTGCGTACTGGCGGGCGATGTGTTGTGCGCGGATGTAGGCCCCCGTATGGAACCAGGTCTTCGTGTGCATGGGCGGCACGTGCGAGGTGGCATCCACGTTGTCGCCGGTGGGGAAGGCATCGCTTGTGGAAAGCGCAGCGAACTCTTCGGTATCGAACTGCTCCACCATCCCGAAGCCGCGGAACTCGCGCTCTTCGCCACCGAAGTAGCCGTGGTGGTAGGAGTAGCGCGTAACGAAACGGTTGCGGCTGATGCGGTCGTAGGTCTCCACGCGCTCCACCACATGCACGGGGAAGGCGAGCCGGGTGATCCACGGGTTCCCTTCGCGTTTGTCCTTGAAGTAGAAGTAGGTGGACGGCTTGTAATGCACCACCGTCTCTGCACCCAGATTGTTCTCGGTCTTGATGAGCAGGTGCGGCTTGCCGTTCCGCATCAAGTCGATGAACTTCATCGGTGCACGTGCATCACCGGGCAGGGAAGAGGTCCACACCAAGCAGGCGGTGCCCTTGCCCAGCACATCGGCGGTGCTGACGTTCTTCAGGTTGTCGAACGGAAAGGCATGCTCGACATGCGGTGCTTCGATGAAGCTGTTGCCGCTCTGGTTGAGGAAGACGCGTACGCGATCCGCAGCGAGGTAGAGGATGTCGATGGTGCCCGAGCCATCGATGTCGGCGATGCGCACGCGCTTCTGATCGAACTGGTCCGGATGATCGAACCACGGCGAACCGTCCATGGTCACTTTCGCGCCGAATCGGCCATAGCCGAGGTTGGGCCAGTAGCACACTTCGCCATTGCGGATGCGCAGCAGATCGGTGAGCCCATCGCCAC
>JBKJPT010000183.1:0-11149 GCA_046595075.1 Flavobacteriales bacterium
TCGCCGTTCACTTCGGTATTGTGGGCCGTGGGCGTTTCCTCTTTGCTCCAGGTAAACTTGAAACGCCCACGGCCCACAATACCGAAGTGAACGGCGATCACCTCGTGCTGCGCAACATGGCTTCAGGCGAAGCGGCACGCCAAGCCTATCACGCGAACGAAGAACGCCAGAGCGCCCGGAGCATTGGTGCTTCCGTTCTTACGCAAGCACTGTTGCGGTACTATGACCATGAGGACGCGAGGGAACGGAGAGCGGCCAATTTCTCGGCGGCACACACGGTGCTGGGATCAAAGAACCTGCTCGCCCTCCCTGCTACTGGATCCATCTCGCCCCTGTGCTACCCGCTGTTGACCAACTGTGGCGTGGAACCAGCGCGACTGCATGAAGCAGGCATCTTTGCAGCGCGCTACTGGCCCGAGGTGCTCGCACGCAGCGGCCATGACGACCACCCCGTGGAGACTTCGCTCACCGAACGGACCATTGCCTTTCCCATCGATCAGCGCTACGCACCCGAGGAGATCACCGAACACGCATGGCAACTGACCCGAATGCTCTGAGCCCTTGGGAATCGGCCGGTCGCACCGGTGGGCACGCGCGCGATACCGGGCTCGAGGATACCCTGCGATCGCTCAACGATCACCTTCAGCGTTCACGGGGCCTGTTGGAGAGACCGGCTGCACCACGCATGCCCGTGCTGTTCATTGTGGGTTGCGCGCGGGGGGGGTCCACGCTCACCATGCAATGGCTTGCCGCAACCGGTCTGGTGGCCTATCCCACCAATATCCTCTCCCGTTTTTACAAGGATCCCTATGTGGGTGCGCTCGTCCATCGCGCGCTCTTCGACCTGGACAAACGCGGGGAGATCTTCCCGGAGAAACGCGGTGCCGATGCCTTCACCTCGGACCTCGGCCGCACGCGCGGTGCCGATGCGCCGCACGACTTCAACTATTTCTGGCGGAACTATTTCGCCTTCGGCGAACGCCAGGACATCCTGCTCCAACAGCCCGATCCGGCACGACTGAACGACCTGCGCAGCGATGTGGCCGCCATGGAACTGGTCTTCGGAAAGCCCATGCTGCTGAAGGCGATGGAGATGAACTGGCAGATCCCTACGTTGCGTTCGCTTTTCCCGGACAGCGTCTTCCTTTTCGTGCAACGGAACATCGTGGACAATGCCGTATCGCTCCTGAACGCGCGCCGTTCGTTTTATGGGGATGAAGGAGCGTGGTACTCTTACAAGCCCATGGAATACGGTACGATAAAGGATGAGGCACCTTGGGAACAGGTCGTTGCTCAGGTGTGGTACACCAACCGCACCATCAAGAATGCGCTGGCGGAATTGCCGGAGCGCGATGTCATGCATGTCCAGTACGAGCGGTTCTGTCATGATCCGAGTTCGTTGTACGCTTCGCTGGCGGACCGTCTGACATCAACCGAACCGTATAGCGGACCAGCATCGTTCGAGCCCATGGGCGGCAATGGCAATGCGGAACTGGTTGGCAGGGCCGAGGCAATGATCGGGCGCTTGGTGCAGCGCTGATCCGGAACGACGCTCTACCGCCTACGTCGCGTTGGCGATCACCTTGCTGCGTATGGCCTTCAGCACGGCTTGCTTCTCGTAGAGCATGCGCAGTTCATCGTCCTGCAAACCACGGATCTTGCGGTCCATGGCACGGCGCTCGAATTTCAAACGCAGATCATGGAACGAGGGTCGGCTCCACTCGGTGTTGGTATCGCGCAGATAGCCAAGGCGGGCCAAGTGCGGTGCGGCGATCGTTTCAACCAAGTTCACTTGGTCAGTGCTGAGGACCTTGCCGTACTTACGCTTGTTCTCACGCATGATGGGTTTGTTCAGGTTCTCCCAAGATCTGATGCGACCGGCCTCCAGGGTGCGCGTGGGGTCGGTTTGAAAACAGGCTTCTTCGACAGGAAGACCGCAGTAAGCCAACGCCTCGCCCATCACTTGGGGGGTGTTTCCGATCAGCTCCTCGTAGCTGATGAAGTGGAGCTGGAAGTCGTGCGTGTCGTGGAGAAAGAGGCAACGACGTTGCTCCCGCTCCCACTTCATAGCGATCTCATACACGCTCTTCAAGTGGAATGGTGTGGTGACCCAGGACGCACACTGATCTCGCGGATCTCGATAGAGGTAAAGGAATTTTGCATCAGGCCATTGGGTCTTGATCTCGAACGCGAAGCTGAACAAGTGGTTGTCCTTGCTCATAAAGGTGCTCTTGCCTTGCTGCAACGCGTGGGCACGCCAAAGAGCATTGCACGCGCCATAGAACCCTTTGGGAGCGTATGCTGCCTGCAAGTCCTGCGCGGTGGCCTTCAGGTCCCACGCACTGAACGGATGGTTGACCAGGTCGCGCATGTCGGCGAGCAGAGCGAGCATGTTGTCCTGGACATGCAGATCGCCATAGTGCCGTACGAAAGGCAGGAACGAATCGAAGAAATGGCCCGGCACTGGCGCCTCCACCATGGAATGGTTGCCCAACAAGGTGCGCAGGAGGTTGCTGCCGGAGCGCTCGGAGCCGAAGAGGAAAATGGGGGCTGGCATAGGGGCCGCAAACGTAAGACCTGCGGTCGAAGCGCAACGATCTTTCAGGCGGGTAACAACACGTGCCCGTAGCCTGCTTCGACCAGCATCCGCTCCACGCGCACGAGTTCATCGGCAGGGATCTCGGTCCGCCAACCTTCGGCCCTCTCCTTTCGCACCTCGGCACCGAGGGCGCTTTTGAACGCATCGAGGCAGAAATGCTTAGCGATGTTGTTGAGCACGTGCTCCGGCGAGTTCATGAAATCCTCGTAGCGGACCCTGCAATGCCTTTCAGCCGGAATGTTCTCAAAGCCTTCCTCGATGGCATCCGTGATGGCGATCCACTGTTTCGCGATGCGTTCGTATTCTGTGAGACCCTGCAATTCGCGCTCAGGCACTGGCATGGGTCCCCAGGAGCGCACGTTCAGCGAACGGTGGATGTTCACGATGCTGTTGATCGCACCGCGTGGGTTGCGCTGCACGTGAATGAACCTCGCATCGGCGAACAGTTCAAGAAGCTGCCGAATGCGTAGTGCGTTCGCCGGGCACTTGTTCAGGAACACTGGTTTGCCCGTGAAGCGGTGGAGACGTTCGATCATTCGCGGGAAAAAGCGCCGTGCCCATTGACGGTGTTCCTCGGAACGCCAATGGCCCTCGGGGCCCAAGCGATTCCAGATGCGATTGCCTTCTGTGTAATCAAAGCCATGGTTCAACCAGGTCCGGATCCAGAGGTCCTTCTTAAGATCGTACCGTTCCAAGTGGTCCGTTGCCGTGCGCGCGCCAATGGCCCGCATGTATAAGCCAGCGGTGATGAAGGCATCTGGGAAATAGTCGGTGGCTTGATCGAACCAGCACACCTGATGGTGGCTTTGGAAGCATTTGTAGAACAACGTGGTCCCGGAGCGCTGCGGGCCCAGGATGAAAATGGGCGCCTTTCGCTCGGGCATCCGCATACACGCGCCGAGGAGCGCATCCAGCGGACGACCGATCGTATTGAACCGTTCATGCCACGGCCTGCCTTCTATCAGAATGCCTTGCACCAAGGTGCGCTTACGGAGGTATGAACGAAGACCCATGTCCGGTCCTTATGGGTTTTCGTGATACTTCAGATCGCGGCCCAGGAGATCGATCACAGCAAGGCGATCCGGTTCGAAGTACGCGCGCAAGCTTACCTCCAACATTGGATCCACCGGTGACACATAGTCGCGCACGTTGCTGCGCACCGTGAACGCCGGGTGATCCTTGGGCAGGGGATCCAGCCGAAGGCCTTGAAGAATCTCTGAGACGAGCCCGTGGGCATCGGTCTTCAACCGAGGAAAGCCCACCACCATCGTTCGTTCCGATCCCACCGCGTCGAAGTAGCGCCGCAGTTGTGGTGCATACGAACTGCGTTGCAGATACCGCCGTGCGGGTATGTCCAACTTGCCGGCCAGCTCTTCGGCAATGGCCTCTTCGAACGTGCGCGGGTCGTGCCTATGCGCGTGGCGTGGGCTATCCTTGAAATCGCGGTACATGTTCCAAGCGCTGTATGCGCGTTGCACGGGATCGCGCAGCACCACAAGGCACAATGCGCCGGGTAGGTGCCTGGCAATACGCTCGGCAGCGAGCGGGTTGAATAAGTACATGGGCGAAGCCTCGAAAGTGATCCGCCTGCCGGACCAGATCGATCTGCGGGGGAATTGCGCCCAATAATCTTCCAAGCCCTTGGCGTAGCGTTCATCATTGCTGAAGAACGAGATCTCCTTGCGTCGCGGCGGAATGATCCGCGGATGGTGCGAGAGCAGGTCGAACAACGTGGTGGTGCCCGCCTTCTGCGCGCCGATGATCACCAGCTTCGGCTTGAGCCGTTGCACGAACCAACCTGTTGATGCTTCAGCGCGTGGGGCCATGGCGTAGGGACCTATCGGATCCAACGCAGTTGTGGTCGCACCACACCGGGCCATTTGTGGAAGTGAGCGCCCTTGCGCGCGCCCTCGTGCACATCGAAGTTCAGCGCATCATCCACACGGAACCAGAGATGACCCTGCCGATGGAAGAGCACTTGGAAGCGGTAGGATCCCGTGTTGAGCAGATCGGGCGGGATGATGCAGGTGACCTTGCTGCGGCCCTTGTTCCACAGCCCTTGCCCGATGCTTTGTGCCATGCCCGTGACGAAAGCAAGCACATCATTGTGGGTGCGTACTTGAATGCGTACATCGAGATCTTCGTCGAGCATACCGTGGTTCTCCACCTCGATCTCTATGCGGATCGGCGAGGCAATGCTGAAGGTGCCATCGGGGGCCTCGCTCGTTGCGCGCACGCTGAGCACACGCATCTCCGAGTTGCCCGGCGCTTGTTCTGGTGCCCACTCCGCATGATCGCGCTGGGTCGCGTAGGTGTTCAGGTAATTACGCACCACTTCGTCGGTGACGGCGTCCATACGTACCTGCCCTTTGTCCAGCCAGATGGCACGGGTACACAGACTTTGCACCGATACCATGTTGTGGCTTACGAACAGGATCGTGCGACCGCTATCGGCCACTTCGCGCATGCTGCCCAGGCACTTCTTCTGGAATTCGGCATCGCCCACGGAGAGCACTTCGTCCACGATCAGGATCTCGGGGTCGAGGTGCGCTGCTACCGAATAGCCAAGGCGCACCTTCATGCCGCTGCTGTAGCGTTTGATCGGCGTGTCCAAGTGGTGTTCGATCCCGCTGAAGGCGACGATGCGATCGAACTTGCTTTCGATCTCCCTCTTGCGCATGCCGAGGATGGCACCGTTGAGCAGGATATTCTCCCTGCCAGTGAGTTCCGGATGGAAACCCGTGCCTACTTCGAGCAAGCTGCTCACCTTGCCACGCATGCGAATGGTGCCCTGCGTGGGCAATGTGATCCGCGATAGCAGTTTCAGCAGTGTGCTCTTGCCTGCTCCATTGCGGCCCACGATCCCCATGATCTCGCCGCTCTGCATGGCGAAGGACACATCACGCAACGACCAGAAGTGATCGCCCACCTTTTGTTCCGCAGCGTCGGTGGATGGTTGCTTTCGCCGATCCACACGGCCGCGCAATTTCCCGAACAAAGCAGCCGCTTCGTCCACGAGCATATCGCGATCGATCACACCCAAGCGGTACCGCTTGCTGATGCCTTCGGCCTGTATGACGATGGGTGCGCTCATCTAGACCACATCAGCGTAGGACCGTTCCATGCGCTGGAACATCACAAGACCCACGGCGAGCGCGACCAACGCGACACCGGCGGAGTAGAGCAAGGAGGTCCAGTTCATGGGCATGCCGAGCAAAGCGGCGCGGAAGCCTTCGATGATCGGCGTCATTGGGTTGAATTCCACAACTGTCCTAAGCGCGGATCCCGGTTCGGTGCGCGACAATGGGAAGATCACGGGGCTCATGAACATGAGCAACTGCACCGCGAAGCCGATGAGCAACGAAAAATCACGGTAGCGTGTGGTGAGCGCCGCCACCGTGATCCCGATACCGAATGAAAGCACCACCACGATCGCCAACAACACAGGGACCATCGCCACCTCTGCACCGATCTTCCAACTGAACTTGCCCATGATGGCGTACCCGATGGCGAGCGCGAAGAAGGCGGACAACTGCACCAGGAAATTGAAACCGGTGGAACCCACCGTGGAAAGCGGTGCCACAAGGCGGGGGAAGTACACTTTGGTCATCAACGCCTGGTTCGATACCAAGGTTTGCGACGTGCGTGTGATCACACCTGCGAAGAAGCCCCAAGGCACGATGGCGCTCATGTAGAAAAGCAATCCGGGGATCTCAGGCGGTGCGAACCGGCCCATGCGGCCGAACACAAAGGCGAACATGACCGAGGTGAGCAGCGGCTGCAGCACCTGCCAGAGCGGTCCTAGAATAGTCTGCTTGTACACCGTGGTGAGGTCGCGGCGCATGAGCAGGACCAGCAGATCGCGGTACCGCCAGATCTCCTTCACATCCACGTTCCACCAAGGCCGATCGGGGCCCACGACCACATCCCATTGTTGGGCATCCTTGTCAGCCACCGCCGTGCTAACGCCTGCGGCGCTCATCAGGAATTGATGTTCTTCTGGTCCTCCTCACCGGATCCAGGCTTACTTCCGCGCGATTTGCGACCGTAACCGTAGCCATACCCGTAGCCACTGCCGTAGCCGTACGCGTACCGGTAACCATAGCCGTAGTTGGTGTTGTAGTAGTACTTGCTCTTCTTCATCCGCACACCGTTGAGGATGAAGCCGGTGTTCTTATTGGCGTTGGCGGCCAGCACGTCCAGCGCATTGTTCACGTGGTCCTTGTTGGCGAAACGGGTGTTGAGCACAAAGAGGGTGGCGTCGGTGTGCCTCATCAACAGGAGCGCATCGGTGATCAGGCCCACGGGTGGGGTATCCACCATGATGTAGTCGTACTCCTGCCGTGCCTCCTTGAAGAGCGTTTCGAGGTGTTTGCTCAAGACCAGTTCCGATGCGTTGGGCGGCGTGGGACCGCTGAGCATGACAAAGAAGTTCTCAAACTGGGTGGGCATTACCATGTCGCGCCAGTTGGCCTTGCCAATGAGCACGGTGCTCAATCCCACGGCATTGGTGATACCCAGTCCGGTACCCACTTTGGGTTTGTGCAGGTCCAGTTCGAGCAGCAGCACCTTCTTGCCGGCCTTGGCTAGGATCGCGCTCAGGTTCACGCTGCAGAAGGTCTTGCCTTCGTTGGGTCGGTAGCTGGTGACCATCACCACCTTACCGCCCGTCTCGGCACTGGGTATATACTCCAGGTTGGTACGCACCGTCCGGAAGCTCTCAGTGATCGCCGCTTTGGGATCGCTATCCACCACCACGTAGTTCTGTTCGGCCTTCTCGCTGGCAATGATCTCACCGAAGACCGGGAGTGAGGACATTTCACGCAATTGTTCGGCGTTCTCGATGCGATCGTAGAACATCACGCGCACGAAGATCACGAGCATGGCCACCACCACCCCACCGAGCATGAAGGTGTAAAAGATCTTCATCTTATCCGGCCGCACCACGCCCATGCCGCGAGCGCTCTCGATAACCTTGGTCTGTGGCACGATACCGGCGCGGGCGATCACCGTGCTGGCTCTTTTCTCAAGGAGGAAGAGGTACATTTTCTCGTTAACCTGCATGCGGCGCTCGATGTTGAGGATGTCCCGTTGGCTTTTGGGCAGCCGCCGGATCAAGCGTTCGTAATCATCGGATTGGCCCTGCACGTCGCCGATCTTGCCGTTGATCGCCTTGCGGGCGTTGTTGATGTAGGTGAGCAGGTTCGCCCGGTTGAGCAACAGGGCGGAGTCGAGCTGCTGGATCACCGGGTTGATCACCGTACCGGACTGCAACATGGTGTTGCGCAACATTTGATCACCATAGAGCCGGCTCAAGGTCTGCTGCAGGAATTCGTCGTCGATGATGTAGGTAGCGGGCGGCAACAGGCGCTCATCCGTACTGCCCAATATGTACTGCTCGAGCGCATCGAGGGATTGCACTTGCAGTTCCAAAGTGCGCCGTTGTTTGTCGTAGAGGATGAGTTCGTTGAAGTACAGATCCTCTTCGCGGGTGAGGTTGAGGATGTTCTCGGTCTCTTTGTAGTCCTGCAGTTCATCCTCGTGCTGTTCGAGGATCAAGGTCACTTCGCCCAACTGCTTGTCGATGTAACGGAGGGTGTTCTCGTTGATGTCGAACTCGCTCTGTAGCGTGTATTCGATGTACACCTTGCTCAGTGTGTCCAGGAACATCTTGGCCCGCGCTGCCACTTCATCCTCCACGGTGACCTCCAAAATGGTGGTGTACTCGTGATTGTTCACCTCGATGCCGTTCACGTACCTGCCCACCAATTTGGTCCGCTCATGGCGCACGAACTGGTAATCGATCTGGGCCAGGCTGCCTATGGCGTCCTTGTTGATCTGGCTGGTGCGCTTCACGTTGACGATGTACTCACCATCGGGATCGCGCCCTTCCTCATCGAACCGGTACTTCTTCTTGATCACCTCCCCTCCCTTGTCGTAGCTGAGCTCGTACTCATCGGTGTCGATGATGTGCAGATCGATCGGCCGGTCGTACAACCGGTGGTTGATCACCTGCATGTGCACGGTGAAGGGTGCCGTGCCGTATACCTGTGTGGTCTTGAAGCGGCCTACGATGTAGTATGAAACATCGAAATCCAACCGGTCCAAGGCCTTGTGCACGAGATCATAGCTGGTGAGCACGCGCTTCTGGTTCACGATGTCCCCGTATACCGCCACATAACCCAGGCTCTGGTACATCTGGCTCTGGTAGTTGTACACTTCGCGGTCCTTCAATAGGATCTGCGTCTTGGCCCCGTATACGTCGGGCAATTTGTAGCTGTACAGGTACGAAAGCACACTGGCAAGTACCAATGCCACGGCAACGAAGTACCAGTTCTTCGAAGCGATCCGGATGAAATAGCGCAGGTCCTTGGCATCGATGATGCTGGCGCGCTGCTGAGGTCGTGGGGTTGCCATCCGCTGAGGAGGAATGCGGAAGGACAAGGCCTGAGCGCGTTCCGAAGGTGCCCGTGAAGGGGTGGCAAATATAGCCGAGCGACCCCTCTGGAACTCTCGTACGGAGGTGGTGTTGCCTGCTTGGTCCAATTTGGAAGTGTTCGTTGGAGCCGTTTACCTACTTTTGGCCCCTTCCTCGCAAGCGCTCATGATCAAGGTTTATCGTTCGGCTTTCACTCTCATTGCGATCTTGGCACCTTTCGCCATGGTCTTGATGGCCCAACCGGTTGGTGGTCCGCCCCCTTGCTGGCCCCCTCCCTGTATTCCTATCGACGGTGGATTGAGCGCATTGATCGCCGCTGGTTTGCTGCTCGGTGGCCGAAAGGCACTGGCGTTGCGCCGTGCTGGTAAGAAGGAGGCCTGATCAGTCCCTGTCATGTTCCTTCCAGCATTGCGCCGGACTTGGAACGACCCGCTTCTCAGGTTCCTGATCACCGCTGGCATTTTGTATTTGGGCTGGTACATGCTGTACGAGGACCTGTTGCACCCTTGGCACAAGTTGGACCGGGCGGTGATCGACAACCTGATGTTGCTTTCCGGAAACGGGCTTGAATTGCTGGGCTATGAGTTGCTACCCGAGCCGGTCATGGATTTCAACCGGTACATAGGCGTGCAGGGGGGGTCGCTCTTGTGGATCGGCGACAACTGCAACGGACTGGTGCTCTTCGCGGTGTTCTCGATCTTCCTCGTGGCCTACCCCGGTCCTTGGAGACACAAACTGTGGTTCATCCCTGCGGGCATCGTGAGCATACACCTGCTCAACGTGGTGCGTATCATGGTGCTGTGCCATGTGGTCACGATCGACTTCGAGCTGCTCAATTTCAACCACGACTTCCTCTTCAACGTGGTGGTCTTCGCCTGGATCTTCGGGCTGTGGTACCTGTGGGTGAAGCGCACCGGTGCGAGCATGCCCCGCACCGGCAAACCCTGACATGAGGCGCCTGACCTGGCCAAGCCTTGCGATCGTGGCCGTGGCCGTGGCCGTCGGCATGGTGCGCGATTTCCTTTTCGTGAACCTCAACTACGAGCTCCACTACCGCGAACACCGTAAAGCACTGAACTACGCGCACTCACATTTCAAGGCTTGGGTGCAAGACTGGAGCACTGCGGATCTGCACACGCTAAAATGGAGCCTGGCGATCTTCTTCATACTGATCAATCTGGTGCTGGCCATCGCATTGTTCCGTGTTCGTTTCGGCGACAGCCGCTACCGGCCAGCTATCATCGTCGGCTTCCTGATCATTGGCGTGCTGGCCCTTTCGTCGCATCTGCTATCCCGATACGTGGCAGGCTTCGGCATGCTCTCCACCAAACTGTTGCACGCGATCCAATATCCCGTGCTGTTGCTGGTACTGTGGGCCGCATCGTGGTTACCGCGCCGTTAGTGCACCGCCGATACCTTTGGCGCGCAGCATGCTCATCACCGACCGTTTCGTCATGTTGAACTTCCCGAAGACCGGGAGTTCGTTCGCCCGATCGGTCCTGAAAGAACTGCATGAGCCGAAAGGTCTTCGCAAATTCCTAGGGCGGTTCATACATGTGGACACCGGACTGCGCGAGGAATTGGTGATCCCGTATCGATTCCAAGCGGCGCGGCACGCTTACCCCAGCCAGCATGGCGTTTACGTGCAAGTGCCATTACAACACCGAGACAAGCAGATCATGAGCATCATGCGCGATCCGTTGGACCGGCTGATCTCGGCCTACGAGTTCAAACACTGGACGCGTTACCAGGACGAACAACTTGCGATGCTCCGTGAGCAATTGCCCACCTTCCCCGATCTGAGCTTCGAGGAATTCTTGCGCTACTCTTTCGAGGTCAACCTGCCCGCAACATTGCCGCCGGGCATGCGAACGGAGATCGGTCCGCTCACCGTGCAGTTCATCCGCTTCTTCGCACGCGATCCGCTGCATACCATGCGTAGCCTGTACGACGGAATGGATCTCGCAGCGGTGAAGGACGAGCACTTCGTGCCCGTGCGTTTTCTCCACATGGAGAACCTGCGCGATGAACTCGTCGACTTCCTGGCAGAAATGGGGTACGCATCCAAGAAGCTCGCTTTCATCCGGGAAAAGCCGAAGGTGAACACCACC
>JBKJPT010000001.1:0-3581 GCA_046595075.1 Flavobacteriales bacterium
CAGCACGGTGATCGAACTGGAGCGCCCCGAAGGCGAAGCACTCGACCAATTGCACATCTGGATCCGTCCGCTCGATGCCGAGAAGAAGGTGCGCATCACCGGTAGCGACGACCGCACGAACTGGTACATGGTGAAGGACGAGCACTTGGTGCCACAAGGCGCACGTGGCGACCCTCCGCACCAAGTGCTGATCGTGGATATTCCGCGCAGCGACTACCGCTACTTCATGCTCACGCTGAACGATTCGCTCACCGCTCCGATGAAGGTCCTCGTTGTGGGGCGTTTCGACTACGGCAATTCGGCCACGCCACGTTACATCGATGCGGCTCCGCTCGCGTTCATTCAACGCGATAGTGCAGGCACGAGCGTGCTCACCGTGCAACGCGCACAACCCTTGTTGGTGGAACGGATGCTGTATGCAGTGCGAGATACTACGGCGCATGCACGGTCCGGTTCCCTGCGTTCATGGTCGCGCATGCCCGTCTTTGGCAGGCTGAGGAGTTCCATGATCCGCGTGCCGAACATCTTGTGCTCCTTCACCCTCACTTCCGATGCCTCGCCCATGATCGAGATGAACGCTGCGCGGCTGGACACCTTCGATGTGGTAGTGGAGAACGGAGATGACCGTCCACTGCACTTCACGGAGCTGAGGCCGCAGGTGCGCCACCGTGTGCTGATCGCCCAACTGTCGCCCGGGATGAGCTACCGTATCACCACCGGCGATGCAGCGTTGCGACCGCCGCAATATGACATGGCGCATTTTGCATCCGAGCTGCCTGTACCCGTTGATACGCTCTTGGTTGGCGCGCTGGAAGCGATCCCCGGTCCGGCGATCGAAGGCCCCGTGTTCGATCCATCGAAGTGGTGGATCTGGGCCGCGATCATCGCGCTTTTGCTGGGCATGGGCTGGATGGCGCTGCGCATGTTGCGCAAGTCCTGACCGATCACGGTGGCAACGGCCCGTTGTGCTGTACGCAAGGCGTGGCGTACCAGGAGCACTGCCCATGCAGTGGCACTTCCATGTGCAGTGTGTCGCCTGCCGTGATCGCGTGCACAGGGAAGGGACCGCGCAACCAGCGGCGCAGGCATGCCGTGTCGATCGGCGTGGTGTACATCGAAGGTTCTGCGTGATCGCGCAACAAGGCATCGTGCTTCATCCTGTTCACATGATCCCGGTCCAACACGAGGTAATTGCCAGCAGGTAGTTGAAGCCAGCCGCGTCCAGCACCGTCCAAGTTGATCGAGTCGAGGATCGGTTCCCGCAGGTCGTTCAGCGCGAAGCGAGCCGTGCTGTCCGGTACCGCCCTGCGAATGAACAGGCTGCCGCTCCACGGTGTGGTGCGTGGCCACTCACTGGGATCAGGCTCGGCACCACCGCACCATTGTTCGGTCCAGGTGGCGTGGAGGTGTAGGATGCCCGCGGCTAGGTCATCATTCTGAGCAGTGCGGGTGATAGTTGAAAGGCCTCGGCAAGAACAGATGGCAACGAGCGCTACTAGGAACGGTGTGCGGTATCGAATGAGAGCCATCGTCCCCGGGGGTGCAGCCTGCGCGGTTCCTATATCACACCCGACACAGTCATCCACGTCATTAGATAGCCGAAAACGACCGTGCCGATGCCAGCCATTGCTGCCCCGATCAACACCCCCAAGGGCAATGGAGGACCGGGTCGTTTGCGGGCAACCGAAACGGCAAGGAAGGTCAACAAGCAAAGAAGGGACTGCACAATGCCCAGCGTGAAGAAATCGGTAAGCCAGACCATCTTCCAAGCGATAAGCACTGTAAAACAACCGTGTGCTGACGCCAATAACCACGCGACAATAGGCGGTATCGACAGCCTTCTCCAAAGGATGCGCGACCCTATTATGATCAGCACGAGCGCGATGACTCCTAAGGAGAACACATAGACGGCGAGCGAGTCGCTCATATCCGGTTCACCCGCAGTAGGCTTGGTCAGCCAGACCTCCTCCATCATACCGTCGCTATCACCTTCAGTTCAATGGCGATCGGGGTCGGCAGGCAATTGATCTCCAACGTGGTCCTGCACGGCGGATCTTTCTCGAAGAACTCCTTCCACAGCCGGTTGTACGTCGGGAAATCGTCCTTCATGTTCGTCAAGTACACTGTCACGTCCACGATCTTCTCCCAACTACTACCGCTGTCCTCCAGGATCCACTTCACGTTCTGGAACACGCTGCGCACTTGCGTATCGATGTCGTAGCTCGTGATGTTGCCATTCGCATCGAGCTCAACTCCCGGGATCTTCTTCGTGCCACGTTCGCGTGGCCCCACACCGCTGAGGAACAACAGATCGCCCACACGGCGTGCGTGCGGATAGTGGCCTACGGGCTCGGGGGCCTTGTTGCTGGAGATGGAGGACATTTCGCGAAGATGCGACAGCCGGGGCACTGGCTTGCTACGGCAATTGCTCGGCTCTCGTGTTCGTCGGCACCGCGCCTCCGATGTTCACGAGAATAGGGTCGCGATCGTTGGATGCGCCCACGTACTTCACTTGGCCATCGAGCGTGACATCTTCCACAAAGTAGCCGTTCGCGGTTGCGGTAGGAACGGCTCCGCCAATGCGCACCAGGATCGGATCGCGATCGTTGTTGGCCCCGGTATACCGAAGCGCAGGATCGCGCAAGGCATTGCCGGCCCATAGCACGGTGCGCGTGCCTATCGCCTTCTGCCCTTCGGTACCGTAGGTGGCCGTTGCGGGTAAGCTCAGGTCTATGGAGGTCGTGGACGTGCTCAGCGCCACCGTGCCACTGGCCATCGCGCCGAGGTGATTGCGATGCCGCACGGCCACTTTGTAGTTGCCGGGTGTTGCAAGCAGTGCGATCGGGTTGATCCCGTCTTCGGCCACCACATCGCCATCGCGCTGCAACAAGGCCGCGCGCGTGGCCACGATCGTCTGTGGTGTGTTCGCGTTGCGTAGTTCCACAAGCACCCAATCCACCACCGCATTGTCACCGCTCGCGGCGGTGGCCAAGGCTTGCCGCACTTCACCGCCGCCATCGCTGGCCTGGGTGAAGCCGAGCGCGGTGTACGGTTCAGCGTTCGGGATCAGGCCTGCCGTGCGCAGATCGTCGCGCATCTTCAACGTACCGCTGTCGTACGGCCCTTCGAGCATCACCTTCAGCGCGAGCTTCACGCCGTTGTTCACCAGCGTGATGTTGTCGAGGAAAAGATCGTTGCCGAAGTTGCAGATGCCGGTGAAACGCAGCATCACGTTCTGCCCATCATAGGCACTGAGGTCGATGTCGTGCAAGAGCCACTGGTTGCAGGCTGTAGGCACATATGCGGAAGCGGATTGTTGCGGCGCGGTGCCCAACGCGGCACCGAACGCCGAATACAACACGGTCCAGCTGCTGCCGCAGTTGATGCTGATCTCCACGCGCAAACCGTCGTCGCGCCCGGATCCGAAGGGCGCATAGGCATGATGGAACTGCAAGTGCGTGCCGGCGCTGCCAGCGAGATCGATCAATGGTGTGACCAGTCGATCTTCCTCCACCTGCGAGAAGTAGGTGTAGTAGTTCATCCTGAATGCGCGCGTTGAGGCGCAGTTCGCCCCCACTGCA
>JBKJPT010000025.1:0-3751 GCA_046595075.1 Flavobacteriales bacterium
GTTGTAAACGATCACGTTGAGCGCATTGCCCATCAGGTTGTCCAGTCCATCGGCCAGTTTCTTGCCAGCGGCGAGGGTGAGGATCTTGTGGTAGCTGTGCTTCACGTTCTTGCCCAAGCGTTGCAACTGCGCGCTCACGAACTCGTCCTCGTGTGCATTCTTGCTTCCCTCCTCGTCCTCGTTGATCCACTTGCCGGGGTGGCGCTTCTCGATCTCGCTCGGCATCATTCCTGCGAAAATGGCGTTGCGTGCATATTGTGTAGCAGTTGGCAGGATGCTGTAGAACATGCCTTGCTCCTCGATGCGGTAGAACTGGCCGAGGATCGGTTCGAGCAAACGCCATTGGTCAAGCCGCAGGTTGTCGATGAGGATCATGAAGAGCGGCGATTGCTTCTCATCGATCAGCGGCGCCACCTTCGCCTTGAAGAGCTGGTGTGATTGCAGCGGGGCGTCCTTCGCTTTACCGCTGAGCCAATCCAAGTAGTTGTCGCCCACAAAGCGGCAGAACTGTGCATTCGCTTCGGCCCACTGTGAGCGCAGGATGTCCGTCATGCCCTGATCCTGTCCGCCACTCAGTTCCAATTCCCAGCGAACGAGTTCACTGTACAGCTCTTTCCATTCCTCGGTGCTCAGGCGATCGCCAAGGCGCATGGCGAGTTGGCGGAACTGCTGCTGATAGTTCGTATTGCTCTTCTCACTCACGAGGCGGCGGCCCTCGAGGTTCTTCTTCAGCGAGAGCAAGATCTGGTTGGGATTCACGGGCTTGATCAGGTAGTCGCTGATCTTGCCCCCAATGGCCTCCTCCATAATGTGCTCCTCCTCGCTCTTGGTGATCATGATGACGGGCACGTGGGGCTGCACGATCTTGATCCGGTTGAGCGTCTCCAGGCCGCTGAGGCCGGGCATGTTCTCATCCAAGAAGATGATGTCGTACTCCTTGGCCTTGCTCTTCTCCACGGCATCGAGGCCATTGTTCACGGTGTCCACGCTGTAGCCCTTGCCTTGAAGGAAGAGGACGTGCGGGCGCAAGAGATCGATCTCGTCGTCGGCCCAGAGGATGTTGGCGGTCATGTGTGGAATGATGGCTCCTTTCGGCGCCGCAGGTTCTTGGGTGAAGGTGCGCATGGACGGCAAACGCGGGAAGACGTTCCGTGTTGCCCAGTACTTTCGGGGCGTGAAGGTATTGGCGCTAAGTTGTCAGTTGTTCGTTGTCAGTTGTTGGTTGTCGGTGGTCAATGGTGGCTCAGCCGGACAACGGACAACCAACAACGGACAACCCTCCCCACAATGAAGATCCTCAACGACCCCATCTACGGCTTCATCACCGTGCCGAACGCGCAGGTGCTGGCGTTGATCGACCATCCGTGGTTCCAGCGCCTGCGCTACATCAAGCAGCTCGGGCTCTCGCACTTGGTCTATCCTGGGGCGCTCCATACCCGCTTCCACCACGCGCTTGGTGCCATGCACCTCATGGGCGAAGCCATCGCCACATTGCGCAGCAAGGGCCACGACATTAGTGAAGAAGAGGCACATGGCGCTGCCGTTGCGATCCTGTTGCACGATGTCGGCCACGGTCCCTTCAGCCACGCGTTGGAACACAGCCTGGTGGACGGCATAGGACACGAGGATGTGAGCGCATTGGTGATGGATGCACTGAACGTACGCTTCGATGGGGCGCTCTCCCTCGGTATCCGCATCTTCCGTGACCAGCACCCGCGCCATGCGCTGCACCAATTGGTGAGCAGCCAGTTGGATGTGGACCGCATAGACTACCTCAACCGCGACAGCTTCTACACCGGTGTGAGCGAAGGCGTGATCGGTGGCGAGCGCATTCTGAAGATGCTGCAGATCGTAGATGACCGACTGGTGGTTGAAGAGAAGGCGATCTACAGCATCGAGAAATTCCTGGTGGCGCGCAGGCTGATGTACTGGCAGGTGTATCTGCACAAGACCGTGGTGGCCTGCGAGATGATGTTGGTGGAAACACTGCGTCGCGCGAAGCAACTTGCGCTCAACGGCACCGAGGTCTTCGCGTCGCCAGCACAACAACGATTCCTGCGCACGCGGCATGATCGCAGCTCCTTCACAGATCCGGCAGTGCTCGCCGACTTCCTGCGCTTGGACGATCACGACATCATGGGCGCAGTGAAAGTGTGGTGCGCCCATCCCGACAAGGTGCTCGCCACCCTCGCCAGCGATCTGGTGGAACGCCGCAACCTGCACATCCGCCTACAGGACGAACCATGGGACGAAGCCCAAGTGAGCGACTTGCGCAAGCGCGTGGCCGATCACTTCAAGATCTCCGTGGAGGATGCCGAGCACTTCGTGATCACGGGCAGCGTGGTGAACAATGCCTATGACGACAAACTGGACCGCATCGAGCTACTGTACAAGGATGGCAGCACCGTGGACATTGCAAAGGCCAGCGACAATCTCGGCATTGCTGGGCTGAGCACGCCGGTGACGAAGTGGTATTTGGGGTGGCCCAGGTGGCTGGGGAAGTAGGACCCGGACTGAATTATTGACCCCTGCCTGGGTAGTCCTCATCCCCTCGCCGATCGAACCATTCGCGCAGGTAGCTGTCCTTTGAACCATGCGGAACCTTCTATTCATCACATTCGGCATCCTCATTACTGTGGGGTCCATCGCGCAACAACCGAACATCCTATTAGTGATCGCCGATGATGTGGGCCTAGACCCGGTGCCCAATTACATGCCGGGCCCGGTGAAAGCGAATATGCCCAACCTGGAAGGCTTGATGGAGGAAGGGCTCACGTTCGATAATGTGTGGGCCGATCCGCTGTGTTCGCCCACGAGATCGACCATCATATCCGGCCGGTACGGCTATTACACGGGTGTTTTGAACGCAGGCAGTGCTTCGTTGATCCCTTCCACGGAGGTCACCTTGCACCGCTACCTGTCCGATGTCGGTAGCGGATATGCAAGCTGCGTCATTGGCAAGTGGCACTTGGGTGGCCAAACACCAATGCCAAATTACCCCGGCATTATGGGCATACCCTATTACGCGGGCCTGCTATCTGGCGCGGCACCGGGCTATACCAACTGGAACCTCACCACCAATGGCACAATAACATCCAGTACGGACTACATCACCACCAAGATCACCGATCTGGCGATCGACTGGATCGATCAGCAGAGCACTCCGTGGTTCTGCTGGCTGGCCTACACCGCACCGCACACGCCCCTTCACCTGCCGCCCCAAGAAATGCACAGTCAGGGCGCACTACCTGCGGACCAAGCGTCAATTGATGCGAACCCGTTGCCCTACTACCTCGCTATGCTCGAGAGCGTTGACCACGAGATGGGACGTGTCCTCGATTCCCTCACACCCGAACAACGCGCCAACACGATCGTGATCTTCATCGGCGACAACGGAACGGACACGAATGTCATCCAACTTCCCTACACGGCCTTCCACTGCAAGGGCACGCTGTACGAGGGTGGTGTGCGTGTGCCCTTGGTGTTCTCTGGACCCGGGGTATTGCGCACAGGCGAGCGGGAGCCTGCATTGGTGAACAGCAGCGATCTCTTCACCACGATCGTGGAACTTACCGGGAATGTGCTTCCTACCTACTACGACAGCCGCAGCCTGTTGCCACTCCTAGCCCAACCGGGACTCTCCGTGCGGGAATGCCTCTATACCGAAGTGCTCGGCGGAGGTGATGGGCATGCCATACGCGACACACGATACAAACTGATCACGCCGAACAGCGGCGCACCGCGTTTCTAC
>JBKJPT010000060.1:0-7214 GCA_046595075.1 Flavobacteriales bacterium
CGCCGCATCGCCGATCAGCTCATGCGCCTTCCCCTCTATCCAAACCGTGTACTTTCGCCGCATGTCCTCTCCATTAGATCCGGCGCTGAAAGTAGCCGAGTTCCTTCTTCAGATCAAGGCCGTCAAACTAAGTCCGAAGAAGCCCTTCACGTGGGCCAGCGGGTGGAAGAGCCCGATCTATTGTGACAACCGCAAGACGCTCTCCTACCCTGCCGTTCGCACGTACATCCGCCAGCAGTTCGTGCACGTGATCAACCACGAGTTCGGTCGGCCGGACATGATCGCGGGTGTGGCCACGGGCGGTATCGCGCACGGTGCATTGGTGGCGCACGATCTTGGTCTTCCCTTCATCTATGTGCGCAGCGGAGCGAAGGACCATGGCATGAAGAACCAGGTAGAGGGCGACCTCACCGTGGGGCGCAGTGTGGTTGTGGTGGAGGACCTCGTGAGTACCGGCCAGAGCAGCCTCAACGCGGTGGAAGCGCTGCGCGAAGCGGGCTGCGAAGTGAAAGGTATGGTGAGCATCTTCTCCTATGGATTCGATGAGGCAACCAAAGCTTTCGCTAAGGCCAAGGTGAACCTGCACTCGCTCACCAACTACAACGTACTGGTGGACCAAGCCTTGCAGGACGAGTACATCACCGAAAAGGATCTGCTGCCGTTGAACGAGTGGAGGAAAGATCCAGCGAACTGGGGGACAGTGAAGGCCTAAGAAAAGTTCACCAACACACCAGTAGAACAGTTGACCAGAGGCGCGGTAGCCGACATCCGAGCTTCATACTCGTACCAACAGAGATGACCACGATCGAGAGCAAGAAGGTGGAGATCGCGAAGCCCGCACAGGCGCTTTACGACTTTCTGCAAGACATGAACAACTTCCAACAGCTGCTTCCGGAAGGGAGGATAAGCGAGTGGAAGAGCGATGGCACCTCGTGCTCGTTCAAAGTTCAGGGCGCAGCCACGATCGGGCTCATGCTCGATGGCGGGACACCACCCACGCTACTGAAGTTGAAGGCGACCGAGCGTAGTCCCTTCCCCTTCACGCTGGATGTTCACATGGAAGAGACGAGTGGTACAACCACCGTCTGGCAGATCTTCAATGCCGATCTCAACCCCTTCATCAAGATGATGGTGGAAAAGCCGCTGACGAACCTCTTCGATCACATCGCGGATAGGATGAGGGTTGTGCATGAGTGAGCATGCTCATCTGTACATGCGTTCATGTGACCGTGTGCTCGGGGAAACTTCGATCAGTGCAGCGCTGAGATAATGGCCGGAAGAAGGATCGCATCCCGTGACGACGACGCCAAACCAGCGAAGCTGACCAAGGCCACGCTCCGGAAGTTCTTCCGCCTATTCCGCTACATACGCCCGTACCGCTGGCCATTCCTCCTGGGCATGCTGTTGCTCGTGGGCACGAGCGCTCTCAGTCTCGTTTTCCCCGGACTCATGGGCAAATTGGTGGATGCCGTGAAAGGTGAAACACCGTTCAGCGCCGACCTCTTCGACCTGAACAACACCGACAGCATATTCCTCTTGCTACTATGCACGTTCGCGTTGCAGGCGTTGCTCGGCTTCTTCCGCATCTACCTCTTCTCGTACGTAACCGAGCACATGCTCGCGCGATTGCGCCGTGATACCTACGAGCATCTCTTGAAGCTACCCATGACCTTCTTCGCGCAACGTCGTGTGGGTGAACTCAACAGCCGCATCAGTGCCGATGTCGCACTGCTGCAGGACACCTTCACCACCACGCTCGCCGAGCTTGCTCGCCAGCTCATCATCATCACGGTTGGCATTGCGTTGCTTGCTACACTTTCACCCCAGCTCACGCTCACCATGCTGGCATCTGTTCCCTTGGTGGCGGTGGTAGCGGTCGTCTTCGGGCGTTTCATCCGCAAGCTGAGCAAGCAGGTGCAGGATCGCATAGCGGATACCAATGTGGTGGTGGACGAAACCCTACAGGGGATCCAGAGCGTGAAGGCCTTCGCGAATGAAGCATGGGAATCGGCACGCTACACCCGAAGTGTGTTGGCCGCGCGCAGTCTTGCGCTCAAGGGCGCGCGCTGGCGCGGGGCTTTCGTTTCGTTCATCATCCTGTGCATGTTCGGCGCCATCGTGGTTGTGATCTGGCGCGGCGTGAACATGCAAAAGGACGGCTTGATGACCGTGGGCCAGCTTGTCACCTTCATCATGTACTCGGTCTTCATCGGCGCCAGCATCGGCAGCATACCGGAGTACATCACCACCTTGCTGAAGGCCGTGGGTGCCACTGAACGGCTGATGGACCTGCACGATGAAATTGCTGAGCCGATCGATGTGAGCGGAGCGAAACAGCGTTTGGAGATCAGCGGTCGCATCGCCTTCGAGAAGGTGGCCTTCCATTACGCCTCACGTGCGGATATGCCCGTATTGCGTGACGTTAGCTTCAGCGCAGAACCCGGACAACGTATAGCGCTCGTCGGGCCGAGCGGCGCAGGCAAGAGCACGATCGCTTCGCTGGTGCTCCGCTTTTACGATCCAGTCTCCGGGAGCTTGGTGATCGATGGAAAGAATGCGAGCAGCTATCCCCTCACCTCCCTGCGCGACCGTATGGCCATTGTACCGCAGGAAGTGCTGCTCTTCGGTGGCAGTATACGCGAGAACATCGCCTACGGAAAACCAGAGGCCAGTGATGCCGAGATCGAGGCTGCGGCGCGCAAGGCAAATGCGCACGACTTCATTTCATCCTTCCCCGAGACATACGCAACCCTGGTGGGCGAGCGCGGCGTGCAGTTGAGCGGCGGCCAGCGCCAACGCATCGCCATTGCCCGTGCTGTACTCAAGGACCCCGCGATCCTCATACTGGACGAGGCGACGAGCGCACTGGACAGCGAGAGCGAGCGCTTGGTGCAAGAGGCGTTGGACAAGCTGATGATGGGCCGCACGAGCATCGTGATCGCACACCGCCTCAGCACCATCCGCAACGCGGACAGGATCCTGGTGCTGGACAAGGGGATCGTGGTGGAAAGCGGCACGCACGATGAACTCATCGCCGATACGGAGGGGTTATACCACAGCTTGAGTCGGCTACAGCTAGCGGAGGTCTGAGATGAGGCCAATTGGACCATACCTCCTATTCCTTACACCGCTTATGGCTTGTTCAGATAGCTCATCATCAGCAGGTGCAGTCAATGACCGAGGCGATGCGGGTTTTGTCTCATCCACCGATACTCGACCACTTGTTCCAGAACACAACCAAACCACCACAACGAATCTACCCGAGCAACTGATTTTCCAATCCTGGGCACACCGAGCTGGTGATTCTCATCCGGCATTCAAGATCGATTGCGACCTCTTCTGGATCATATATCAAGACACGATGATCAGCGTGCCCTATGTCATTCGGCAAGACACCATTGAGGTCATGGAGTATCACGACGGCCGAACGTCAAAGGGTAGAATAACACAGCTCACGCAGGACAGCTTGAAGATCCAATGGGATACTGGTGATGAGAACGATTACGTCAGACACTTGGATAGATAGCTTCATCAAGTGATGTTGGCTGCACTGGATGAGTCCTCTACAATCCCACCTGCACGACCTTCTTCGTCGCGAAGAACTCCTCTTCGAACTCCTGGGATAGATCGAAGACGCGATAGCGCTGCTTGATCGGCAGTAGCTCGTCCGCGAGTTCGCCGCCCTTCAAATAGTAGAGTTGCCCATCGCCCTTGTTTACTAAGTGCCTCGTCATTCGCAGGAATTCAGGCAACGTGGTGACCGCCCGACTGACGATAACATCGAAGCGACCCTTGTGGTCTTCGCTGCGCACTTGTTCAGCCGTGCAGTTGGCGATGCCCAGCCCCTCGATCACACCCTGCACGGCCATGATCTTCTTGCCGATCCCATCAATACCATGGAAGGTGCTCTGCGGGAACATGATCGCCAATGGCACCAATGGGAAGCCGCCGCCGGTGCCAACATCCACGATGCGCGTGTCCTTCTTGAACTGCACTACGCGGGCAATGCCCAGCGAGTGCAGGATGTGACGCTCATAGAGGTGCTCGAAATCCTTGCGCGAGATCAGGTTCACGCGTTCGTTCCAATGCGCGTAAAGTTCCCCGAGCATGGCGAACCGATCGCGCTGCTGCGCGGTCAACCCAGGGAAATACTTGGTGATGAGATCTACTCCAGGCATGGGCTGATCGCGATCCCAGGTCAAGCCTGGCATGACAACCGAAGATCCTCAGATGTGATCCTTCTGCGCGTCCAAGAGGCCCATGAGGAATTCACGCGCGCGGAAGAGCTGCGCCTTCACCGTGCCCAGTGGCAGGTCCAATTCCTGGGCGATCTCCTCGTAGCTGTACTCTTGATAGTAGCGCAGTTCCACCAGTTGCTTATAGCGCGGCTTCAGTTTGTCCACCACTTCGCGCATCAAGGCGTTCTTCTGGTTGCGAATGGCCACATCGGCGGGATCGGGGCCGTGGCCCTTGAGTTCGATGGTCATCTCATCGCCATCATCCGTACCGATGGGCTGATCGATGGAGAATGTCTTCTTCTTCTGCTTGCGGATCCAGTCGATGCAATTGTTGGACGCGATCTTGAACAGCCAGGTGCTGAACGCGTAGTTCGGCGTGTACTGTTTCAAGCGGTTGAAGGCCTTGCCGAAGGCTTCGATGGTGAGATCCTCGGCGTCGTCCTTGTTGTTGATCATCTTCAACAACATGAAGTAGATGGAGTCGCGGTAGCGGCTCATCAGTTCGGCATAGGCCTTCTGATCGCCCTTGTCCACTGCCTTGCGCACGAGTATATAATCGTACCGGGCCTTTTCGCTGAGGTTCTCGTTCACTTCCATCGTTTGGGCTTGACGACGATCGTACTGGCGTAAAGCAATGGGTCCAAAAGTAGGAACAACCATTCCAAAGGCAGGGCCAGCCATACGATGGCGCCTGCGTGCAACCGTTTCAATGCGGCCATGGTGACCGGCAAAAGGAGCGCGATCTCCACTCCAGCGCCAATGGAGGCTTCGCGCCAGTTCCCCTTGATCAAGAGAAGGACGAGGCATGTCCAAAAGGTGAGCCGTGCCAAGGGCAGCAGCATGAGCAGCACTTGGTGACCGAAGCGATAGTGCACCGCCGTGGTGTAATGCCTGCGCTTGCGGCGGATCCACGTGGCCAGGTCGGGCGTTGCGCGCGTGGTCATGAAGGAGCGCGGGTCGGCGATCACGGTGGTGTTGGCCTTGCGCGCCACTTCGTTGATAAGCAGATCATCGTCGCCGCTCATGAGGTGGTTGTGCCTGCGTGGACCGCTGGCACCGAAGAAGACCTCGTTGGCGTAGCCCAGGTTGCGCCCCACGCCCATGTACGGGAATCCCGCTTGCGCGAAACCCATGTACTGCATGGCCTTGATCGCCCCGTCATAGCGCTCGAGCAAACTGCCCAGCCCATTGCGCACGGCGTAAGGGCTGTAGCCGAGCACCACCTTGCGCCCATTGCGGAAACCGGTGGACATGATGCTCAACCAATCCGGTCCTTCGGGAACGCAATCGGCATCGGTGAGCAGCACATTGGGGTGCTTCGCGGCGCGCACGCCCACGCCGAGGGCGATCTTCTTTCCGTAGTTGAACTTCTCATCGGCTTGGATGTTCACCGGCCGCAGGCGTGGATACATCGGCTTCATCCATTGCAGGATCTCCCACGTATCGTCATCGCTGCGATCGTTCACCACCACCACTTCGAACTCCCCATGTTCCTGACGCATGAGAAGCGGCACGATCTCCTCCAACGTGCGGGCTTCGTTACGTGCGCAGATCACCACGCTCACGGGCAGCGTGCGGTCTGGTTCCACGGTGGCCTTGCGGAAGGCGAGCCGTGCGAACATCACGACATGGTACAGAACCAGCACGACGAGGGCGCCGAGCATCACTTTGAATTCAATGGACCACATACGATCGGAAAGGAAGGGTGCGTAGGGGTTGCACCGTGGGCGAAGCTACTGGGGCATGCCGGTGGCAAATTGAACGCATGAGCCAGTTATGAACACTGCAGGCCGGGAAGCCACGACCCGCTGCGGGCCTACATTCGCAGCGCTTCCACCATGCATTTCGATCTGCTTAAGAACGACCCGGCATCGCACGCACGCGCTGGGGTCCTGCACACCGCGCACGGCGATATTCCCACGCCGGTCTTCATGCCTGTGGGCACGCTCGGCGCTGTAAAGGCCGTGCATCCGCGCGAGTTGAAGAACGACCTCGATGCGCCGATCATGCTTAGCAACACTTACCACCTGTACCTGAGGCCGGGTACCGAGGTATTGGAGCATGCCGGTGGCCTGCACAAGTTCAATGGTTGGGACCGGCCGATCCTCACCGACAGCGGCGGCTTCCAAGTGCATTCGCTCAGCGACATACGCAGGATCACTGAGGAAGGCGTGAAGTTCCAGAGCCACATCGATGGTAGCACGCACCTGTTCACACCGGAAAAGGTGATGGATATACAGCGCAGCATTGGTGCCGACATCTGCATGGCCTTTGACGAGTGTACGCCATGGCCGTGCGAACTAGCCTACGCCGAGAAGAGCATGCACATGACCCATCGCTGGTTGGATCGCTGCATCGCGCGGTTCGACGGTACAGAGCCCAGATACGGTCACGAGCAGGTGCTCTTCCCCATTGTGCAGGGCAGCACTTTTCCCGAGTTGCGCAAGAAGAGCAGCGAATACATTGCCATGAAAGGTGCCGTGGGCAATGCCATTGGCGGCCTCAGCGTGGGCGAACCCGAAGACGAGATGTACGCCATGGCTGAACTCTGCTGTGACATACTTCCGAAGGACAAGCCGCGCTACCTCATGGGCGTGGGTACACCGTGGAACCTGCTGGAGAACATGGCGCGCGGGATCGACATGTTCGATTGCGTGATGCCCACGCGCAACGGTCGCAACGGCATGCTTTTCACCCGTGAGGGCATCGTGAACATCAAGAACCTACAATGGGCCGATGATCACTCACCCCTGGATCCCGGCGCGCATTGTTGGGCGGACACCACTTATTCGCGCGCTTTCGTACGTCACCTGTTCCAGAGCGGCGAGATGCTTGGGCAACAGATCGCCAGCTTGCACAACCTGGGCTTCTACATCGCGCTTATGCAAGAAGCACGCACACACATCATGGACGGTAGCTTCACCACATGGAAGAACCTGTTGCTGCCGAAATTGAAGACGCGCCTGTAACCTGCTG
>JBKJPT010000202.1:0-15870 GCA_046595075.1 Flavobacteriales bacterium
AGGATGAAGACGGCGCTCGAAGCGAACGACCTCGAAGCAGTGCGCCAGCTCATCATCGATGAGGAGATCAAGTGCCCGATCAGCGGTACGGCGAACTGGACCGAAGTGCGCCAGTTCAATTTGATGTTCGCCACAGAGCTCGGAAGCGTGAGCGGCGAGAGCAGCACGATATACCTACGGCCCGAAACAGCACAAGGCATCTTCGTGAACTTCCTGAACGTGCAGAAGAGCGCGCGCATGAAGATCCCTTTTGGCATCGCGCAAACGGGCAAAGCATTCCGCAACGAGATCGTCGCACGGCAGTTCATCTTCCGCATGCGGGAGTTCGAGCAGATGGAGATGCAGTTCTTCGTGAAGCCCGGCACCGAGATGGAATGGTACAACGCGTGGAAGGAGAAGCGCATCGCCTGGCACCGCGCACTGGGCATGCCCGCGGAGAACTACCGCTTCCACGACCACATCAAGCTGGCGCACTACGCGAACGCCGCGTGCGACATCGAATTCAAGTTCTCCTTCGGCTTCAAGGAACTGGAAGGCATCCACTCGCGTACGGACTTCGACCTGAGCAGCCACGAGAAGCACAGCGGTCGCAAGCTGCAATACTTCGATCCGGAGAGCAACGAGAGCTATGTGCCCTACGTGGTGGAAACATCGATCGGGCTCGATCGCATGTTCCTCGCCGTGTTGAGCGCAGCCTACCAGGAAGAGAAATTGGAGAACGGCGAGGACCGCGTGGTGCTGCGCATTCCTGCACCGCTTGCCCCGGTGAAGGTCACGGTGATGCCACTGGTGAAGAAGGATGGGCTGCCGGAGAAAGCGCGCGCCATCATTGACGGACTGAAGCTCTCGCACAATTGCCAGTACGATGAGAAGGACAGCATCGGCAAGCGCTACCGCCGCCAGGATGCCATCGGAACACCGTATTGCATCACCGTGGACTATGACACGATGGCCAACGACACGGTAACGATCCGTGACCGCGACACCATGCTACAGGAGCGTGTGGCCATCGCCGACCTCGATCGCATCGTGAGCGAGAAGGTGGATCTGCGCAAGTTGCTGAAGGAGTTGTAGTCCCGTTCATCGCATCTTCGTCCAGATGGGCGATGGGATTCTTGGCATCACTGCGGGTGGTTGGGTGACCATTTCCGGTTACGCGTTGCTGCCATTTTCTTGGTGGTGGTATCGTAGGAACAATGACCGATGGGCGTTGGTCGTACTGGCTCTTTGCGCGGGCCTGTTGCGGCTCGGCCCCTCGCTCGACCCGTGTTTGCACGAGTGGGATGAACGCTACCACGCGCTCGTGGCCAAACACCTGCTCGCTCATCCACTAAGGCCAACGTTGTATGAGGATGCCCAACTACCCCATGATGTCGGATCCTGGGCAAGCGGACACGTATGGTTGAACAAACCACCGCTGTCACTTTGGTCGATCGCCCTCTCGCTGAAGTGCTTCGGGCTTTCGCCCTGGGCAGTGCGTCTCCCGTCACTTTTGCTCTCTATGGTCGCGATCGCACTGTTGTATGCGTTGTCGCAAATGATCGCCTCGCGCACCGTGGCGTTCTGGGCGGCGTTCCTGTTCGCCATCAACGGGCACTTGATCGAACTTGCATCCGGTCGCACATCGAACGATCATCCGGACACCTTTCTACTGGTCTTCGTCCTTGCGGTCATGTATGCCGCGGGGCGCATGGCACATTCAGGATCACGCAAGTGGGCCGCAGGCTGCGGTGTCCTGGCAGGACTTGCCTTCATGAGCAAGGCATGGCCCGCGCTCCTGGTCATCCCGGTGGCGTTCCTTTTCGTTCAGGGTCGGGAGGGAGCGACCTTGAAACGGTCGGCGCAATACATCGGTGTGGTTCTGATCACGGCCCTGCTTGTGGCTTTGCCTTGGGGATTATACACGAGCACAGCATTCCCTGAGGTGGCCGAGGCTGCGTCGTCATCCCATTGGCGGCATTTCACCACGGACATCGAGGCACACGGTCGGCCGTGGACCTACTACTGGACCCAACTACCGATGATCCATGGCGAATTGGCACCGATCGCACTGATCTGGTTCGTGGCGGTGCCGTTCTACCAGCGACGTCGCGCGTTCGCCCCCCTGCTGCTGTGGTGGCTCCTCCCCTTTCTGGTGTTCTCGTGCGCAGTTACCAAGATGCCGGCCTATGTGGTGATCGCGGCACCGGTCATCTGCATCATGATCGCCATGGCGATTGAACAGTTCTGCACCATGGAACGCACGAGCCGCTGGCGGATCCCTGCTGTTGTGGTCGCCGCGGGGTTGCTCCTACTTCCGCTGCGATTCTCGCTGGATCGTACACGGCCGTTCTGCGCGCCATTTGAACGGTACACGATATCCGCAACGCTCGTGAATGCTCCCACGAACACAGTGGTCATCAACTGCCCGGTACCCATTGAGGTGATGTTCCATACCCCGGTGGCTGCCGCCTACGAGAGCTCCCTATCAGACGTCATCGATCGTTTGGCTGGATCCGGATACACCGTTGTGGACTGGCGTCAACTTCCGAACTAAAGCGGAAGTGGAAGTTTGCCCGGATCGTTGATCTTCGGACCCAATGGCCCGCAAGCACCGCAACAAGAAGATCGTATGTCCAAACTGTGACGCTGACCTCCTAAAGGCCTTCGAGTTCTGTCCGCACTGTGGTCAGGAAAACCATGACCTGCGTGTTCCATTCCGAACATTCCTCTACGAATTCGTTGAGAGCATCACACACTTCGACACGAAGCTGTGGAACTCACTGAAGGTGATCTTCACAGAGCCCGGCCTGCTTACAAAGGATTTTGTCGAGGGCCGGCGTGCGCGATACGTGAACCCAGCAAGGTTCTATGTGTTCGTGAGCTTCGTCTTTTTCGCGTTGCTCACGCTGTGGGTGGATCGCGGTATACAGGTCGATCACAACGATCCAACGAAGCGGATCGTCACCTCCCGCTTGAACAAGATCCTGCCGGATAGCGCGATGGCATTGCTGTCCGCGGATTCGGTCCTCACCAACCTGATCGAGCTCCCCATCGACTCACCTTGGTACGGGCGGGCAAGGACCCGGCTCGTCGCGGGCGAACTCTGGTTCCTGGACAGTATTGCCCAACACAGTGGAGTTGACACCATCGCTGGTATCAGTGATCGACTGCGACAAGCGATGAGGTCCATGCCCGACAGTTCCTCCTTGGATGTGGAGCGCCATGTGCCGCTATGGGGCACCAACAACGTCACCTTCCCGAACCGGGCGGAGCAACAGGCATTCTTGCGCATTGGTGCGAACATGACCGACCTACAAGCGGATTCGATCATGGGGATGGGAAGCGGAGAGCCGCCCACCTGGTTCGAGAAACGCATGGTACGTTCCATCGGTCGGCTTCAGGTGGGCTCCATACAAGGCACGCAACGCTTGGCCCACTTGGTGGTTAAGAACATCTCCATTGTCATGTTCCTGTTGATGCCGTTCACTGCGGTGCTGCTGCTTTGGATCTTCTATCGCAAGCGGTACTACTGGGAGCATCTGATCTTCTCCGTGCACATCCATACGATCTTCTTCCTGTTCTTCAGCGCGCTTCTCATCCTTGCCCTCGCAATACCCGGCGCGTGGTACAGCTGGGTCATGGGGCTCATTGTGCTGGCCTGCTTGTCCTACCTGCTCATTTCACTGAAGCGCGTTTATGGCAAACCATGGGTACCCACGGTGTTGCGCTTAGCCCTGATGAGCATCCCCTATTTCATCACCTTCCTGCTCTTGCTGGCGGTGGGCTTCTTCTGGGGTTTGATCGCTTTATGATAGGTCCGAAGTCTGAACCACTATTTTCGCCCCCCCTTCCCGTGAAGGGCACCCACCCAGGTGGCGGAATTGGTAGACGCGCTGGTCTCAAACACCAGTGATGCAAGTCGTGCGGGTTCGACTCCCGCCCTGGGTACGAAGACGATCGGATGATCAAGCGATCAGATGATCAGCCAATGGAATGCAGCAGGATTCCCTCGTCTATTCCGACTTAAAGAAGCAGGAGCGCTATGATCGGGCCTATATGCGTATGGCGCAGGAATGGGCACAACTGAGCCACTGCACGCGCAAACAAGTTGGCGCCTTGATCGTTAAGGAAGGCATGATCATCAGCGACGGTTACAACGGCACACCCACCGGCTTCCCGAACGACTGTGAGGACACCAGCGGGATTACGCACTGGTACGTTCTGCATGCCGAAGCAAATGCGATCATGAAAGTGGCGCGCAGCACCAACAATGCGCGCGGAGCCACGTTGTACCTCACGCACAGCCCTTGCAGGGAATGCAGCAAGCTCATTCTGCAGGCCGGCATCAAGCGCTTGGTGTATCTGGATGCGTACAAGGATCCCGCTGGCTTGGAACTGCTTGCTGAAGGCGATGTCCTGGTGCACCAGCTGAAGGCGAACTGAACGCATGAGCACAGAACGAGGTCCGATCTCGCCCTTCATGCCGCTGATGCTTGCCGTTGCGCTCGTCGCCGGCCTGGTCATCGGCCGGAAGATGGGTGGCGATGGTCCGCTCACCGTGTTCCAGTTCCAACAGCATTCCGCGTCGGACAAAGTGGCCCAGGTGCTGGACCTGATCGATCGACAGTACGTGGACAGCGTGGAGAAGGACGCGCTGGTGGACGAAGTGTTGCAGGACATCCTGCAACAACTGGATCCGCACAGCTACTACATCAGCGCTGCCGAACTACAGGCCGCGCAGGAACCCCTCGAAGGCAGCTTCGATGGCATCGGGGTAGAATTCGCCATACAGCGCGATACCGTGGTGGTGGTGAGTACGATCGAAGGTGGCCCCAGCGAAGCGCGCGGGATCAAGGCCGGCGACCGCATCCTGAAAGCGGACAGTACCATGCTTGCGGGCGTGGACATCACCAACGATGGGGTGACGAAGGCCCTTCGCGGACCCAAAGGCAGCGAGGTACGGGTAACCCTCTTGCGCAGGGGAATGCCGAAGACCTTCCCAGTGACGATCGAACGGGGCAAGATCCCCATACGCAGCGTTGCGGTGGCCTTGCTGCAACCGGATGGCACAGGGTACATCAAGCTGATCCGGTTCGCCAAACAGACCCATGAGGAATTGGTGAGTGCAGCAGATGATCTGCGGGCGCGGGGCATGGAGCGCCTCGTGCTGGATCTGCGCGGCAATGGCGGTGGCTACCTAGAGGCCGCGCGTGATCTGGCGGACGAATTCCTTCCCGAAGGCCGGAAGATCGTTTACACCGAAGGGCGCAGTTCGCCCAGGCGCGATCTGGTCGCCACTGCCGAAGGATCGCTCGAGGGCATTCCGCTTGCTGTCCTGATCGACGAAGGCTCAGCGAGCGCGAGTGAGATCCTCGCGGGTGCTGTGCAGGACAACGATCGCGGTGTGATCGTCGGTCGGCGTTCATTCGGCAAAGGATTGGTGCAAGAACACATGGACCTGCCGGACCATAGTGCCGTGCGGCTTACCACCGCGCGTTACTACACGCCCAGTGGCCGATCGATCCAAAAACCATATGGGGAAGGTGTGGATTACGAAGCCGAGTACACGGACCGCTTCGAGGACGGCGAAATGCTCTCGGCCGACAGTGCCAAGCTCGATTCCTCTAAGATGTATCACACGCTCGCGGGGCGTAAGGTCTTCGGTGGCGGCGGGATCATGCCCGATCTCTTTGTACCGGCAGATACCGCCGAGGGCTCGCAATACCTCACGGACCTGTTCTTCTCTGGCGTGCTCAACCAAGTGGCCTTGGACATCGCCGATCGCGAACGTGGTCAGCTTGCCGCGTTCGGCTCATATAAGTCCTTCGCCCAACGCTATGAGGTGGGGGCATCTTTGCTGAATGAGCTGCAACAGGCGGCCGAAAAGGAGGGCATCCATCCCGAACCAGCGGATATGCTCCGCTCCGGGCATCAGATCGCCATCCGGCTGAAGGCCGGAATCGCACGCAACCTCTGGGGCGATCCCGGCTTCTACACGATCATGCTCGGCACCGATCGCATCTACCAGCAAGCAAGATCGGCGCTCGGGACCGGGGGAACCACCGTAAAATAGACCAACGAAAAAGGGGCCGAAAGGCCCCTTTTTCGTTGGTCGGTGTATTTGCCCTCAGTGCGCAGCTTCCTGCACTTCTTCCACGGCTTCTTCAGCAGCGGTCGTCGTGCTATCCGCAGCGGCCGTAACACTATCCATGGTAGCGTTCATCTTGTCCAACAGATCGTTGGCCATGGCTTCGGCTTCCTTGGCTTGTTGCTCGGTGGCCTCGGTGTTCTCGGTGTTCTCGCTACCGCAAGCGGCAACGAACAGGACCACCGTGGCGAGCAGGGCGAACTTCTTCATGACTGGAAACCCCATTGAAGGCCCACTAAACTTACTGGGCAGGAGCAACCACAGTGCTGTCCATTGCAGCAGCAGCGGCAGCAGCAGCCTCTGCGGCGGCAGCAGCGGCAGCGTCAGCTGCAGCAGTGCTATCAGCCTTCAGAACAGCAGCCACACTATCAGCAGCGTGCTGGATCGCATCGAGATCCTCCTGGGAGGGACCGCATGCAACGACGAACGATGCCACGGCGGCGAGAACGGCGAATTTCTTTAACATTGGTTATGCTTTTGGTGAAAGTGGCCGCAAATGTAACCGTCCATGCTATACTTCCAAGAGCCGAGGCCGGAAAGCTGCAAGTATCTTCGGCACCCCGCACGAAGCGCATTTAAAAAGCCCCCCACCATGCCCTTTCAACTACCCCCCCTTCCCTATTCCCTTGATGCGCTGGAGCCCCATATCGATGCGCGCACCATGGAGATCCACCACGGTAAGCACCACAACGCATACGTGACAAATTTGAACAAGGCCATCGAGGGTACTCCAATGGACGGAATGGGGATCGAAACGCTCTTGAGCGGACTGGACATGACCAACATGGCCGTGCGCAACAACGGCGGCGGCCATTATAACCACACTCTGTTCTGGACCGTGATGGCCCCGAACGCCGGTGGGCAGCCACAAGACGAACTGGCCGAAGCGCTTGGTCGTGATCTTGGCTCCTTCGATGCCTTCAAGGAGAAGTTCGCCGCGGCGGGTACCACCCGCTTTGGTAGTGGCTGGGCGTGGCTCTGTGTGCACAAAGGAGGCAAGTTGGAAGTGTGTTCCACACCCAACCAGGACAACCCGTTGATGCCGGGCACCGGCTGCGGAGGAACTCCGATCCTTGGCCTCGATGTATGGGAACACGCCTATTACCTCAACTACCAGAATCGTCGGCCGGATTACATAGCGGCATTTTGGAACGTGGTAAACTGGCCCGAAGTGGCCCGTCGCTACGGCGCTGGCAAGTGACCCTTGGGACAGGGTTTGCCACCATTGCAGGGGAGTACTTTTGATCCCATGAGGTGGCTCTGGATATTCATCGTTCTGTTCGCCTTTTCTGGAACGACCGAGGCCAGCGGGCCTTACGTGAACTTCGACCTGCTCCTTCAGGCTGGATCAGAGGAACTCTCGATCATGATCGGGCCGGCCGATTCGATACACTCGGAGAACCAACGCTGGGTATCGAGCGGATTGGCCGTTGTGCTGGGTCCATTTGCAGCACATAGGCTCTACCTCGGTACCACACCGAAGGTGGCCATCATCTACGGCGCCACCTTCGGCGGCTTCGGCATACTTGTGCTACTTGATCTCGCCCACTTGCTGTTCACCAAAGACCTGGACGCCTATAGGAACAGCGATCGTGTGTTCATGTGGACCACCGAGCCGGGTCCTACTCCACCGTAACGCTCTTGGCCAAGTTGCGTGGCTGGTCCACGTTGCAACCCCGCATAACGGCAATGTGATAGCTGAGCAACTGCAACGGCACGGCGCTCAGCAGTGGCACCAGCGGGTCGCTTGTTTCCGGGATCTCGATCGTGTGGTCGGCAAGTTCCTTCACTACGGTATCACCCTCGGTGACAATTGCGATGATCTTGCCCTTGCGCGCCTTCACCTCCTGAATGTTGCTCACCACCTTCTCATAGCTGGCACCTTTGGTGGCGATGACGATCACGGGCATTGCCTCATCGATAAGGGCGATCGGGCCGTGCTTCATTTCGGCCGCCGGGTAGCCTTCGGCGTGGATGTAACTGATCTCTTTCAGCTTCAAGGCCCCTTCAAGCGCGACCGGGAAGCTGTATCCGCGACCGAGGTACAATGCGTTGGTGGCGTCCTTGTAAATGTCCGCGATGTACCGGATCTGGGCTTCGGTGGCGAGCACCTTCTGCACCTTGTCCGGAATGGCCTCCAGTTCATTCAGCAACCGGTGGAAGCTGCTACCGCCGATCGTGCCCTTCTTCTGACCGATCATCAAAGCCATGAGGGTGAGCACAGTAACCTGTGCGGTGAAGGCCTTGGTACTGGCAACGCCGATCTCCGGACCCGCGTGGGTATATGAACCAGCATGGGTAACGCGCGCGATGCTGCTACCCACCACATTGCAAATTCCAATGATGGTAGCACCACGCCCTTTTGCCAGCTCGATCGCTGCGAGTGTGTCCGCCGTTTCGCCGCTCTGGCTGATGGCGATCACGATATCGTCCTCGTTCACGATCGGATTGCGATAACGGAATTCACTGGCGTACTCCACTTCCACCGGTATGCGTGCGAGGTCTTCGAAGAGGTACTCGCCTACCAGACCGGCGTGCCAGCTAGTGCCACAACCCACGATCAGGATCCGCTTGGCGTTGATGAACTTCTGCTCGTAGTCCTTGATCCCGCCAAGCACCACTTCGCCCTTGGCCAGGTTCAAACGACCCCGCATGCTATCCCTCACGCTGCGTGGCTGCTCGTGGATCTCCTTCAACATGAAGTGATCGTAGCCGCCTTTCTCCAGCGCCTCCAAATGCATCTCCAGTTCGGTGATGAAAGGCGTCGTCTCCTGGTTCTTCACGTTACGCACCTTCAGTCCAGCGAACCGGTCGATCACTGCGATCTCACCATCCTCCAAGTACACCACGTTCTTGGTGTGCTCCACGATCGGGGTTGCATCGCTGGCGCAGAAGTGTTCGCCTTCACCAATGCCGATCACCAGCGGTGAGCTCTTGCGAGCGGCCACCATCAGATTGGGCTCTTTGCGGTCAACGACCACGATGGCATAAGCACCCACAACGCTAGCCAGTGCCAAACGCACGGCTTCGGCAAGGTCCACACCTTCGGTCCGCTGTATGTCGTCGATCAGGTGCACGAGCACCTCTGTGTCCGTCTCACTCCGGAACGTGTGTCCACGCTGGGACAGCTCCGCCTTGATCGGTGCGTAGTTCTCGATTATACCATTATGGATCAGCGCCAGATCACCACTTGTGCTTTGGTGCGGGTGGGCATTCACATCATTCGGCGCCCCGTGTGTTGCCCAACGCGTGTGGCCCATGCCCAAGGTGCCCTTCACCGAACGCCCGATCACATGGGCCTCCAACTCGCTCACCTTTCCCTGGCACTTGTACACGTTCAGGGTGCCCCCATCGATCAAGGCCACACCGGCGCTATCATAGCCCCGGTACTCCAGCCTTTTCAAACCGTTGATGAGGATGGGGAACGCATCGCGCTCTCCCAGGTAGGCCACGATGCCGCACATGGTGGGGAGTTCAGTATGTGGTAAAAGTAAGCCGCAGCCGCATGGGGTCTTCTGCCGAAGCAGGACCGTTTAATACCACCCGGTTGGCCGAAACGCCGTTGCTTCCCGGCACGATCTCGAAACCGGTGTTCGGGTAGGTACCGTTCAGCACACGCTGTATATACCGCGTGATGTTGAAGTGGTAAGAACGTTCCGAGGCACGGTAGTTCCCGTCAATGGCGCCAATGCCGGCGAGCTGGTCGGGCAGGAACACATCATTCCCAAGTGAGTCTTTGCGGAAGAGAAAGAGGGTGGCGGGAGGCAAGTAGTATGGATAGTAGGTGCCTTGTATCGGAACGATCAACTCGGCCTTCGCCAGCACCCTACCCATGCTGTCCAACCCAATGATCGCAGGCATGCGCACAGCCGTGCGAGCGCCAGCTAGCGTTTGCACATGCACCGTGCCAGCGGCAGAAATGGTATCGTTCAACGCAGCTGGCAACGCCGGGTCAAGGGCTAGCTCCGGGCGGTGCTCGATCACGGTGTACCGCACACTGTTGGAATTGATCGGCAGGTCCAGGGTGCGGAGCAGGTCCGGTTGATCGTTGAGGTCGTGGTAATAAAGGGTTGCCTTGCTATTGGAACCTGTAAGGGCCAGATAAAGAATGCCGCCTTGGTTGGGCAATTGTTCGGGGTTATCCACTGTAATGTAAACCCCTTTGAAGAACTCCAGGAAGGCATCGTTGCTTGCTAGGTCGGCAGTACCGAAGGCGTCCAAGAACCGCTCGGCCAGCTCCAATGAGAGTGGTATCCTCAGTTGCGGATCCAACGTGTCCTCCCCTACGATCGCCTCCTCGAGCGGCTCTGGCTCAATGGTTCCCCTGTTGCCTGCGACAAGGTCACCACCTAAGGTCAGCGGCACCCGGGTGGAGTAATAGTTCGAATCAAGCGAGAGGGCCTCGCTCAATTCATGGACCCTGAAGGTTTGAGGGTTGAAATTGCCGTAGCCATAGTCGACCCCATTGAACGGAAGCGCCAGTACCAAGCTGTCCGCTACAAGTCCAGCGGTGACAACGCCAGTTCCAATGTTGGAGCTCAGCTGGAGCTGCGCAACCACACCGGCTTTCATGGGTCCAAATTGTGGATCGAAGTAAGAGCCCAGCAGTTGCACCGAAAGCCCGTTGGTCCGGACCGAGGTATCGGCGAATGTGAACGCGTGCAACTCTACGGTGTCGATCACCACGCCTAACGGATCCCCGGGTAGAAGGTCCAAACCCAGGTCATCATCCGGCTTACGGCAACCGGGCAACGCAAGCATGCCCAGCAAAGGCAACGCCCACATCACCCTGCGGGTTGCGCGGCGTGGAGTTCGGAACATAAAAGTGATCACACCAAGGCGGCCTCGAGTACGCTAAGGTAGAAGTCGGCGTGCGCGGTCACTTGCTCGGTTTCGCCGGCGTAAGGCATAACGGGTTTATCCGCTGCCTTCAGGGCCGTTTCCAAGCCCTTGCTCAATTTCGGGCTGGCCTTCACGACGGCGTCGCTCATACCCATTGCGAATTTGATCAGGTCGTCAGTGGTGGGTTTCACGAGGCCCTTGAGCAGGTCCTTGTTGAAGCCTTCCATCACCAGCTTCTTCGCTAGTTCCTTGTCGAGCGCTTCCGGCTTTTGATCATAGACGCTGAAGACCAGCTTGGCGTTCTCGAAGTGGGGGTCGTCAGCGAAATAATGGCGGATGTACAAGGGCACGAAGGCGGTCATCCAGCCATGGCAATGGATGATGTCCGGCACCCAGCCCAGCTTGCGAACCGTTTCCAGTACCCCACGCCCGAAGAAGAGAGCGCGCTCATCGTTGTCCGGATAAAAGGTCCCTTCAGGGGTATGCGTATCGGCTTTCCGCTTGAAGTACTCCTCGTTATCGATGAAGTATACCTGCATTCGCGCACTGGGCACGCTAGCGACCTTGATCAACAGGGCGTGATCGGTATCGTTGATGATCAAGTTCATTCCGCTCAGGCGGATGACCTCGTGCAATTGATGCCGCCTTTCATTGATGCAGCCCCACTTCGGCATGAACACCCTGATCTCATTGCCGCGGTCCAGGATACCTTGGGGTAATTGGCGCGACACCCTGGCCATCTCCTCGGGTACGTCCATGAATGGGGAAATGGACTGGGAGATGGTCAGCACCTTCACGTTCTTCAAGCTCATAGGGTTGGGGGAAATTCGGGTACAAAAATATATACTTCTACCCGGAACTTCAACGCATAAGATAGCTTGGGACCGCATTCCGCCATTCACTTCACTGGGCAGCGCGCTTGGAATCCATCATTTCCCCTGATTTGGCGGCAAATTGGACCGCCGTGCACCGAAAGCAGGGCCGCAGCGTCGCCTTCGTTCCGACCATGGGCGCGCTGCATGAAGGTCACTTGGCATTGGTGCGGCAAGCACGGAAAAGCCATGACCGGGTTGTGTGCAGCATCTTCATCAACCCGCTTCAGTTCAACAACCCCGAGGATCTTGCACAATACCCCCACCTTCCTGAGCAGGATCGCGATATGCTCGATTCAGCAGGATGTCATGCCCTCTTCACCCCTGCCAAAGAGGCGCTATTCGACGGATTCGTGCCTATGGGTTACGACCTAGGCGGTCTCGACAGGTTCTGGGAGGGCCCTTCCCGGCCGGGGCATTTCCAAGGTGTGGTGAACGTTGTGGAGCGGCTTTTTTCCTTTTTGAGACCGGATGCAGCGTTTTTCGGGGAAAAGGATCGGCAACAATTGACGATCATTCAGCATGTGGCTCGAGCAGCTCACTGGCCTGTCGAGATAGTACCCTGCCCGACGGTTCGAAGTGAGGACGGGCTCGCGCTCAGCTCCCGCAACCTTCGTCTATCCGCTGAGGAACGCCAAAATGCGCTCGCGCTATACCGATCCCTGCGCACTACCGCCGAGCTTTCCTTTCGGGTGTCTGTGGATGAAGCAGTGGTTGCCGGTCGTGCGGTTCTGCACGCCTCCCCTGGAGTGGAAGTGGACTACTTCGGAGCGGCACACCCACGCTCCTTGATACCATTGGATAGTTGGGATGGACTGAACGAGGCCGTTGCCTTGGTGGCCGCACAAGTGGGGCCAGTCCGCCTCATAGATAACATCACGCTGCGCCGACGTTGAAAGTCGCGTCTGCCAACGGCACCTAGCTTTGCGCCCGCCTCTGCGGGACCTATCGCGAGGCGGGTGAACGTATGATGACCATTGAAGTGCTCAGGGCCAAACTGCACCGGGTGCGGATCACTGAGGCGGATGTGAACTACATCGGTAGCATCACACTGGATGAGGACCTCATTGATGCTGCGGGCTTCGTGGAAGGAGAAAAGGTACAGGTGCTCAACGTGAACAACGGCGAGCGACTGGAAACCTATGTGATCAGGGGCGAACGTGGAAGTGGCGCGGTGTGCCTCAACGGCCCAGCCGCATTGAAGGCCACGGTGGGTGATATCGTGATCGTGGTGGCTTATGCGCATATGGGTTTGGAAGAAGCCAGGGCGTTCAGGCCCACGATCATATTCCCTGACGAGCGCACCAACAAGCTCAAAGGGTGAAGAAGGCGCTGATCAACGCGCTGAAGATCATCGTGCCGTTGGGCATAGGCGTGTGGCTTGTGTACAAGCAGTACCACGACCTGAGCGCCGATCAACGCACGGAATTGTTCACAGCGTTCGGCCAAGCTGATCTGCTCTGGCTGGGACTTGCCACCGTTGTAGGCTGGCTGGCGCACGTAAGCCGCGGATGGCGCTGGCGGTACTTGCTGGAACCGCTGGGCCATCGGACATCCTTTTGGAACTGCTACCATGGCGTAATGATCGGCTACTTCGTGAACATGTTCATTCCCCGTGCAGGTGAGGCAAGCAGGGCAATATCGCTCTATCGCACGGAGAACGTACCCTTCGAAAAGGGCTTCGGGACCATACTTGCTGAACGTGTTGTGGACATGGTCGTCCTGCTCGGATTAGCTGCGGTTGCGCTCGTTCTTCAACTTGACAAGTTGCATCTCTTCCAAGATCGGATCGCGGAATTCAACCGATCCCAAAGCGGATCCTCCGTTAGCGGGACTAATTGGGGCTGGTGGGTACTTGCTGGCGTTCTCTTGCTCGGGTTGGTTGCCGGGTACTTCATCTACACACGACCTGCGTTGCGGGCCCGGTTCATGGATACGTTGCTTGGCTTCATGGAAGGCCTGCGTACCGTGTTCAGTACTCGCAAGAAGACCTTGTTCGTTCTGCACACCCTTTTCATTTGGGCAGCCTATCTGGGAATGTTCCAAGTGGGCTTCTACTGCCTGCCTTCCATGCAAGGCATGCCGTTCGCTGGGATCCTTGCGGGCTTCATCGCCGGTGCGGTGGGCATCATTCTCGTGCAGGGAGGCATTGGTGTGTACCCGGCCTTCGTAGCGCTCATCGTGGGTGTGTACATGCCCGCACCCGACGGTGGCGGACTGCTCCGGCCCGATGCCCTGGCCATGGGCTGGCTGCTCTGGTCGGCACAAACGCTGATGATCATCGTCCTCGGTGGGCTGTCGCTACTTTTGATGGCCTTGAAAAAGAACCCTTCCGCATGAGCAGCGATGTACTGACCTCGACCACTGACAAGCGCATCGTGGATCTTGTCGGCATCAAGCGCCTTTGCAACATCTGGCGCATGAAGGGTGATCGCATCGTGTTCACCAACGGCTGCTTCGACATACTGCACCGTGGCCACGTGGAGTACTTGCAGGAATCGGCAGTGCTCGGCGATCGCCTCATCATCGGCTTGAACAGTGATGCCAGCGTGAAGCGGCAAGGCAAGGGCCCCGATCGCCCGTTGAACGATCAGGACTCGCGCGCCAAGGTGCTCGCCGCGATCAGGCTCGTTGATGCCGTGGTGATCTTCGAAGAGGATACTCCGCTCGCGTTGATCCACGCCGTGCTCCCCAACGTGCTTGTTAAAGGTGGCGACTGGAGCGAGGAGCAGATCGTGGGAGCTGATGTCGTTCGTGGGAACGGTGGTGAAGTAAAGAGCATTCCGTTCGTGGAGGGATTCTCCACAACGGCACTCGTCGAAAGGATCCGGCGTGGCTAAGCTCCGTTCCAAGTTCGTTTGCCAGCAATGCGGTAGCAGCTATCCGCAGTGGATGGGGCAATGCGCACAGTGCAAGCAATGGAACACGCTTGTTGAAGAAGTAGTGGATCGTGTCGAAGAGAAGCGCGGCACACCAACAAGCGTCAAAGGCCGCAACCCGAAACCCGTCCCTATCGATCAGATCCCCGTGCAGGACGGACCACGTATCGCACTGAGCGATCGTGAGTTCACGCGCGTGCTCGGTGGTGGTCTCGTCCCTGGCAGCATCACGCTCATCGGCGGTGAGCCCGGCATAGGCAAGAGCACCTTGCTATTGCAGACGGCGTTGCGCAACCCTTCGTTGAAGACGCTCTATGTATCCGGTGAAGAGAGCGAGCACCAGGTGAAGATGCGCGCCGATCGTTTGCAGGAAGGCCGACCAAAGGTGGTCAGCAACTGCCACGTGCTCACCGAAACGAACACGCAGAACATCTTCAAGCACATCGAAGCATTGCAGCCGACGCTCGTAGTGATCGACAGTGTGCAAACGCTGCACACCTCCGTGCTCGATGCCAGCCCCGGCAGCGTAGGTCAGGTGCGGGAGAGCACCGCAGAACTCATGCGCTTCGCCAAGATCACCGGGATCCCCATGGTGCTCATCGGCCACATCACCAAGGATGGCTTCATCGCAGGGCCAAAGGTCCTGGAGCACATGGTGGATTGCGTGCTACAGTTCGAAGGGGACCGTGATCACGCTTACCGGTTGTTGCGTCCGTTGAAGAACCGCTTTGGCAGCACGAACGAACTTGGCATCTACGAAATGCAAGGCAGTGGCCTCGTGGAAGTAGAGGACCCCAGCCAGGTCCTGCTCGGCACGCGTGGCGAAAGACCCAGTGGCGTGGTCGTCGCCGCCACCATGGAAGGCATGCGCCCGCTCCTGATCGAAGTGCAAGCCCTTGTGAGCAGCGCGGTGTACGGCACACCGCAACGCAGTTCCACCGGCTTCGACCTGCGACGCATGAACATGCTGCTCGCGGTGTTGGAGAAGCGCTGTGGTTTCCGCCTCGGGCAGAAGGACGTCTTCCTCAACCTCGCTGGTGGATTCCGTGTGGAGGAGCCTGCTATGGATCTCGCTGTGGTGTGCGCCATCCTCAGCAGCAACGCCGACATCGCCGTGCCTATGGACGCTTGCTTCGCTGGCGAGGTG
>JBKJPT010000248.1:0-7923 GCA_046595075.1 Flavobacteriales bacterium
CGCCAGATCTACGTGGACATGCCCGACCTCAACGAGCGGGTGGAGATCCTGCGCGTGCACCTCAAACCATTGAAGCTCGATACCAGCAGCGTGGACGTGGAGTTCCTCGCGCGCCAAACGCCGGGCTTCAGCGGTGCCGATATCGCCAACATCTGCAACGAAGCGGCCTTGATCGCCGTGCGCCGCAAGAAGAAGAGCGTGGACAAGCAGGATTTCATCGACGCCGTGGACCGCGTGATCGGGGGCTTGGAGAAGAAGAACAAGATCATCACCGTGGACGAGAAACGATCGGTGGCCTATCACGAAGCCGGTCATGCCACGGTGAGCTGGTTGGTGGAACATGCTTCACCACTGGTGAAGGTGACCATCGTGCCGCGCGGTCGTTCGTTGGGTGCCGCATGGTACTTGCCCGATGAGCGCCACCTCACCACTACCGAGCAGATGCTCGACGAGATCTGCGCAGCCCTCGGCGGTCGCGCAGCGGAGGCCGTGGTCTATGGTAAGGTGAGCACCGGTGCGTTGAGCGATCTGGAGAAGGTGACCAAGCAGGCCTATGCCATGGTGACCATGTACGGCCTCAACGAAAAGGTGGGCAACATCAGCTACTACGACAGCAGCGGACAGAGCGAGTACACATTTGGCAAACCGTACAGCGAACGCCTCGCCCAAACGATCGATGAGGAGGTGAGCAAGATCGTGGAAGGCCAATACGAGCGCGCTAAGCGCATCCTCAACGAGAACAGGGACAAGCTCACCGCACTGGCTACCCAGTTGCTGGAGAAGGAAGTGATCTTCAAAGAGGATCTGGAGAAGATCTTCGGCGTGCGCCCCTTCATCAAGAGCGAACAGGCCACGTCCAACAACAGCAACGGAGCACACCCGCCTGCCCTGCCGTTGGATGTGCCCGAAGCGGATGGCGCAGCGAACTGATCGCGCATGGGGAACTGGACGCTCATCTTCAGCGCCGGATCCCCGCACGAAGCGGAGATGGTACGCGGCCTGTTGGAAGAGCATGGCATACACGCGGTGGTGATGGACCAGGGATCGCGCCTCTACCCTCCCCTCGCCGACGTGGGCGTGTATGTGGAACCGGATCACGCCATGCGCGCCATGCACATTGTGCGCAACACCAGCGAAGGATGAAGGAACTGCTCGTGCGCACGCTGAGCGGGGCCGTGTACGTGGCACTGGTGCTCGGTGCAGCGTGGTCGGGCTTCGAGGCTACCGCGATGCTCTTCTTACCGATCACGGGCTTGGTAGCATGGGAGCTGCACCGCCTTTTGTGGAAGGATCGCGATAGTGGCCCGCACGTGATCACTTCCGTAGCGCTGGCACTGGTGACCTACGCGGTATGGGCATGTGTGCTCCGCTTTCCAGATCCGCATTTCCAGTACGCCTTGGCCATCACCTTCTTTGCACTCGGCGTAGCTGCCGTGCTGGTGTTGCGCACTGGAACCACAACGCCGGGTGCGGTGATGGGGCACCACCTGTGCACAGCGTTCTACGTTGCCTTACCCATGGCCTGCGCAAGCTGGATGGCCACCGAAGGGCACATACTCATTGGCTTCATGCTCCTGCTCTGGACCAACGACACCGGCGCGTACCTGGTAGGCAAGGCCATCGGCCGCACCAAGCTCATGCCCAAGGTGAGCCCCGGCAAAACGTGGGAAGGTTTCCTCGGCGGGCTGATCCTCTCGATCGCGGTTGCGTGGGCTATCGCCAAGTACATCGACACTGAACTACCTGGCCGCACCTGGCTCATTGCGTCCCTCGTGGTCACGATCACCTCCACCATCGGCGATCTAATGGAAAGCGCGATCAAACGCGCTGCGGGTGTGAAGGACAGTGGAACCATCATGCCCGGCCACGGCGGTGTGCTTGATCGGTTCGATGGCTACCTGCTGGCTGCACCGGCCATGGTGCTATTGGCCATCTGGCTCGCATAAGGCGAGAGGCATCGTCCACTATTTTCTTCGCTCCACATCCCGGCGTGGAAAATCCAGGGGCCATCGCGCGCGTTCTAGTATTCAACGATCCTTGCTTTACACAGTGCAGGTGCGTCCTATACTTTTCTTCCTTTTCGCCGTCAGCATGGCCTCGTCGGTGGCACAAACCACCTGGCGGATCGATAGCCTGATGACCACTTGGCCCGTGCGCAATGCTGCGGAAGAAGCGCGGCACAATGTGCATCCCGGTGTGGTGCGCGCTGTGGACACGCGCGACCTGCTCGCACAACTACACGCCGCAACACCGGATATGCCGGTATTCACCGACAGCAACGTGGTGGCCTACCTGCGGCTCTACGGCGAACCACGACGCGAAGAGTTCCGTGCGGTGCTAGGCGCAGCGCAGCATTACTTCCCCATGATCGAGAGCGCGCTGGCCGAACAAGGACTGCCGAACGATCTGAAGTACTTGCCGATGGCCTTGAGCGCCATGAACACGCTCGCTGGTTCCCCCAATGGTGAAGCGGGTCTTTGGATGTTGAACTATCCCGTGGCAACACGCTATGGCTTGCACGTGGATGCCGTCCGCGATGAGCGTCGCGATCCCTATCTCTCCACTGTTGCAGCAACGCATTACCTCAAGGATCTGCACGCGCTCTACGGCAATTGGGACCTATCGGTAATGGCCTTCACCTGCGGACCAGCGAACGTGACACGTGCACAAGGACGCACGAACAACAGCACCGATCCACGGAAGCTCTACCCGCAATTCACCGATGGGCATCGCGATGTGCTGCCACTGCTCATGGCCTGCATTCACCTGAGCGCACAAGCGAAGAAGCTCGGCATCGTTCCGCTGGATGTGAAACCCCTCGAGGCGAGCGACACTTTGCGCGCGGAGAATGAACTACGATTGCAAGCTATCGCCGCCACGCTCGGCATGCCGATCTCGCGGCTGCGTGCGATCAATCCCCTATGGTGCCACGATCGCGTTCCCGCCCTGGAACGCTTCCAACTACCCCGCGGCGAACGCGAACGTTTCGCACAACTCACCGATTCCATCGCACGGGTGCAGCGACAGATGATCGAGGCACCTATCACTAGTGCACCTGTTGAACGCTCTGCCGATGGACGCGAAGCCATCCACTACCGCGTGCGCAGTGGCGACTACCTCGGTCGTATCGCCATGCGCTTCGGTGTGCGCGTATCGCAGATCAAGACGTGGAACAAATTGCGCAGCGACAGGATCAGCGCCGGGGATAAGTTGGTGATCTACGTGCCTGCTTCGCAACGCGCGCGATACGAGCGGCACGCCACCGGTGATGATGACGGCCCCACCAACAGCACCTCACCCCGCACCGGTGGCACCACTGTGCGTGTGCCTTCGCCCGTGGCAGATTTCACTTGGTACACGGTGCAGGCCGGTGATTCGCTCTACGCCATCGCGCAGCGCTACCCGGGGCTTGAAGCGAAGGACCTGATGAAGGCGAACGGCATCTCAGCGGACATCCATCCAGGGCAGAAACTCAAGATCCCCTCGCGACCATGACACCCGGCCGTGTCCTCGGATTCCTGCTCGCCGTCATGGCGGTGCTCGCGCTGATAGGTGAACTGATCCCGCAGGGTGGGGTCAAGCTCGGCGCTCTGGACATCGACTTCCCCTCGGCGCGCGAGGTCGTTCGATCCTGGCTCCAGAAGGAACCAGAGTTGGTGGACATAACCGATATTCTCGCCGTTCCCACCGACAGCACAGAAGCACCCGCGGACAGCCTAGCCATCGATAGCCTCCAGGTGGATAGCGCCGGCGCTCCGTTACTCTTCGACCCGATCAAGCTGGCTCCATTGGAGGAGCGTATCAAGATGCACTATCCCGCCGAGGGCGCACAGGCCTTGCACGGCTTCTTCGCAGCGCTGGAAAGCGCCGGCTCACGATCGAAACCCATCCGCATCCTGCACTACGGCGATTCGCAATTGGAAGGCGATCGCATCACGGCCTACGTGCGCAACAAACTGCAAACGCAGTTCGGCGGCAACGGTCCCGGGCTCGTCGCCGTGGCCGACATCGTCCCGCACTTCAGTGTCGATCGTCGCATCAGCGACAACTGGATACGGTACAGTGCCATGGGCAAACGGCCGAAGGACCTGACGCACGAACGATTTGGCGCGATGTCGGCGTTCTCGCGGTTCACGCCGATCCTGAACGACACCATTGCACCGGATACCCTGGTACACACCGCCACGATCACGCTCCGGCCGGAACGCCGCTGCTTCGCAAAGGCACAGGTGTGGAGCGAGTGCCGATTGTTCTATGGCTGGCACCGCGCACTCATCACGCTGACCATGACGGTCGATGATGTGCAAGTGAGCAGCGAAACGATCGAGCCCGGTGCGCAACTGCTCGTTCGCGAATGGCGCTTCGAAGGCACACCAAAGGAAGTGATGATCACGATGAAGGGCACCGATAGCCCCGACGTGTTCGGCGTCTCATTGGAAGGACGCAACGGCGTGGCGATGGACAACATCCCAGCGCGCGGCGCGGCGGGCTACGAGTTCCGCCGCAGCGATCAGGCGTTGCTGGCGCGCATGTACAACGAGCTCGATGTGGAACTGCTCATCCTGCAATACGGTGGCAATGTGCTGCCCAACCTGAAGAGCGCGGAGGAAGCCGCGCAATACGGCCGCTTCTTCGGTGCGCAGATCTCCCGCTTCAGGAAGATGATGCCCGGCGTGAGCATTATCGTCATCGGCCCAAGCGACATGAGCATCAAGGAAGGCGATGCGTACGTTACGCGCCCGTATCTGGAGGATGTGCGCAACGCGATGAAGACGAACGCGCTCGCGCAAGGCGCGGTGTTCTGGGACATGTACGAGGCCATGGGCGGCAAGAACAGCATGGCGAGCTGGGTGCAGGCCGATCCGCCGTTGGCCGCCACGGACTACACGCACTTCAGTCCGCAGGGCGCCCGAAAAGTGGGCGAGCTCTTCTACAATGCGGTCATCACCGACTTCGCCGCTTACCACGCCGCACGCCAATGAGGATCCTGCGCACACATTCGATCATCGTCGCGATCGTATCGCTGACATCTTACGCGCAAGTGCTGCCACGCGCACCTGGCAGTGCCGATCCGTTACAGGTGCCGGAGCACTCATTCCTCGGCATGGCCGCGAACCATATCGTGTTCAAGGGCGATAGCAGTGCGTGGGAAGCATATCACGCGAAACTGGACCAACTCGTGTTCGATGGGACCGGACAGGTGAACATCGTGCACATCGGTGGATCGCACGTGCAAGCCGACATGTGGAGCATGGAACTGCGCCACCGCATGCAGACGATGGCACCCGGCGTGCGCGCCGGTCGCGGTTTCATCTTCCCGTACAACATGGCGAAAAGCAACAACCCCTGGTGGTACAACCCGGTGTATACTGGCACGTGGACGGGCCTGCGCAACGTCGTCAAGAGCGACAGCAGTGCGCTTGGGATCGGAGGCATCTCCACCACCACGCGCGATACCCTCACAACGCTCAAGATCAGCTTCCGTGGAGATGTCTATCCGGGCTACACCTTCGATCGCGTGCGGGTGCTGCACCGCATCGACAGCAGCTTCGACGTGAACGCATTCGACATCGACCCGACGGTCCGTATCACCAAGGCGATGAACGCCACGGGTGGCTACACCGAGTTCTCCTTCGATCGGCAGATGGACACGCTGCATTTGCGCTTTGAACGCATGGACACCGACCAACGGCAGTTCACCCTCTACGGAATGATCCTCGACAACAGCGATCCGGGGATCTTCCTCCATGCCAGCGGTGTGAACGGTGCGAGTACGGCAAGTTGGTTGCGTTGCCAGCGCTTCGCCAAGGAACTGGCCATGCTCGATCCCGATCTCGTGATCCTCAGCATCGGCATCAATGATGCGCATGACCCCGACTTCGACGCGACGCGCTACGAGAACAACTACCGCGAGCTGATCCGCCGCGTGCGCAGCACCAACCCCAATGCGGCGATCCTGCTCACCACCAACACGGACAGCTACGTGAAGCGCCGCCACCCCAACATGAAGGCCACGGCGGTGCGCGACGCGATGTTGCACCTCAGCGCCAGCGAGGGCGTGGGTGTGTGGGACACCTTCGGCGTGATGGGCGGCCAGGGCAGTGTGCGCATGTGGGAGGATGCAGACCTCGCCAAGAGCGACCGCATCCATATGACGCGCGAAGGCTATGCGTTGTTGGGCGATCTGCTCTTCACCGCGATGATGGAGAAGTACGGCGAACACATCAAGCGCGCACAGCGACCCTGATCCATGTCCGCGGGATCGATCCTCCTCAACGACTCCATCGACTGGGCCGGCATCTTCTACTATGACCCAAAGTCGCCGCTGATCTTCACGCGGTTCTTCTTCTGGGGATTCTTCGCGGTTGTGCTAGCGATCTACAGCATCATCCACAAGAAGCGCGCACTGCGCAACGCATACCTCTTCCTCGTCAGCCTCTTCTTCTACTACAAGAGCAGCGGGCTCTTCGTTTGCATCCTTCTGTTCTCCACGGTCTCGGACTATGTGCTGGCACTCGCCATCGCCGGTGCATCACCGGGGTTGAAGAAGAAGCTTTGGCTCGCGCTCAGCCTTTCGATCAACCTGTTGCTGCTCTGCTATTTCAAGTACGCGCACTTCCTCATCGATAACATCAATTCGGCCTTCGGCACGCACTTCCACGAGGTCAACTACTTCGCGCAGTTCGCGAACGGCGTGTTCGGCGGCAACCACATCGTGGACCGCATCCTATTGCCGGTGGGGATCAGCTTCTTCACCTTCCAAGCCATCAGCTACGCAATGGACGTGTACCGCGGCCATGTGAAGCCGGTGAAGAACATCCTCGACTACGGCTTCTTCGTGAGCTTCTTCCCGCAACTGGTGGCGGGGCCTATCACGCGTGCTGCGGAATTCATTCCGCAGGTGTACAAAGAGTTCTCGCTCACGCGCGCACAGTTCGGCCTCGCGGTGTTCTGGATCCTCAACGGCCTCGCCAAGAAGATGCTCATCGGCGACTACATCGCGGTGAACTTCATCGACCGTGTCTTCAGTGATCCGTTGCGTTTCACTGGCTTCGAGAACCTCATGGCGCTCTACGCCTACTCGCTCCAGGTCTACTGCGACTTCAGCGGTTACACCGACATCGCCATCGGTGTGGCGCTGCTCATGGGCTTCCGGCTGCCCACCAACTTCAACAGCCCGTACAAGGCGCGCAACGTGGGCGAGTTCTGGAAGCGCTGGCACATGAGCCTGAGCACCTGGCTTCGGGATTACCTGTACATCCCCATGGGTGGCAACCGCACAGGATCGGTGTTCTCATGGATCATGCTCGGCTTCATCGGCGCGGCCTTCACGTTGCTCACGGGATGGTTGTGGCTACCGTTCCTCATGCTGTCGTTGGTCGCGCTGGGTGTGGTGGCGGTGCGCCTCTCCCCTGCGCTCAACACCGTGATCACCACCAACCTCAACCTCATGATCACCATGCTCATTGGTGGGCTGTGGCATGGCGCCAGTTGGATGTTCGTGATCTGGGGCGCGCTCAACGGCCTTGGCCTGGTGATCTACAAGTTCTGGAAGAAGGTGAGCCCGTGGGAACACAGCAGGAGTTGGATCGCGCACGCGTGGGTGGTCTTCTTCACCTTTAGTTTCATCACGTTCACGCGCGTTTGGTTCCGCAGCGATTCATTGGAGACCGCCAACAAAGTCCTCTACCAGATCGGCAACGCCTTCCAGCCGGGCCTCATCGGCGAAGTGCTCTGGGGCTTCCGCAGCGTGTTCGCGCTGATGGCCATCGGCCTCATCATTCATTGGCTCCCGAGTTCCTTCAAGCAGCGCTACCGCGATGGTTTCGCCGCACTACCGCTCTGGGCCATGGTGCTCGTTAGCGCCGGTGTGATCGTGGTGATCTACCAGACGGTGACAGCGGAGATGGTGCCGTTCATCTA
>JBKJPT010000162.1:0-5624 GCA_046595075.1 Flavobacteriales bacterium
CAACGCCGCGCATGTGCCAGCGGCTGCTCGCTTCCTTGCTGATGTCGCCGAAGCGCAGCGAGTTCAACTGTGCAATGGGCCGCGCACCCATGGTGAAGATGTCGCGGTTGATCCCGCCCACGCCTGTGGCCGCACCTTGGTACGGTTCAATGGCGCTAGGGTGGTTATGGCTCTCGATCTTGAAGGCGCATGCCCATCCATCGCCAATGTCCACGAGGCCGGCGTTCTCCTGCCCTGCCTCGGCCAGCAACTTGGGGCCACTGCGCGGCAGCGTCTTCAGCTGCTGGATGGAATTCTTGTACGAGCAGTGCTCGCTCCACATGGCGCTGTAGATGCTCAACTCCGTGAAGTTGGGCGCGCGACCGAGGATCGTCTTGATCTTCTCGAACTCCTCGGGCAGCAGTCCGAGTTTCTTAGCGGTATCGACGCCAGCGGGTGCTGTGTCGGGGTTGGTTGTAACGATGGGCATGGGCGCGCAAATGTAGAAGCACTGCGCGGGCGACCACGAGGCGGATCACACGTCTACCTTGCGCACTCCCGTTGGATCGGGATGAAGACGCATGCCCGGCATTCTCCTCGCCATAGCCTACGCGGCGCTCTTCCTCTACTTCATGCGGAAGATCCCCTTCTTCGCGCGGGTGCCGGGCTTGCGCATGCGCACGATCGCGGGGCTCTTTCTGCTGAAGATCATCGCCGGCACAGCGCTCTGGGTCGTGTACACATATCTCTACACCGACCGCAGCACCGCCGACATCTTCAAATACTTCGATGACAGCGAAGTGCTCTACAATGCGTTGTGGAACGCGCCCGGCGATTTCTTCCGCATGCTCAGCGGCATCGGCAACGATTCACCCTACTTCGATGCCCAGTACTACGGCGTGATGAACAACTGGGTGCGCCAGTTCGAGAACAACGTGTACAACGATTCGCACACCATGATCCGCTTCAACGCGGTGTTGCGCTTGTTCTCATTCGGTCAATACCATGTACATACGGTATTCGCCTGTTTCATCAGCACCACGGGCCTGGTGGCCTTGTACCGCGCTGTGCACCCGTTGTTGCAGGGCGTCGAGCGCGGACTTATGGCCGCGATCTTCCTTTGGCCGAGCATGCTGTTCTGGGCCAGTGGTGTGCTCAAGGAAAGCCTGCTTGTCTTCGGTCTAGGGCTCTTCCTCCTGGGCATCATCGGCAACTGGCCCGACCGGTTGGCGTGGCGGCCGTTGGTGGCATTCATCATCGGCCTCTTTGTAATGCTGGTGGTGAAGTTCTACGTGCTGCTCTGTCTCATTCCGGGATTGCTCGCGTGGCAGTGGGCGCAAGCAAGACCGGGAAGGCCGTTGTTGCAGAGCATCATTGTGCATGCATTGGGCCTTGCTGCCGTTCTGCTCTCCGGATCCATGGTGCACGGCTACAGCATGCTGGATATGCTCACGGTGAAACAGCACGACTTCATTGGCATGGCCACCGATGTGCAGAGCGGCAGTTTGCTCACGATGCCCGCGCTCGATGGAGGCCTCTGGAGCTTCATCCGCAGTTCCCCGCACGCCTTGTTCATGACCTTCATCTCCCCATTCCTGGTGCTCGGTACCGGTGCGCTCGCGTGGATGAGCGCCGCAGAGAACCTGCTGCTGCTTGCCATTCCCTTGTTCGCCATTCGCTATTCGCGTCCATGGTCGGGCATCGACCGCCCCACGCTCTGGTTCCTCCTCTCCTTCATCCTGTTGCTCGCCCTGCTGATCGGCTGGACGGTTCCTGTCGTTGGCGCGCTCATACGTTATCGGATCCCGCTCTTGCCCTTCGTGGCCTTCGCCGCGTTGTTGGTGATCGATCCGAAGCGACTGCCGCGTTGGCTTCCTTTGGGGCCACGATCATGAAACAGTTCATTCTAATTGCCTGCGCCGCATTGCTCACGAGCTGCGCGTACAAGAACATCGATGCCGACCTGGTGGTACACAACGCCATCATCCATTCCCTCGGCGAAGGTGACAGCGTCTTCCAGGCCATGGCGATCAAGGACGGTCGCATTGTGGAGATGGGAGCTGAACAGCAGATCCTGAACAGATACAGCGCCACGGAGACCTACGATGCCGCTGGGCAGCACGTATACCCCGGCTTTGTTGATGGCCACTGCCACTTCCTCGGCTACGGCGTGAACAAACAGAAGGTAGACCTGAACGGCGCCAAGAGCTGGGCCGAAGTATTGGAACGCACCAAGGCCTTCGCCGAAGCACACCCGGAAAAGACCTGGATCATGGGCCGCGGCTGGGACCAGAACCTGTGGGATGTGAAGGAGTACCCGGATCGAAAGGAGTTGGACAAACTCTTCCCCGATCGTCCGGTGTTGCTGCAACGTGTAGATGGGCACGCTGCTGTAGCGAACGCCGCTGCGCTGCACCATGCGGGCATCAATAGCGATAGCAAAGTCTCGGGCGGACAGATCGTGGGGCGGTTCACCACGGAGAATGGCGACACTTCATGGATGGATCCGGGTTCCCTGAAGGAAGTACGCCATTCGGGTTACCCCATGTGGGAGCCCACCGGCCTGCTCATCGACAATGCGTTCAATGTCTTCCAAGCCATCTTTGATGAAGCGGATGAGGCCACCAAGCGCACGGCACTGCTCACTGCCCAGCGCGATTGCTTTGCTGTGGGACTCACGGGCGTGCATGATGCTGGCATCGATACCGGCACCATCGCACTCATCCAACGCATGCAGGACGAAGGCGCGCTGAAGATGCGCGTGTACGCCATGGTCACCGATGCGCCGGAGAACCTTGAACACTTCGCGAAGAGCGGCCCCATACACACCGATCGCCTGCACGTGCGCAGCATAAAGGTCTATGGCGATGGCGCATTGGGATCTTGGGGGGCGTGCTTGAAATCACCCTACAGCGACCGTCCGGGCGAACATGGCGCGCTGCTGGCCACGCGTGATCACTTCCTTGAAGTGGCGGAATGGTGCAAGCAGCACGACTTCCAAATGAACACGCATTGCATTGGCGACAGTGCGAACAAATTGCTGCTGGGTGTGTACGGCGACGTGCTCGGTGGCACCAACGATCGGCGTTGGCGGATCGAGCACGCACAGGTGGTGAGCCCCGCGGATCGTGCGCTGTTCGCGCGGTACAACATCCTCCCCAGCGTGCAACCCACGCACGCCACCAGCGATGGGCCTTGGGCCGAAGACCGGATCGGTGCGGAACGGATCGCGGGCGCCTACGCATACGAAGACCTGCGCAAGCAACTTGGCCTGCTTGCCCTTGGCACCGACTTCCCCGTGGAGGACATCGACCCCCTACAAACCTTCCGCAGTGCGGTGTTGCGCGAAAGCGCGAGCGGCTGGCCCGATGGTGGATACCACATGGAGAACGCGCTGTCCCGTGCTGATGCACTGCGCGGTATGACGCTCTGGAACGCCATCGCATCGTTCACCGAGAACGACCTCGGCACACTGCAAGTGAACAAGTTCGCAGACCTCACCGTGGTGAACGTGGACCTTGAAAAAGCACCACCCGAGGTCCTGCGCAAAGCGAAGGTGATGGCAACGTTCGTGAACGGCGAGCGGGTCCACTGATGAAGGAAGAGGCCACAGATGGCACAGATGAAGGCCGAACTCCGACAAAAGCAAAGGCGAGGAGATGAGTCCCGACCTATCAATGATCCACCGGAATTATCAGTGCTCATTTGTGCCGTCCGTCCGAGCGGAGCGAAGGACTGTGGCTGATCTGGAAATTACTTTTCCGACCGCATGACCAAAGGCGCGTTCGTCATTTCGCTGGACTTCGAGCTCTTCTGGGGGATGCGCGACAAGCGCACCATCGAAGGCTACGGCGCGAACATCCGCGGCGTGCGCACGGCGTTACCTCGCATGTTGAATGCCTTCGACACGCATGGTGTGAAGGCGACGTTCGCGACGGTGGGCTTGCTGTTCTTCGAGAAAAAGGTCGATCTCGAAAAGGGCCTTCCCGCCGTTCGACCTGCTTACGCGAACAAAGATCTCTCGCCATACAACGGTCACATCAACGGCATCGGTGCCGATGAAGCGAGTGATCCCTACCACTTCGGAGCCTCGTTGATCCGCACGATCCAGCAACATCCGGCGCACGAGATCGCGTGCCATACGTTCTCGCACTACTACTGCCTGGAAGCGGGGCAGACCGAAGCGGAGTTCGCGGCGGATCTGGAAGCCGCGCAGCATGCGGCGCGCGCCTTCGGTCTTGAACTGAAGAGCTTCGTGTTCCCGCGCAACCAGTACAACGCGCGCTACCTCGGCATTTGCAAGGAGCATGGCATCATCGCCTTCCGTGGCAATGAGCGCAGTTGGCTCTACCACGGTCGCAACAAGGAGGACGAATCTCTTTTCCGCCGTGCCTTCCGCTTGCTGGATACGTGGATCAGCGTGAGCGGACACAACTGCCATCCGCTGCCAGCGAAGGGAAGTGCATTGCCGGTGGATCTGCCGAGCAGTCGCTTCCTACGCCCCTACAATTCGCGCTACGCCTTGCTCGATGGCTTGAAGCTGCGCCGCATCACCAGCGCCATGGACCACGCAGCGAGGACGAGCACGCTCTTCCACCTGTGGTGGCACCCGCATAACTTCGGTAGTGACCTCGACCGGAACATGGACATGCTCGAACGGATCCTCGCGCACTACGATCGCCTGCATCGCGATCATGGCTTCGAGAGCATGACGATGAACGAACTCGCGCAACGCGCCGTCACCGATCATGCGTGAACGCATCGTACTGCTCGCAAGAGAGAGTTCGGCTACGGCGATCCTCTACCATGCGCTCGCGAAGGACTTCGATGTGCGCGTGGTGTACGAAGAGCCGCCTACCAAGTGGAGGTTGCTGCGATCGCGTGCGAAACGTTTGGGTGTGGGCACCGTGATCGGACAAGTGCTCTTCCAAGTGTTCGTTGCGAAGCCGCTCAGTGCACGTTCGGTCACGCGCAAGGCCGAGATCCTTCAACAGGCCAATGCATCCGATGCGGCGATCGCACACGAAGTGATGACGCGCTCGGGATCCGTGAACGACCCCGCGACCTGGGAACTGGTGCGCTCGCTGGCACCGCGTGCAGTAGTGATCAACGGCACGCGTATTCTTTCGCAGAACACAATCACGGCACTGGGTGTTCCCATCCTCAACACGCATGTGGGCATCACACCGCAATACCGTGGCGTGCATGGTGCCTATTGGGCGCTCGTGCATGATGATCGCGCGCATTGCGGCGTTACCGTACACCATGTGGATGCGGGTGTGGACACCGGCCACATCCTGCATCAGGCGCTTATACAACCAACAGCGGCAGACAACTTCAGCACCTACCCCACACTGCAAATGGTGAGCGGCGCCGCGCTGATGGTGAAAGCCGTGCGCGAGGTGATCGCCAGCACAGCGATCCCACGCAAACCCGAAGGGAACGACCGACGGTGGGAGATCCCGACGCTTTCAGAATACTTGCGCAACAGATCGTGCAGCGGAGTGAAGTAGCGTCAGGGCACCTTCACGAACCGCGTCTCCCACTTCGCATCGCCCTGCTCCACCTTCAGGTTGTAGCTGCCCGCGGGCAATGTGCCCAAGGGCAGATCCACTTGTGATGCGTATGGTCCACGTTGATCGATC
>JBKJPT010000029.1:0-11499 GCA_046595075.1 Flavobacteriales bacterium
ATGGTGAAGGAGCGCATGAGCGAGGGGGCGAAGTTCAGATTCTCAGGGCTTGTTGCGGGTTGAGGGGTTAGGTGTTACGGGTTTGGCCGCCCTGAACCCGCAACACGTAACCCGTTAACACGCAACAACTCAGAATGAGGCTGAACTTCGCCCCCTCGCTCATGCGCGCCTTCACCATACCCACCCACTACCGCAGCGACCTCATTGGCCGCCTGAAGGCCTTCCGCAAAGCGCAGGACCCCAAGAAGAAGGACCTCTCCCCGACCCTACTCGACCTCGGCCCCATCCGCTTCGTTTTTGCCCGGCACTTCGGCTTCTGCTACGGGGTGGAGAACGCCATTGAGATCAGCTATAAAGCGCTGGAGGAGAACCCCGGCAAACGGATCTTCCTGCTTTCCCAGATGATCCATAACCCGGCTGTGAACGACGACCTCACCAGCCGCGGCATGCGCTTCATCCAGGACACGCACGGGCAAATGCTCATGGACTGGGCCGAACTGAAGGCCGACGACATCGTGATCATCCCCGCCTTCGGGACCACCCTGGAAACCGAAGCAAAACTGAAGAGCATTGGCATCGATCCGCTGAAGTACAACACCACCTGCCCCTTCGTGGAGAAGGTGTGGAACCGCAGTGCCCAACTCGGCACTCAGGATTACACCGTGGTGATCCATGGCAAGGCCGCGCACGAGGAAACACGCGCCACCTTCAGCCACACGGCCAAGGGTGCACCGGCGGTGATCGTGAAGGACATGGCCGAGGCACAGGAACTGGGACGCATCATCTCAGGTGAATTGCCTTCGGAACGATTCACTGAACTCTTCGGCAAGCGATGTACGCCGGACTTCGACCTAGCGAAAGACCTGCAACGCATTGGCGTGGTGAACCAGACCACCATGCTCGCCACCGAAACGCAGGCCATTGCGGATCACTTGAAGCAAGTGATGGCGAAGAAGTACGGCGATGCCGACCTCAAGCAACACTTCGCCGACACGCGCGACACCCTCTGTTACGCCACCAACGACAACCAGGACGCCACCAACGAACTGCTGAAAGCCGATGCAGACTTCGCACTGGTGGTGGGTGGCTACAATAGCAGCAACACCAGCCATTTGGTGGAACTGCTGGAACACAAGTTCCCCACCTACTTCATCAAGGACGAAAGCGAGATCCTATCTGCGGAAGTGATCCAACACTTCAACTACCCGGCGCACGAACTGGAAACCACGAACGACTGGCTACCTGCGAAACGACCGCTCAAGATCATCCTCACCAGCGGTGCCAGTTGCCCGGACACGTTGTTGGATCGGGTGATGCTGAAGGTGCTGGGGTTTGTTGAGGGGGTGAAGGATCCGGTGGAGGTGGTAGACACTATGATCGGCTAAGCCACACAGCTAGGTTTCGATGCGCATCACCTGGAATTATTTCTGAACCAATCTGGAAATTCATCCAACTGGAAGAACCAGTCCCAAGGCCACCATGTACAACGCCTATTGGTCAGGGCCAGAACATAGGAAGGAGACACTTTGGGTGCCAAAATCCCAAGTTGTTGAGACATACCATTCAGAGATTCTCAATGAAGAGTGCATTGAGATTACCCAATGGTATGCAGGAGTTCTCGACATCATGATACTACCAGACAAGCCAACAAAGTTGTTCCCAGAGGCGGACTTGAAAACAGACTTGGACATCTGATGCCATAATCCGAAGCCTTCGTCGCCTCACGCTTCCGTCACCTGCCCGATCAGCTTCACTACCACACCCAGCGCGATATCGAACTGCTCGCGTGAGGTGAGTTCGCTGTTGTCGATCACCACCGCATCCGGTGCTTGGATCAGCGGATCGGCGGCACGCGTGGTATCGTCCAGATCACGACGCGCAATGTTCGCGAGCACTTCTTCCAAGGTCGTGCTCGCACCTCGTCCCCTCAGCTCCATGTAACGCCGTTGCGCGCGCACCTCGGGTCGCGCGGTCATGAAGAACTTCACTTCGGCGTTCGGGAACACCACGGTGCCGATGTCGCGGCCATCCATCACCACGCCGCCACCCCGCCCGGTTTCCTGTTGCAAGTGCACAAGCTTGGCGCGCACTTCGGGTACAGGACTTACGAGCGTGACGTGGTGGCTCACGTCCATTTCCCGGATGCGGTGTTCCACATTGCGACCGTCGAGCCAGGTCTCGCTGCTCTGCGTGGCATCATCGTGCTCGAAGCCGATGTGGATGTGCTTCAACACGCGCAACAAGGCCTTCAGGTTCAGCTGACCCTCGTTGACCAACCCGTTCTCGATCACATACAGCGCTATGGCGCGGTACATGGCGCCGCTGTCGATGTAGGTGTAGTGCAGGTGATGGGCGAGTTGCTTCGCCAGCGTGCTCTTGCCACAACTGCTGAAGCCATCGATGGCGATGGTGATCCGCTTCACGGCCGACAAAGTAGTGCTGAGTTGTCAGTTGTTAGTTGTCAGGCTTCACAGTTGGAGCCTTAGAACTGGGAACTGACGACCAAGAACTAAGAACCTGACTTCTGGAAATCAGAAAAGCGCACGGCCAGTGTGAAGGTGTTGGAGATGCCGGCAAGGTGCAGCTGCGAGAAGCCGTAGCTGAAATGCAACTTGCTCACCTTGATCCCCAAACCGAAGCTGAGGCCCACGGCCGATGGCTTGTCGGCAACAACGAGTTCATCACGCCGGCGGAAGTTGTAGGCCACCCGGAGCATGAAATTCTTGCTGAGCAACACTTCGGCGCTGGGCACGGTATGCAGCAGCGCTTTACGTCCGGTGGTGATCTTCTCCACGATCACGTCGCCAGTGGTTGGGTCGATCTGCACTGTTGCGTTCGGGTCATCGTAGGTAAGGTCCCATTGCTGGAGCTGTTCCAACATGAGACCCAACCGGAAGGGGGCATGCTTGAACTTGTAGGTGATGCCCACTTGCACTTCGAACGGTAGGTCTTCACGCACTTCGGTGTAGCTGCTCGTTTGCTTGCCGAGGTTGCGCAACATGGCGGCCACAGTGATACCATTCGCAGGTTTGTGGAAGACGCCGCCCACATCGAAGGCCCAAGCCGTTGAGGTGTAGGTGTCCAGGTTGCTGGTGATGAGTTTGGCATTGGCGCCAATGCTGAACAAGCTGTCCAGCATGTGACCTGCACCCACTTGGAAAACGTATTCACCCGCGCTGAACTGGCCGATCTCGGCGCCGGTCTCATCGGTGCGGTTGAAATCGCCATAGTCCACGTACTGCACCGTGCCGCTGAAGGTGGTCCTGATGCTGTCGCAATGGTGCGCGTAGCTGGCGTAGCCGATGTTGATCCCTTCGAAGTAGGGAAGGAAGCTGAGGGCCACCTGCTTGCCCATGTCCCTGTTCAGCAGTGCAGGATTGAAGATGCCCAGGTTGATGTCGTTGTCCTTGACAGCGATATAATTGCCACCCAACGCGGAAGCGCGCGCACTTGAGGGAATACTAAGGATGCGGAAGGCGTCCTGACCACCAAGCTGGCCTTGTGCGCAAAGAGCGAGGACGAGGAACGGAACTAGGATGGATCGTAGCATACGCGGTGGGAACGAAGATAGAGGCGTGGTATTGTCCGGCCGGGCTGTCATGTGGTCGAGCGCCAAAGCAACGAACCATCGCCATAACTAAGGAAGCGATACTCATTGGCCAACGCATGGTCATAGACAGTCCGCCAACCCGGGCCAATAAAGGCGGCCACCAACAGGAGCAAGGTGCTTTGGGGCTGATGGAAATTAGTTACGAGCGCATCGACGAAGCGGAATGAGCAACCCGGTGCAATGAGCAATTGCGTGCGGCCGGTCAGGCGATCATTGCCGCGGGCTTTGAGGTATGCGACCACCGCAAGGAGCGCCTCGCTCGCCGAAGGCAACGTGGAGCCTTCGACCTCGTATGGCTCCCATTGCGCCACTTCCATTTCATCAACAGCATCTCCCCGAAGGATCTTGACACCATGCCAGTAGATGCTCTCCAATGTGCGCAGTGCCGTGGTGCCCACCGCAACAACAGGCCCTCTGTGCTGTTGCACAGCTAAAGCCTGCAACATCTCGAGCGGGATGCGCACTTGTTCATGGTGCATCTTGTGCTCGTCCATACGCTCGCTCTTCACCGGCAGGAAGGTACCAGCGCCGACGTGCAATGTGAGCGCTGCGGCACGAACACCCTTGTTCTTCAATGCGTCCAGCATGGCGGGTGTGAAGTGCAAGCTGGCCGTAGGCGCCGCCACGGATCCATCGCTCTTCGCGAACACCGTGTTGTACCGTTCCGTGTCGGCATCGACATCGGGGCGTTTCATGTACGGAGGCAGTGGAACATGACCGAGTTGGCCCAAGACCTCCGCGAACGAAAGGTCCATCGGCGTCCAACTGAACTCGATGCGTTCTGGCGCGGATCGGCTCGCCTTCAATTCGACCTTGCCCATCACGAGAACAAGCACCTCTCCTTCTTTCCAGCGCTTGGCGTTCCCCACAAAGCACTCCCACACACTGCTGCCACGATCCGTGAATGCCTGCTCCACCGGACGATCACCTGCCGGGTTCAGGCAGAGGATCTCAACACGTGCTCCGGTGGCACGTTGGACGACGAGCCGCGCGTTCACCACGCGGGTATCGTTCAACACCAGCAAGGCATTGGCGGGAATCTCTTCGACGAGATCACTGAATCGCCGATCGCGGATGACGCCATCGCGGTAGACCAGCAACTTGCTCGCATCGCGTTCGGCCATTGGATGCTGCGCGATCCGTTCCTCCGGCAGGGCGTACGTGAAGTCGGCGATGGAGAGCTCGCGCGGGTGCATAGTCTGCGAAGATGGTGGCTCTTCTCTTTTCCACATGGGCAAATAGTCCCATGGCCACATGTCCCCTACGCCACCTTCAACGCGTTCTGCACTTTCTCCTTGAATAAGGCGTGTTCACAACCTCGATCATTTCGGTGACATAGATGAACTTCATGCCTTTGGTGTAGCGCGCGTCAATGTCATCGAGGACCTTGCGGATGTGGGTGCTGAGAATGATCTCCTTCATACCGGCGCCCTTCCTTCAACCACTACCTCGGGATCACCACAATAGGAACCTACGATCTTCTCATACCTTAGACATGTTGTGTGAATCACGGGGACTCGTGGTGCCAGGCGGAATTTCATTTGTCGACCATCAAACATCATGGTAAGCAGACTACCGTGTAGGCATCACGCCAATTTGCACAAGGGTCGGTCCAAGGGATCGGCACCCGGGTTCAGGTCCATCATCCTTACCCTCGCATTCTTCGCACCTTGGGGATCGTTCGCTCAGGTGGTCGCAAGCCACAACTCTGTACCCAAGGGAGTCTATGAGAACGACTTTATCAGGAGCACGCTGTATACATGGACCACGGCGGAGCAGATCGATGAACTGGCGAGGACCAAGAAACTGCTTACGAGGAGCCGGTCCGAGACGAAGGGCTATTCCCTCTTCGACATATCGCTCAGGGATTCCACCCTAATGGACGATCCGCTCGCCCAACTGTTGCAAGAAGAGCGCTTCGCGAAAAAGCGCTTCGCTTGGACGAATTCCTGGGCGACCATCATGGGGTGGAAGGGGGAGACATACGGGCATCACCTGATCAAGATCGTCCTAAGCGATAGTGCCATCATCGGGAAGTTCAATATTTCCGAAACCGAGGAGCCCTTGGTCTTTTTCGACATGGAAGGCCGGAAGCTGACCGCAAATGAGGTTCTCAAAAGCAAACACCGGATCGGAGCGATCTATCATGTGAACCACTACGTGGGTGCCCGGACGGAATGGAAAAAGACCGGAACCTATCATGGAATGGGGAAAAGGGAGAATCATGATGCCCGGGTCCCTTTCCGGGAATATGTTATCGTGAACGAGGGAATGATCGAAGACTGGAGCTACGGGACATCGGACACCGAGAACAGGATCCTGGCCGATGTGGAACAGTTGGAGCGCTTCATGAGGACCAAGGAAGTGGGCCGAAAGGCGTATCGCAGTGGGTGGGACGCATGGACGGACTATGTGTCAGAGGAGCTAGGCGAACAACCCGCGGCGGATAGCCACGCAGCATTCGAATCGTTTACTTGCTTCATGAACGACTACTATTTGTTCAACCGCAAGCGGATCCGAAGGGTCATTGCCGAATTACGTTCGGCCTTTGCCGAGCGATCGGGTGAGATCAGAAAACAGGATGCCGTACATCATTGAACGCCAGGAGGCGATCGACCGAATAAACGGGGACCTGGAACCGGGAGAATGCTTGGCGTGCTGGATCCTGCGATCAGGTCCCAAGCATGTCCTGCACAAGGGGCTGCACACAGTGGTCGCCTTATCCGAATACCCTCGCACGTGGGGACAGACCATGATCGTGCTGAACACCCACAAAACCACCGTTTCCGACACCACTGGGGACGAATGGCGGGAGTTGATGGAAAACGTCAGGAGCGCTGCAGTGGTCCTTGAGAAATTCCTGAAACCCTTGCGGTGTTATGTCTCCAGCCTAGGCGCGACGAAGAACCTGCCCAACACCTGCCCGCATTTGCACTTCAACGTGTTGCCGATATACAACGCCGACGACAGGCCTTCGGACCTCTTCACTTGGAAGAACGGCGTGTACGGTGCCGACGAACGGGAGTGGGACAACTTACGCACCGGTTTGAAGCGGGAATGGTTGCGACATGCACACCTCCTGCTGCCTGACAGTCATTAGGAGAGCATTTATCCAGCAAAAGAACCGGTTGTCCGCGCCATGGGGAGGGTGCGTTCAGCGAAGTGCCGTGCGAAGGGCTTGACTACGCCACCTTCAACGCGTTCTCCACTTTCTCCTTGAGCAAGGCGTGCTTCACCACCTCGATCATCTCGGTGACGTAGGTGAAGCGCATGCCGCGGGTGTAGCGCGCGTCGATGTCCTCGATGTCCTTGCGGTTGTCTGTGCTGAGGATGATCTCCTTGATGCCTGCGCGTTTGGCGGCGAGGATCTTTTCCTTGATGCCGCCGACCGGTAGCACGCGACCGCGGAGGGTGATCTCGCCGGTCATGGCCGTGAACTTGCGCACCTTCTGTTGCGTGAACGCGCTGGCGATGCTCGTGAGCATGGTGATGCCCGCGCTCGGTCCGTCCTTCGGTGTGGCGCCCTCTGGCACGTGTACGTGAACGTTCCAACGCTTGAACACATCTCCATCGATCCCCACGATGTCGCTGTGCGCTTTCAAGTATTCGAGTGCGATGATCGCACTTTCCTTCATCACATCGCCGAGGTTGCCGGTGAGGGTCAGTTTGCCTTCACCCTTGGTGATGCTGGTCTCGATGAAGAGGATGTCGCCTCCTGTCGGGGTCCAAGCCAAGCCGGTCACTACTCCTGCAACGTCGTTCCCTTGGTATTTGTCGCGGGCATGGCTGGGTCCATAGATCTTCACCAGATCGTCGATCCCGATGGTGATGTTGTACTTCTGCTTCAACGCGATCTGCTTCGCGCGGTAGCGCACGAGCTTCGCGATGCGCTTCTCAAGGCCACGCACGCCGCTCTCGTCCGTGTACTGTTCTATGATCGCAGCAAGCAGGCCCGGCGCGAGCTTCAACTGCTTTGGTTTGATACCGTTCTCGGAGAACTGCTTGGGCAGCAGGTGGCGGACCGCGATCTCCAGTTTTTCTTCTTCGGTGTAACCGTTCACCTCGATGATCTCCATGCGATCTCGAAGCGCGGGGTGGATGGTGCTGAGCGAATTCGCCGTTGCTACGAACATCACACGGCTCAGGTCGTAGTCGATGTCCACGAAGTTGTCGTGGAAGTTGCTGTTCTGTTCGGGATCGAGCACTTCGAGCAGCGCACTCGCGGGATCACCGTGGAAGTCTTTGCCCACCTTGTCGATCTCATCGAGCACGAAGAGCGGGTTGCTCGTTCCGGCCTTCTTCAAACTCTGGATCAAGCGGCCGGGCATGGCACCGATGTACGTCCTGCGGTGACCACGGATCTCGCTCTCGTCGTGCAGGCCGCCGAGGCTCATGCGCACGTACTTGCGACCAAGCGCTTCGGCCATGCTCTTACCGAGGCTCGTCTTACCCACACCAGGCGGGCCATAGAGGCAGATGATCGGCGCCTTCATGTCGTTCTTCAATTTCAACACGGCCAAGTGTTCGATGATGCGCTCCTTCACCTTCTCCAGACCAAAGTGATCGCGATCAAGGATCTTCTGCGCGTTCTTCAGTTCGAACTTGTCGTTGCTGAACTCGCCCCATGGCAGCTCCAACAACAACTGCACGTAATTGTACTGCACGCTGAACTCGGCGCCAGCCGGGTTCATGCGCTGTAACTTCAGCAGTTCCTTATCGAACACCTCGGACACTTTCAGCGACCACTTCTTCTTGGCCGCCTTCATCCGCATCTCCTCAAGCTCCGTCTCGATCGGGTTGCCGCCCAGCTCGTCCTGGATGGTCTTCATCTGCTGGTGCAGGAAGTACTCGCGCTGTTGGCGATCCACCTCGGTGCGCACCTTGCTCTGGATCTCATTCTTCATCTGGAGCATCTGCAACTCCTTGGTCAAGTGCGCGAGCAAGAGGCTGGCACGTTCGCGCAGGTCGGCCACTTCGAGCATCTTCTGCTTCTCGGCCACCTCGGCGTTCATGTTGCTACTGATGAAGTTCACCAAGAAGCTCGGGCTGTCGATGTTCTTCAGCGCGAACTGCGCTTCAGTAGGGATCTGCGGGCTCTGCTTGATGATCTCTGTTGCCAGGTCCTTCAGCGAGCTCACGAGCGCATGAAAGCTCTTGTCGCTCTTGTCCGGACGGATCTCCTCGAACTCCTTCACGCGTGCTGTGAAGTAAGGGTCGAGCTTCACCATGTCGATGATCTCGAAACGCTTCTTGCCCTGGATGATCGCCGTGGTGCTGCCATCGGGCATGCGCAACATGCGTATGATGGTGGCAATGGTGCCGATCCGGTTCAGGTCCTCGGCGCGCGGCTCCTCGATCTGGCCGTCCTTCTGGCTCACCACACCTAGCGTGCGGTTACCACGATAAACGTCTTGGATCAACCGGATGCTGCGATCGCGACCCACGGTGATGGGAATGACCACGCCCGGGAAGAGGACCGTATTGCGCAGCGGCAGGATCGGAAGCTCCGGCGGAGTGGTCTCCGCGTTCATCTGCTCTCCGTCCTCGGCCGTGATCAGGGGGATGAGCTCGGTCTCGTTCTCGATCTGCTCGCTGCTGAAGAGGTTCGGGTCGCTATGGAGGATGTCGTTCATCGACAGAATGGGGTCAGGTTGACAGGCGCTAAAGGTACCGCCCGTGCCACCCTCTGCGAGAACGTGGTTTTTTCAACAGGCGTTGCCGCGAAGGTCAACCACTGTGCCGCCTATTCTTGGGCTGACAGATGGGCAGCTTCGATCACTTCCGCTCCATCCACCCTTGCAGGATGATCGTAGCACTGATCCTATCGATCTGGCCTTTTTCCCTTCGGGCCATGCGCCCTTTGCCACTGGCCATCAACGTCTGCTGCGCCATACGGCTGGTGAAGCGCTCGTCCACGGTCTCCACGAACTTGTCCGGAAAGGCCGCGCGCAAGACTTGAACGAAGGCGTGGACGTTAGCCGTGATGTCGGTGGCACTGCCATCGAGGTTGGTGGGAAGGCCGACAACAAAACCATCGACCTTTTGCGTGGTGGCATACGCCTTCAAATAGTCCATCAGCTTCGTCGATTCCACCGTCTCCAGGGCCGTGGCAATGATGCGCAGCGGGTCGGTCACGGCAAGCCCGGTGCGTTTCAGGCCGAAGTCGATAGCAATGACACGAGGCATCGCCCAAAGGTCGGTGAAGTCGGCCCGGCGTTCATCTTTGCGCTATGCACGAATTGATCGAGAAGGCTTGGGATGACCGTGCCATGCTCCGAGACCCGGAAGTTGTAATGGCCATTGAGCGCGTAGTGGAAGAATTGGACCGCGGGGTGCTGCGTGTAGCGCAACCCGATGGCAATGGCGGCTGGAAGGTGAACGATTGGGTGAAGAAGGCCGTGATCATGTACTTCCCCATCAAGCAGATGCACACCTTCGAGGTGGGGCCGCTCGAGTTCCATGACAAGATCCCCTTGAAGAAGCGCTATGCCCAACTCGGGGTGCGTGTGGTGCCGCACGCAGTTGCGCGACACGGGAGCTATCTCGCACCGGGCGTGATCCTCATGCCGAGCTACGTGAACATCGGCGCGTACGTGGACGAAGGCACCATGGTTGACACTTGGGCCACAGTGGGCAGCTGTGCGCAGATCGGCAAGCATGTACACCTCAGCGGCGGCGTGGGCATCGGTGGCGTGCTCGAACCTGTTCAGGCCGCGCCAGTGGTGATCGAGGACAACTGCTTCATCGGCTCGCGGGCGATCGTGGTTGAAGGCGTGCGCGTGTGTAGCGAAGCGGTGCTCGGGGCGAACGTTGTACTCACCGCCAGTACCCGCATCATCGACGTCACCGGTCCTGAACCTATTGAAATGAAAGGCATCGTCCCACCGCGCAGTGTAGTGATCCCTGGCACCGTCCCGAAGAAGTTCGCGGCGGGCGAGTACGGCGTGCCCTGTGCATTGATCATCGGACAGCGCAAAGAGAGCACCGACAGGAAGACCTCGCTCAACGAGGCGCTCCGGGAACACAACGTTGCCGTTTGAGAACGCAGAGCCGCATTGCTTCGCAGAGACTCGCAATGACAAGCGCAGAGAAGGTCCACTCCACAGAACCGGTGCGTTGAAAAACTTCCTCGTCATCCAGACCGCCTTCCTTGGCGATGCCGTGCTGGTGACGAGCATCCTGGAAAAGCTCATCGCCTGGTATCCCGATTCGCGGATCGACCTCGTGGTCCGCAAGGGTAACGAAGGCCTTTTCGATGGACATCCCTTCTTGCACAAACTGCACATCTGGGACAAACGCAGTGGCAAGACGCGTGATCTGTTCCGTGTGATCGGTGATCTGCGGAAGACGGAGTTCGACCACATCATCAATGCGCAGCGATTCTTTAGCACGGGCCTGATGACCGTGCTTGCTCGAGGCAAGGAGAAGATCGGCTATGACAAGAACCCGCTGAGCTTCCTTTTCTCCCGCAAGGTGAAGCATGTCATTGGTGATGGCCGGCATGAGGTGGATCGGTTGAATGCGTTGATCGAGCACCTGACGGATGAGTCACGCCCTTTTCCCGAACTCCATCCCGAACCTTGGGAACTCGACAACCTCGATCCAACGACTGGCCTTAGTAGCAATTTGCCCCCGCCCCCCTTCGTATGCATCGCGCCAGCCTCTGTTTGGTTCACCAAGCAATGGCCAGAGAACAAATGGGTCGAACTCGTCAACACGCTGCCAAGCGACCATGGTATCTATTTCATTGGAGCCCCTGCCGACAAGGATCTGTGCGATCGCATCAGGACATCTGCCGGGCGAGGTGAAGTGCTTGCAGGAAAGATCACCCTGCTGGCTACAGCAGCCTTGATGCGGAAAGCTCGCATGAACTATGTGAACGACAGCGC
>JBKJPT010000154.1:0-21604 GCA_046595075.1 Flavobacteriales bacterium
TGCCCGGGCTGTATCTTCCAAATCCTTATCCGTCGGGCCGCCCTCTTTTCGCACATGGTGTGGCACGAGCATCCCGGCCGGGCTTGCCGCCCGAAGCTTATCGGCAATGTCGCGGGCCGCTTCCGGGGTGACCATGCCACTAACCTAGTCCTTAATCCGCACATCTCTAGACCTCGGCCGGCTCTAGTGTTACACCGTCGATAAGACTCACTTCCTTGTCGGGTTTGCGAAAGACCTCCTGGCGCGAATGACCGGATCGTCTTTGTGCCGCAAGGTCCCCAAAGCGGGAGTCGGTTGCGGTGGTTTCCAAATTGGGATAGCGACCGACGGATACCGTGCAACGGTCTAAACCGGACCAATTCATCATCCTCGCAGTGGAACCACGAATGGCCGCTTCGATGATCCGCGGCAGCGGGGTTTTGCATCCGGTCGAAATTTCTATTTCTAACTTCCGCTGGTTCTCCGTAAAACGGCGGACGCCAGTTGGCAAACCGTAACAACTACCAACCACCAATGTCAAATCTCAATTTCCAAGACGCCCAGAAGCGATTCTCCGAGATCCGTGAGGAGATCAAGAAACTTCAATTGGAAGCGGAACAGATCCTCCTTGCACATCAAGGGCAGGACAGGCCTGAGGGTACGGGCAAATGTGACCACTACGATAGATGTCATTGTGATAAATATCATAACAGCACTACACCTGCAGTTTGTGGTACATATAGGGATGGTTACGAATGTGGACACTATGCATCGGAACATGCATTCTGACCCAGGTTAAGGCGTTGGAAAGACCTTGATAGATGAGGTTTATTGACCTCGGCAGGTTGTCCACCCCATCGTAAGCGCATCGCGCTAGCGGCCCGTGACGAAAACCTTCGAAGGGTCTGTGCTCAAGACCGGCGGCAAGCCGGGTTTGCGAACGAACCTGCAGCGCGAAAGTCCGGATCGTTCTTGTGCCGCAAGGTCCCCGAAGCGGGAGACCGTTGCGGAGGTTTTCCAAATGGGCTACTGATCAACGGATACCCTGCAACGGTTCAGAAGGAACTCGAGAGGGAACAGAAGCGATAGGCTGATAGCCGAACGATGCCTAAACTCCTTTGCCCTTGTGGTTAAGCATGATCAGTCATCGATACCGGACAGTGACTGGCTGACCATCAAGGACGAGCACTACTAGCGTGTGGTCCAGTTCAAGGTAGACAATAGTCGACCGGGTCAGAAGCACCGTATCGCCGATCAGGGCATCGGCGAGTTGAACAGCTTACATGGCCTGCTCTTTAAATGCCCATGGCCAGAGAACGATGCATCGAGCGAGCCATCGGCATTGCACCAAGCGCAGCCGACGTCGCCGACGGGCTGCCATGGCGAGGAAGCCGCAGCCGATCTCCGCATGATCAACGGCGTGTTGGGCATCGCTCGATCGCATGTGGGGGGCGGTCAACTCGCTGCTAGGTCGAGCGGTCGCATTCATTGATATGAAATGTATGTGAACAGCGAGCACTGCGGGGCCACCCCAGCCCTATGATAACCGTCCTTTGCACCGTAATGACCCCGGTGCGTTTTCTCTTTGCTGTGGCTGCCTTGGTGCTGGCTTCGGCCATGCACGCGCAATGCGGCAGCACCATCAGCGCATTTCCCTATCAAGAGGGCTTTGAGGCCACAGCGGCCTGGAGCAGCGGCGGCACCGGCGATGACTGGGCCTGGGGCACGCCGAGCAAAGCCACCATCAGCGGTGCTGGCGGCGGCAGCAAGGCGTGGTGCGTGGGTGGCCTCACTGGTTCGTTCTACACCTTTGGGGAACAGAGCTGGTTGCAAGGGCCGTGCTTCGACTTCAGCGCCCTGCCCTACCCATACGTCTCGTTCAAGATCTTTTGGGAGTGCGAGCGCACCTACGATGGGCTCGGCTTCCAGTACTCCTTGGACCAGGGCGCCACATGGGACAACGTGGGGTCGGTGAACGACACCCCCGATTGTTTCACGCAGAACTGGTTCAACACCGCGAGCATAAACAACCTCAACTTCGCTTCACCGAGTTCGGGATGGAGCGGCCGCATTGGCCCCACACAAGCCTCCTGCTCCGGCGGTGCAGGAAGCAACGGCTGGGTAACGGCATCGCATTGTTTGGCCTTCCTCGCGGGCGAGCCCAGCGTAAAGTTCCGCTTCATCTTCGGCGCGGGTACCACGTGCAACAACTACGATGGCATCGCCATAGACGATGTCTTCATCGGTGAAGCGCCGCCGGAACAGAACCCGGTGCAGTGGACCTGCTTCGCCGATACGCTTTCTATCAGCGCCTTGCAGACGTGCGCCGATGCATGGCTCTGGAACTTCGGAGATCCGACCTCCGGTGCCGCCAACTCCAGCGCCGCGCAAACACCAGTGCATGTTTTCAGTGCACCCGGCACGTATAACGTAACGCTCGCGCTCAGCTACTCGTGCCGCGCACCACTGATCGTACCCATTACAGTGAACATCCTCGGCCTGCAAGTGCTGATGACCGATCCCACCTGTGCGGGTAATGATGGGAGCCTGGAAGCGGTGGTGACCAACGCCGTGGGTGCGGTTACCTACCAATGGAACCCCGGTGCCTACTCCACGAGCCTAGTGACCGGACTGGGTGCGGGCACGTACGTACTCCTTGCAAACGACGGCGGCGCCTGCCCAACTGGAGCAGTGGTATCGCTTGCGCCGCCACCCTCTTCGCCAATTGCGAGTGCCTCTTCTACACCCGTGAGCTGCAACGGCTTCGCCGATGGAAGCGCAACGGCGGAGGTGAACGGCGGCACACCGGCTTATGCTTACGCATGGTCGCCAACGGGCGGCAACGGGGCCACGGCGAATGCGCTCACGGCGGGCAATTACACCTGCACCGTAACCGATGCATCGAACTGCACCACAACGGTGATCGTGGTCGTAGTGGAACCCGCTGCGATCGTGGTCACCGCACAGGACGATATGGCCCTCTGCCTCGGCGATGCAACAACCTTGACAGCGACCGCAGTTGGCGGCACACCCGGCTTCACCTACGCATGGAACCCTGCTGGTCCTGATGTGACGCCAGCGAGCACGACGGTATACACCGTGGTAGCCACCGATGCGAACGGTTGCACCAGCGCTGCGGAAGATGTGACCGTAACGATCGGTAGCGTGGCCACCCCCACTTTCACTGTTACCGATACGGTCGGCTGCTCGCCTCATTGCGCCAGCTTCAGTGCCGCCAACGGCAGCGGCACGCTCACATGGGACTTCGGCGATGGCATCACCGCTACTGATAGCGCCGATGTGGTGCACTGCTATGCGCGCGGCGGGGTGTACGATGTGAACCTTACTGTGACGAGCACTGCCGGATGCAGTGGAAGTTGGACGATCCTGGAGGCCGTGGATGTGCTCACTTCGCCGGTGGCGGCCTTCGCCACTTCACCTTCGATCACCACGATCGAGGAGCCCGCCTTCCAATTCATCGACCAAAGCAGTGGCGCCGATTCGGTGCGCTGGTCCTTCGGAGTGCTCGACAGTGTTTCCACGGAAGATTCACCCACCTTCACCTACGACTCGGTGGCTTGTTACACCATAGACCTGCGCGTGACCAATAACAACGGCTGCACCAGCAGCACCAGCAACGTAGTGTGCGTGGAGGATCCGTACGCGCTCTTTGTTCCCAACACCTTCACACCGAACGACGACGGCTTCAACGACAGCTTCTTCCCTGTTACCAGCGTTCAATTCCCCAAAGACTTTGAACTGATCATCTACGATCGCTGGGGTCAAACGGTGTTCGCGAACACATCACCGGGCAAGGGCTGGGATGGCGCAGATACTCCCATCGGCGTGTACGTATGGAAGCTGCGGATCCGCGATACGTTAGGCAAACCGCACGAGAGCGTCGGGCACGTGACGCTGGTGCGGTAGAACTAGTTCTTCACGAAACGCACCCTCCTGCCGGCACGCGTGAAGTCCAGCATGTAGGTGCCGTTCTCCAAACTGCGCACATCCAATTGCGCATTGGCACTGAGCGTACCGCCGCCGATGAGCAGACCGCGCGCATCGAGCAGTAAATACGGTTCGGCCTGCGTGAAGTGCGGCTCAAAGCGGATCAGTCCATCGGTGGGGTTCGGGAAAACGTGCAGCGCCTTGGGCTCGTTCACGTCCAATATGCCCGTGGTGCAATCCACATCGCCGAGCGTGACCGTGTTGTTGCCACTGTTGGGAATGCACACGCGGTCGTTCACCAGGTCGAAGTCGATGTCAGCGGGGTTGTTCAAGCCGGTGATACCAATATCCACTCCCGCAGCAGTGAACGTGGGCTCGAAGCGCGTGATGCGGTCCGGCGTCCAGGAAGCCACGAGGAAATTACCATTGCAGTCTATGGTGATGCCATCTATGTTGGTGAGGCCGGTGCCGCTCTCCAATGTGGTGGCTGCTCCTGTGTTGCGATCGTATGCCTTGATGGCCGCATTGCTTCCCCAGAACACCACCACGAGGCGATCACCGATGGGATCCCACACAATGCCGTTGGGCGAACCGCCCGTGCTGGCCACCAACGTGGTGTGGCTGTTGTTGGCCACATCAACCTTGAAGATCTTGGCGGTGCTGTAGTCGGTGGCGTAGATGTACTGCCCATCGGTGGTGATGCCGTTGAGGAAGGTGCCGCCGCAGTTGTGGTTGAAGACGAGCGAGGCGTTGCTGAGCAAGTAACCTTTTACACGGCCACCGCTGCATGCGAAGAGCGTGTCGCCCTTGATCTCCAAACCGTACGGCGCCGGGCTCACGTTCACGAAGTTGGTGACCGCACCCGCCTGATCGCGCACCTTGATGGACGCGCCGGTGGTGGTGCTCACGAAATAGCGATCGCCCACGGGATCGTACTCCACGCTCTCGGGTCCTTGGTATTGGGCACGTGCCGAAACTGTGGCGGCAACAAGAGCAACGAGGGCGAGGTAGCGCATGGGTGTGTAAAAAGCGTTGCAACGCTAGATGGAAGCAGCGCATCGTCGCCAAAGGATCCGACGAACTTGTGAACAGGCGCGACGGAACTTCGGTGGATGCTGACGACAACTTTGGATCGCGCCGGTCGTTAATCTTGTACCATGGGCATCGCGGTCACACAAGGCATTCGGATCAGTGCACGCGTGCACTTCGAACCGGCGCATAGCGATCCCCATGCGGCGCGGTTCATCTTCAGCTACAACATCACCATCACCAACCGGAGCGAGGAAACGGTGCAGCTCCTGCGTCGGCACTGGACCATACGCGACAGCCTTGCCGCTGTGCGCGAAGTGGAAGGCCCCGGCGTGGTAGGCGAAACACCCGTGTTGGAACCCGGCCAAGAGTTCAGCTACAGCAGTGCCTGCGATCTGCGCAGCGGCTTCGGCCGCATGGAAGGCACCTACCTCATGCACCGTGTGCGGGATGGTGTCGAGTTCCACGTGGAGATTCCAGAGATGCAATTGGTGCACCCGGGCGCGGCGAACTGAGCGATCAACAACAGTTAACGCACAGTTGGGATGTCGGCGTTTACCTTGCGGCCAATGTTCCGGTCCCGCATCCTTTCAACCACTCTCCTGCTGGTAAGTCTCGGGATCTTCATGTTCCCCGTGCTGCCTTCGGGCTCGACGTGCGAAGAACTGCTGGAAGAAGGAACGGAGCAGAGCGAGGGCGCCAATGAACTACCCAAGTTCGATCCTGCGGGCACGCATGTGCGATCGCAGGTATCCATTGCGCTGACAGAGGCGTCCGTTGTCTCCTACGAGGCCCATGGCGCATTGCCGCTGCAGGACCACGTGGCCGAAGTGCCGGTGCCGCCTCCGGAAGCGTGAGCTGATCCTTCCGCAGGAACGGTCCATTGTTCCGCGACCGACCCGCGAGAGCGATGCACCTGTGCACCACTTCGCGAATAACCAATTCTCCTAGTTTGTCCTTAACAACAACATGGTATCGAAGAACCTTTTCTCCAGTTGGAAGCGTGACCTGCCCTCATCGTTGGTGGTGTTCCTCGTGGCGGTGCCGCTGTGCTTGGGCATCGCCCTGGCCAGTGGTGCGCCGCCCATAGCCGGGCTCATTGCGGGCGTGTTCGGTGGGATCATCGTGGGTGCTACGAGCGGATCGCAGCTGGGTGTGAGCGGACCGGCGGCAGGCCTAGCGGCGTTGGTGGCCGTAGCGATCGTGGACCTTGGATCCTACGAAACTTTCTTGGTGGCCGTGGTGCTTGCGGGCGTGATCCAGATCGTGCTGGGCGCCGTGCGTGCTGGTGTGATCGCCTACTACTTCCCCAACAGTGTGATCAAGGGCATGCTCTGCGGCATTGGCATCATCATCATCCTGAAGCAGATCCCCCACGCCTTCGGTTACGACAAGGACTTCGAGGGTGATGAAGCATTCATTCAACCGGACAACCAGACGACGTTGAGCGAACTGGGCAACTTCATGGACTACATCACTCCAGGGGCGGTGCTGATCGCGGCGGTGTGCATGGCGATCCTCGTGATCTGGGAAATGGCATGGGTGAAGCGTTCAAAGATCCTCGCACAGATCCCCGGACCTTTGCTGGCAGTGGTCGCCGGTATTCTGCTCGGCGGAATGCAAGGCGGCTTCGGACACCACGGCCTGGACGCCGAGCACTATGTGGACCTGCCTGATCTGAGCGCTGGCCTCTCGGCATTCAGCTTCCCCGACTTCTCGATGATCCTCAACTGGAAAGTCTGGGTCACGGCATTGACGATGGCCCTTGTAGCGAGCATAGAAACCTTGCTGAGCGTAGAGGCTACGGACAAGCTCGATCCGAAGAAACGTATTACGCCCACCGACAGGGAATTGCGTGCGCAGGGCATCGGGAACATCGCCAGCGGGCTGATCGGCGGCTTGCCCATAACCCAGGTTATCGTGCGCAGTTCGGCCAACTTGCAAAGCGGTGCTGAAACCCGCTTGAGCGCAATGCTGCATGGGGTGTGGATCCTATTGTGCGTGGTGCTGATCCCGTCGGTCATGGAAATGATCCCGCTCGCGAGCCTAGCAGCGATCCTCTTCACGGTCGGGTTCAAACTGGCCAAGCCCGCGCTTTTCAGGACCATGTGGAACAAAGGGTGGTCGCAGTTCCTCCCGTTCATTGTTACGGTCCTTGGGGTTGTGTTCCTCGATCTGCTCAAAGGTGTTTCGCTCGGCATGGTCGTCGGCATCTTCATCGTACTGCGGAACAGCTATCTCACACCCTTCCATTTCGATGGAGATATCACCGACCCGGACAAACCCATCCGGCTCCAACTGAGCGAAGAGGTCACCTTCTTCAACAAGGCCAGCATTCAGCGCACCCTCGCCGACCTGCCCCGTGGAACACGCGTGGTGATCGACGCGAGCCGTACCATGAACCTGGACCCCGATGTAATGGAGATCCTCGAGGAAACGCGCGCCAGAGCAGCGGACCAGGGCATAACAATCGACCTCACCGGTTTCCAAGAACACCAGAACAAGAACACGAAGGTCCTCACAGCCGGTGTGATCCGTGCTGCACTGCGCGCCGTGCGGGGCAACTGAACGAACTTTGTAGAACCCTTGAAAGAACGAACTGAACATGCTTGATCAAAAAGCCGACCTGCACAAAACCCTCCTGGGCCGCAACAAGGAATGGAGCGCGCGTATGCACCGCGAGAACCCGGAGCTTTTCACCGAACTGGCCAAGCACCAGAACCCCTTCTTCCTCTGGATCGGTTGCGCCGATAGTCGCGTACCGCCCAACCAGATCACCGGCACCATGCCCGGCGATATGTTCATACACCGCAACGTCGCCAACATGGTGATCCATACCGACATGAACATGCTGAGCGTGGTGGACTACGGTGTGAACGTGCTGGGGATCGATCACCTCATTGTATGCGGCCATTACGGATGCGGCGGCGTCAAGGCCGCGATGGGCCCGGAGTTCGGCGGCCCAGCTTCGTACTGGATCAGGGAGATCCGTGACATCGCACGGCTCAACAACGAGGAACTGTCGGCGATCACCGATGACGATAAGCGCTTCGATCGCTTGGTGGAGATCAACGTGGCCGAGCAGGCCTACGACCTTAGTCGCACCGCCGTGGTGCGCGATGCGTGGGACAAGGGCCGCAAGTTGCACGTACACGGTTGGGTGTACAGCTTGAAGGACGGCCTGATCAAGGACCTGGGCGTAACGCGCACCAAGTACGAAGCCGAGGAAGGCGCGGTGGTCCGGGGGTGATAATTTCGCCCACGCACCCTATCCGTCCCCATGAGCCAGTTCACCGTACCCGCCCCCAAGAACGAGCCCGTCCTCTCCTATGCCCCCAGCACGCCCGAGCGCGCTGCGCTACAAACCGAGCTGGACCGCAGGCTCCGCACGCGGATCGATGCGCCGATGTGGATCGCCGGCCACGCCATAGAGACCAAGGACCTGCGCAAGATGAGCCCGCCGCACAAGCACGCGCACAACCTGGGCGTGGCACACTTCGGCGAAGCCAAGCACGTGCGTGCCGCCATCGATGCTGCGCTGAAGGCGAAGAACAACTGGGAGAGCCTGCCCTTCGAGCAACGCGCGGCCATCTTCCTGAAGGCCGCTGACCTGCTCGCCGGTCCGTACCGTGCCAGCATCAATGCGGCCACCATGCTTGGCCAAGGCAAGAACTGCTACCAAGCGGAGATCGATGCCGCGTGCGAACTCATCGACTTCCTGCGGTTCAACGTGGCCTATGCGCAGCAGATCCATGCGGATCAACCGATCTCTTCACCCGGTGTTTGGAACCGCTTGGAGTACCGGGCGCTCGAAGGATTCGTCTTTGCGCTCACGCCGTTCAACTTCACGGCCATCGCGGGTAATCTCCCAGCGAGCTGTGCGCTCATGGGTAACACGGTGGTGTGGAAATGCGCCGATACACAATGCTACAGCGCACAGGTGCTCATGGAGGTGTTCATGGCCGCAGGACTTCCTTCCGGCGTGATCAACCTCGTCCACGTGGACGGAGCAACAGCGGGTGATGTGATCTTCTCTCACAAGGACTTCGCGGGCATCCACTTCACCGGTAGCACCAAAGTGTTCCGCCACATCTGGCAGACCATCGGCAACAACCTGCCCAAGTACCGCAGCTACCCGCGCATCGTAGGCGAGACCGGCGGCAAGGATTTCGTGATCGCACACCCCAGCGCAGATCCGAAGGTGGTAGCCACGGCGCTCTCGCGTGGCGCCTTCGAGTTCCAAGGGCAGAAGTGCAGCGCGGCGAGCCGTGCATACATCCCCGCCAACCTATGGCCCGATGTGAAGAAGGAATTGCTAGCCGACCTCGCCGACATGAAGATGGGCGACCCGCGCGATTTCTCGAACTTCATCGGCGCGGTGATCGATGAGAAGAGCTTCGACAAGATCAGCGGATACATCGCAGGGCTGAAGCAGGACAAGAAGAACATACAGATCATAGCCGGTGGCAAAGCCGACAAGAAGACGGGCTACTTCATTGAACCCACCGTGGCCGTGACCAAGGACCCCAAGAGCACCACCATGTGCGAGGAGATCTTCGGGCCGGTGCTCACCATTTACGTGTACCCCGAAGCGAAGTGGAACGAGACGCTGCGGCTTGTGGATAGCACCGGCGAGTACGCACTCACGGGTGCCGTGATCAGCAACGATCGCGCGAGCATCATCGAAGCGCAGGAGGTGCTGCGCCACGCTGCCGGCAATTTCTACATCAACGACAAGCCCACTGGCGCCGTGGTGGGCCAGCAGCCATTCGGTGGCGCGCGCGGCAGCGGCACAAACGACAAAGCCGGCAGCTACCTCAACCTTATCCGCTGGGTTAGCCCGCGCACGATCAAGGAGACCTTCGTGCCGCCGACGGATCATAAGTATCCGTTCTTGGGGTGAGCGTCGAAGAGTGTTAGTGCATCCAGGGAGCATGTCCACCAACTGGGTGTGGTCCCATTACCACCCTATTCCAACGAACCTTCATAGGCTCGATCGTGGCCTTGACGACGACGCTGCAGCACGAGTACTTTCTGAACGTGTTCACCATGGTGCACCCTAGCCCTCGGTGAACCGATTCCGAATGCATTGAGCATCTTCCCCTGTCAACCATCCTGGATCACCAACGCAAAAGCCCCCCGGATCTCCGGAGGGCTTTAGCGTGTAGTTGTTCTTGGATCAACGCGCCACTTGTACGCGCTGGGTCTTGGTCCACTCTGAGGTCGTAAGCTGCACCATGTACTGGCCGCTTTGCAGCGTGGCCATATCCACAGCGTTGATGCTTCCTGCACTCACCGCGAGAGGTTGCTCGATCACCGTGCGGCCGCTCATGTCCAGCACGCGCACCTTCACCTGGCCGCTCACTCCATGTCCTACGCCGATGTAGAGCAGTCCTTCGGTAGGGTTCGGGTAGACCGCGAAGCCATTGCCCGCAAGTTCTTCCAAGCCCACTGCGCCGCAGCCTACATACCACTGTAGTTCATCATTGACCGTACCCTCGGCGCAAGAGCCGGTGGCGTTGGTCTGAATGCGCAGGGTGATGATGTTCTGCGGGTTCTGCGAGTTCACGGCAAAGCCGGTGAGGTTGCCACCGTTGTTGCCTTGGTAGATCACGCTCGAGTTCTCGTTCGGTCCGTTGTAGATGATGATCTTGTCACCGGCCAACATGTCGCCCTGGGAGAACGCGATAGTGGTTGGCACCGCCTGCGCGCTCTGGTATGTGTACCAGCGGTCTTCATCGTTCTCGTAGCAGTAGGCGTAGTTGTCAAAGCCGCATGAAACGATGCGGCAGCTATCGCTGGCGAAGGTGAGTGAATCGCTCATCCATAAGCAGCCGGGACTGCTTTCATCCACCACTGAGAACAACGCGAGGGAATCCACGGTGTACGGCCCGAAGTTGAGGATGCCGATGCTCGAAGTGGTCTGTACTTCGCCGGTCTCTGTATTGGTCACGGTGAGCCCCAGCGCGCTTGGAGGCGCCGTCACGATCACTTCGGTCTGGTACTCACGGTGCAGGCAGTCCGAGACAAGGTTGTAAGCGATGCCTGGCGCGGAGCACCCCACACACTGCACTTGGAACACCCACGGATCATAGCTGGTGTTGGGCTGGCCTCCCGTGTTGCACGCTACGGAGGCATCGGTGGTCAACGTCATGTAGATGCTGCCGCCCGTCGTGGTCACGTCCACTGTCTCATACAACCACCCAATACCGTTCACCGCGCTACCCGTGGGTCCGAGGTTGTTGGTTGCCGCGCCGTGCGTGAAAAGCACTGTTCCGCTAGCGTCAGCCCCATCGTAGATGATGAGGTCATCCCACGTGTTGCTCTCGATGGTACCAATGTCGAAGTACAGGTGGATGGTACCGCTCCCATCCGGTGTGGCGTAAGCCCATGCGGTGTTCTCGCTGTTGGTGTAGCAGTAGGTCTGCTCCAACGGACTGCTGCCGCAAAGGATCGTAGGGCACAGGGCGTTCACCATAGTGCCGCTGTACACATTGCACAAGCTGTTGGCATCGTTCTCAATGGTCAACTGCACTTGTGTTCCCGAAGTAAAGGGACCGATCAGGTACGTTCCCACCGCTGTGACGCTGGTGGTCGGCAACCCTGCCGTGTTGGTGATGATCGGATCGGGATCGGTGCCCATATCGGTCACGTCCACGCTGATCGAGTATTCGAAGTTGTCGCAGTCCTGCACGATCGTGAAGGTGGCCGTAGGCGGTACACAATCCAAGCAAGCGATCTGCCATTCGGTTTGCGCACCTACGAAGCCTTCGGCACAAGAGGTAAAGGTGTTGGAGAAGATGCGCACGCACAGGCGGTGCTCAGGGTTGGTGGTGTAGAAGAACTGGCCGGTCATGTCCAGTGGGAAGCCACCACCCGCGAAGAGGATCGGAGCCGTGATGTCGCCCCCATCATAGACGATGATCGAATCCTGGAACTCGTAGTTGCCACTGACGAAGAAGATGCCCAAGGGGTATGTGCCTGTACCTTGGTAGTACCAACGAAGGTCATCGTTGTTCGCATAACACGCGCTGTCGTTCACCGTGGTGCCGTCACAGGCGATCAGCACCGGGCATGTGCCGGTGTCGGAGAATTCGCCCAACTCGATGTTGCAGAGCACGTTGCTCTCATGTGCGAGCGTGAGGTCCACCAACTGACCGAAATTGAAGGGACCCATGGTGGTGATGCCCAGCGGAAGGCCGGTGAGGCTCGTTTGGGCCAAACCATCGAGCGTGTAGTCCAGTGATGCGGTGGTGCCGCTACCTGTGCTGGTGATGTTCACATCGAGGTTGAAGGTGTTGGCGGCGCAATCGTCCACAATAGTCACATCGGCCACGGGGATAGTGCAATCCAAGCAAACCACGTCCCATTCCCAGCTATCGTAATTGGTGCTGGGGAAGGGGTCACCGCATTGCACGCTTCCATCGGACGACATCTCCATGTAGATACTTCCCGAAGTGGAGTAGATCTGGATCCCATAATAGTCCGGGAACGTATTGTTCACCGCGCTACCTGCTGGACCCAAGTTGTATGTGAGGAACTCAAGGTGTTCGAAGACCAAGATGCCCGTGGCGTCCACACCGTCATAGATGCGCAGATCTTCCCACGTATGGCTTTCAATTGTGCCGATGTGGAAGGTGAGCCGCAAGGTGCCCGAACCCACGCTCTGGTAAGACCAGTTCTGTACGTCGTTGGCGATGTAGCAGTAGTTCTCCACCAAGGGCGCCGCGCCGCAGATGATCAGGTTTGGGCAATCACCGCCATCGGTGTATACACCGAGGGAGAGCGTGCAGGCCGCATCGGATTCGTGCTGCACGAACACCGAAACGATGTCATTGATCAAGAAGGGTCCGAGCGTGGTGACACCAAGGCCAACACCGGGCATTACGACCGGGGTGCCACCGTTCACAGCGTAGGTGATCGTCACCGATCCTCCGTCGCCAAGGCTGGTCACATCCACGGGCACGCTGAACTGGTTGTTCACGCAGTCGTCCACGTTGGTAGCCGTAGCCTGGGGTAACTGGCAGTTCAAACATTCAACCTGCCAATTCCATTCGGTGGTCACCGCATCCACGCATGAATTGAAGCCGTTGGTGGTGAGTTCCATGTGTAGCGCGCCCGTAGTGCTCACCACGGTAAGGCTTGTGAGATCGAACAGCGCGTTGGCCGTGTGCTGGAACAGGATCGGGCCAGTATTGTCCGGGCCGTCATAGATCACCAGTTGGTCGTTGAAGAAGGATTCGATGCTGCCACTGAAGAAGCTGAGCACCAAAGAACCCGAGCCCCCGAGCGAAACGTAGTTCCACACCTTGGTCTCCAGGTTGTTGTAGCAATAGGTGGAAGCCACCGGACCTGTACCGCAGAAGATCTGGAAGGGGCATTCGCCGCTTTGCGTAAAGGTGCCCAGCGGCCAGTTGCACAGCGGATCGGTCTCGTGCTCCACGGTGATCACCACTTCTTCGCCGAAGAAGAACGGGCCAAGTTGGTAAGTGCCAACGCCCACACCGGGCAGTGATTGCACGTTGCCGAACACATCGTACACGATGTTCACCACGGAACTGTCCCCGGTACTCGTCACATCCACATCAATGAAGAAGATCTGCTGGTCGCAGTCTTCCACCAGCGTGGCAGTGGCTTGCGGTGGGGTGCAGTTCAAAAGGAACTGCACGGTGGTGACCACGCACGCAGTGGCAGTTAGACATGCTGCATCCACGGTCCAGTGCGCGAACAAGTTGCTACCATCGGTAGCGGTGGCCTGCACGGGCGATAGCCCTTGCGCGATCACCGGACCATCGAAGGTGCCTTCGCGCACGGTGATGTAACCACCGGTGGCAAGGGTGAACTCGTAATTGCCGCTGGCCACGATGCTGGACACCACGGAGTATTCCGCCTCGAAACTGCAGGTGGAAATGGTGGTTACCGCGCCGAAAGGATCGGGGGTGATGGTACCGCTGGGGTATTGCGCGGTGTTCAGGCAATCTTGGGCAACGGCCGTGGTGGCAGTACCTATCAACAACAGCCCGAGCAGGGCTCCGAAAGTGCGTCCAATTCGGTTCATGGATCTGGTTTTGGGGTCGTCAAAAATGTTCGCGGACGAAGGTAGCATTCCATCCATGCCAGCCTAGGCAGCGGCAACAGATGGCGCTCCGGCTTGGTGCGGGCTGTTGGAAAGCAGGCGGCGCTACTTGGTGCCGCTGTACATGCGCTTAACAGCTTGGTAAGCTGGCTTGGGGTTTCCGTCGTAGTCGATGATGCTCCAACTGGGTCCTGGCCAGCAATCATTCAGTTGCCAAAGCAGTGTGCCCATGCAATGCGGTTGCGCCTTCATGTGCGCATCTATCGCCATTTCATAGGCCAATGCTTGCGCACGCTGGCTGCCCTCGATGAAGCCCCCCAAGGTGGTGGGCTTCTCCCCTAGTTCGCGGTCCAAGGCCTCCCAGATCGGCCTGTCGGTCTTGTAGCTCCGCTGAAGGCGCTTCATCGCCGGCGAACCCAAGTAGAGTTCCTTCGGGTCGATGTACTTGGCCAGCAGCGCACTGTCCGGGTAGCTCTGGAAACCGTACTCGCTCACGAAGCGGCCCACGTTGTTCTTGAACGACGCGAAGGTGGAATCGCCGTGCCAGACGCCCCAGTAATGGAGGTCGCCGTTGCGAAGGCCGACGGCGGAGCCCCAGTTGCTGAGGGGGGAGGTTTCCAAGTATGCGACACCGTCCCTCATCTGCTGTATTCCAAGATGGTTGAACAAGTCATTATTGTCCCGTTCCACACGCACCGAATCGGCGCCGTGAATAGCGTAGCGCTGCTGCCAACCCCAGTTCTTCCAAGCCACGGTCAATTCGTTGTTACCGCACATCAGTACCACACAAGGGTGGTGGCGCAACCGTTCGGTCTGTTGCCATGCTTCGACCTGTGCGTTGTCCAAGAAGTGCTCATCTACAGGTGCCATGTTCGCGAACATGTAGTCCTGCCAGACCATGATACCGGCGGTATCGCACGCGTCGAAGAATGCTTCTGGTGGATAGACGCCACCGCCCCAAACGCGGATCATGTTCATTCCAGCGTATCGCGCATCGCCGACCAAACGCACCCATGCGGGTTCATCGTGTGCCGTTGGTAACATTACCGGAGGCACGAGGTTGCTGCCTTTTGCGAATAGCGGAGAACCATGGTCCAGAAAGGTGAACTCGGAGACGTCGATAACCTCGTCGTCCCATTTACGGTCCAACGTGATCTCGTTGAAGCCGATGTCATTCTCCCAAAACGAGACCAATACGCCACCCGACCATTCCTCGATGCGAAGGGTATGAAGAAGCGGCTTTCCCGGCCTCCACACTTCCAATTCGTTCGCTGCAACTATCGTGTCGATCAACGGCAAGTCCTCAGCTAGTTGCTTCCCCCCTGGATCGACCACGGTCTTGAAGAGCTTTCCGTTCAGAAAGACACTGTGCGTCAATATGACCCCGTTATCATCTGTGGTCAATAGTGGGTTCAAGATCAACTCACACTGATCTGCCGGGAGCGAAATTCGTTCTGCTTGTACACCGAATATCCTCGCCTTGCTCCACCCCCTGATCTCCACTCCCTGCCAGATCCCGCTCGTGACCAACCTCGGACAGAAATCCCAGCCGAATTGGTAGGCCGCCTTGCGGATGTACGGGCTCACGCCACTTGGGTCATTGTCATGCGGGAGTTGAATACCATAGGCATCGCGCAGCTTCGCCCCTTCCTTGGTCGGACTACGGAAGATGACCTTCAGTTCGTTCGACCCAAGCCGCAGTAGCGACTTTATCGACCACTCCCATGTGCGGAACATGTTGTCGGCTTTGCCGATCAACGAGTCGTTAAGATAGACCTCTGCAAACGTGTCCAGCCCCTTGAAGACAAGATCGAGGTGGCCATGCTTCAGCAGCGTGTCCGTGGCCACGATCGTGCGCTTGTAGATCCATGCTTCGTTCTCGATCCACTGCACGCTATCCACGTTGCTGCCCTTGTAGGGATCGGGGATCAGCCCGTTGCGTAGCAGATCGGTGTGTACCACGCCGGGCACTTCGGCCGGGTACCATTGCTCCTTCCCTACTTGCTGGAATTGCCAGCCATCATTCAGCGGTATGTGTACCTCTTGGGCGCATAACATCACGCCAAGCAACTGACAACCGACAACTGACAACTGCGTTTTCATCGCAACCCCGCTTTAACAAGCGCGTTCATCACCCCTTCGATCTTCGCGCGGTCGGGTTCCACCTCGAAGCTCAGGCCTTGGTTCGTAGAACTCATGGCCACGGCATGTGCCGTTCCACTCTTTGGCAGTTGTGCCGCGAAGTGGACCTCGGGCACACCCGTGCGTTCGATCAACTCCACCAAGTTGCTGCCGTTGATCCCACCAGCCGCTGCGATCACCAGTTGGTCACCGGCACGCGCTACCAGTTCCTTCAACGTACTAGCACCATCCACGGCGAACGTTGCCCCGCCGGAAGTGAGGATGCGATCAATGCCCAATTCGATGCACGCATCCAGAACGGAAATCGGATCTCGGGCATGATCCATAGCGCGGTGGAAGGTGATCTCGCTCTCGGGCGCTATGCGCTTTACAGCGGTCATCAGATCCATATTGGCCATGCCATTATGGTCCAAGGCACCGATCACCAGACCTATGGCGCCGCCGCCAGGAATCTCCGCATCGGTAAGGAGCGCGTGGATCTCCGCTTCGGTATAAACGAAGCCGCCGGGCGCGGGGCGCACCAGCACCCGCACAGGGATGCGTACTGCGCTGCGTACAGCATCCACCAAGCCCGAACTGGGGGTTAACCCGCCACAGGCCAACCAGGTACACAGTTCCACGGTATCGGCACCGCAGGCTTCGGCGGCGAGCGCTTCAGCCACCGATGTCACACACACTTCTACCAGCACTGCCATGTGTTTCATCCCGCACACGGCTCACTTTCGGGACCGTTGTGGGAGTGCGAACATAACCGCACCTGCCTGCAACCCCTCTCGGCGGAAAGCGTAGGAAGGCCCCAATGTTCAAATTGCGCCCTGTCCTTCTGGTGGTGATCGGCCTGTTGATCACACTCGGCTCACGTGCATCGAACGTGGAGGACAGCCTGCGTTATGTGCTCGATGCAGACGCTACGCTCACTGAGCGATCGACAGCACTGCTGAAGATCGCACGGCGGACCATGGACCGTGATCCGGCCGATGCGCTGGCGCATGCCATGAACGCTTTGCGCTTCGCGGAACAGAGCGGTGATCAACGTGCCGAACACGATGCGCTGGCATTGCAGGGAGAACTGCAACTGCGCATGGGCATGTACGCCGAACAATTGCGCACCACCATGCATGCATTGGAGGTGTCCCAGTCACTGGCCGATGCCGGTCGCATTGGCACCGACCTGCAAGCCTTGAGCACCGCCTACCGCGTGAACAAGCGCATGGACAAGGCCGTGGAAGAAGCGCGCAACGCGCTGGCCGCGATCATGACCACGCAGGACAAGGCCGCCACGCAGCAGGCTGAACGCTTTCTGATGAATATGTTGTTGCAAGCCGGCAAGTTCGATGAGGTGATGCGCGCAGGGGAGCGGGCCATGGCACGTTGCGATGCACAGGCCGACAGCACGGAGAAAGCCCGGATCCGCTTGCTCCTGGCCCGCACTCTTTTGGCGCAAGGCCAGTTCAACAATGCCTTCCCCTACCTCACCATGGCCTCGCGTGTTCTTACACAGGAAGGCACCCTGGACGAGCGTTTCGCTTTGCTGATGGATCGAGTATCCGCAGCCGTGGGCATGCACCAGCTCGCCGAGGCACGCGCCCTTTTGGACGCCGCCGAAGCGCTCCTGTCCATTGCCCGCACCGAAGGGAACAGGACCATGATCATGAATCAACGCTACAAGCTCGCCTCGGCACAAGGCGAATGGAAGGAAGCGTTGGAACATTTGCTCTCCCTGCACGCCTATGAGGACAGCGCGCAGGCCGCCGGGCAGGACCTAACACTTGCTGGCATGCAGGTGATGTACGAGTTGGACCGCAAGGACCAGGACAACCACGACCTGCGCGATCAGAACGCCCGCAACGAAGCCACCATTGTGGAGCAACGCATAAGCAACCGCTACTTGCTGGGTGCAGCAGGGCTCCTGATGGTACTGGCCGTGGCGCTGTTCTTCACCAGCCGCAGCAGTTTGCGCACCGTGCGCCGCTCGCGTCTCAAAAGCATGGTGATCGAACGGCAGACGAACGAGATCCACGCGAAGAACCTGGAGCTGCAGCGGCAGAATATGCGCCTGGCCGAATCGCTCATGAGCGAGGAGCAGAAGGACATCGTGATAAAGGAGATCCACCACCGGGTGAAGAACAACTTGCAGGTGATCGATAGCCTGCTGAACATGCAATGCGGCGGGCTGCAGGATCCCACTATGATCAGGCTGTTGAAGGATGCACAGGGAAGGATCCGTGCCATGTCGTTGGTGCACGGCTCCATCTACCGCACTGGCGCCGAAGCTGCTATCCCGTTGCGCAATCACTTGGAGGAACTGGCCCGCAACGTGCTGGCCGCCCATGGCAAGCATGATAGCGTTTCGGTCCTGGTCGATGTGGCACGCATCAGCCTCAGTGCTCAGGACCTCATGCCCTTGAGCCTTTTGGTGAACGAGTTCCTCACCAATTCGATCAAGTACGCCTTCAATGAGCGCGGCTTCGGATCAATACGCATCATCCTGCGCCCCAACGGCAACGGTTACGAACTGCTCTTCAGCGATGACGGCACTGGAACTGGCAAGGACGGCCACTACCTGCGCGAAGGTTCATTCGGCCTGCAACTGATCGAGGCACTCTCGCAGCAGCTCAATGGTGAACTGCGCATGCTCAAGGGTGCGGGCACCACCTTTAGTCTCGCCTTCTTCCCCGAAGGGACCGCCCAGCGCAAGGCTTCCTGATCGCCCACGGGCACCCGTCTATCTTCGCGCCCGCCCGCCTAATGGGCCATCCCGTCCGCATGAGCGAAACCGCTCCCCCTTCCACCATCGACTTTCGCTCCCTCGGCCTCCATGAGGATCTGCTGCAAGGCCTTGATCACATGAACATCAGGGTGCCCACGCCGATCCAGCAACAGGCCATTCCCGCAGTGCTCGGGCACCGCGATCTCATAGCATGTGCGCAGACCGGCACAGGCAAGACCGCTGCATTCCTTTTGCCGCTCATTGATGTGATCACCAATTACCGACCCAAGGAAGAAGGATCCATCCGCGCGCTGGTGGTGGTGCCTACACGAGAGCTCGCCTTGCAGATCGATCAGCAGTTGCAGGCCATCGCGTACTTCATGCCCATCACCTCCATCCCGCTCTACGGCGGCAGCGACGGTTCCACCTTCGATCAACAAAAGGCCGCGCTCACCGGCGGAGTGGAAGTGGTGATCGCCACACCGGGCAAATTGCTCAGCCACCTCAACTTGGGCTATGTGCCCTTGAAGGGGCTCGAGTTCCTGGTGCTGGACGAGGCGGACCGCATGATGGACATGGGCTTCGTGGACGACATCAACCGCATCATCACCTTCCTGCCCAAGGAGCGGCAAACGCTGATGTTCAGCGCCACCATGCCGCCACCGATCCGGGAACTGAGCAAGCGCATCCTGCACGACCCGTTCGAGATCACCATCGCGTTGAGCAAACCGGCGGAGGGCGTGGATCAACAAGCCTATGTCGTTTTCGATATGCAGAAGGCGGCTTGCCTCGAGCACATCCTCAACACCGGCGAGGCCAGCAGCATCGTGATCTTCGCCGGAAGGAAGATCGAGGTGAAGAACCTCAACCGCTACTTGCAGAAGAAGGGCTTCAATGCGCGCGGCATGCACAGCGATCTGGAGCAGACCGAACGCGAAGAAGTGATGCTCGCCTTCCGCAACCGCAAGCTGCGCATGATCGTGGCCACCGATGTGGTGAGCCGCGGCATCGACATAGACGATATAGATCTGGTGGTGAACTACGATGTGCCCCGTGATCCGGAGGACTACGTACACCGCGTGGGTCGAACGGCGCGCGCCGCCAAGAAGGGCACCGCCATCACCTTCGTGAACGAAAAGGAAATGCGCGAGTTCGGTCGCATTGAATCGCTCATTGGTTACGAAGTGAAGAAGATGCCCCTCCCCGATGGCATCAAAGGCCCCACCTACGACCCGCGTGCTAAGGTGAGCAGGGATGGGAACGCGAACGGCCCCCGCAAAAGCGGAGGCCGTGGTCGCAGTGGTGGCGGCGGGCGCCGATGACTATTTTGCCTTGAACTGGTCCTTGTGCTTGGCCAACTCGGCCACGGCATCCCAGGCTTGGGCAGCCTTGCCTACGCGCTCTATGGTAACGTTCTGGATCACATCGTTCTGCTGGATCGCGTTCACCACGTCCATGCCGGTGGTCACGTAACCGAATACCGCGTGGCGGCCATCGAGCCATGGCGTGTCCTTGTGGGTAATGAAGAACTGGCTGCCATTGGTGGCAGGGCCTGCGTTGGCCATGCTCATGGTACCCGCGCGGGTGTGCTTCAACTCGGGGTTGATCTCGTCAGCGAACGCATAACCCGGGCCACCGCTGCCGGTGCCGGTGGGATCACCGCCCTGCACCATGAAATCCGCGATCACGCGGTGGAATTTCAGCCCATCGAAATAGGGCGTGCCTTCGGGCTTCGCCGTGTTCTTCATCTTGCCTTCGGCCAGTGCCACGAAGTTGGCCACCGTCATGGGTGCCTTTTCAAATTCGAGCTTCACTACGATCAGTCCTTTGTTCGTCTGGATCTTGGCGAATACGCCTTCTTCTGTGTTCTCCAAGGTGTTGTTGGGTTGGTTCTCGGTCGCGGCCACAGTGTTCTCATTGCCTCCGTTAGCGGGTGTGCACGCGGTGAAGGCGAGACCCATCAGGGCCGAAAAGGTTGCAGGTATCAGCATGGTCATGGGTACGTTTTATAGGGGGTCAAATGTAGAGTGATGAACGTTCTATTGCAGAAGCACTTCTTCCATGGCCTCCAGTTTCTCGTCGGTGAAGGCACCTTGGGTGCGGTACACGATGCGGCCTTCGCGGTCCAGGACGAAGAAGTACGGTGCGTCTTTGTCCGTGAGACCCAAGGCCGTCTTCAACGGGTCCAGTTCCGCTTTGCTGAAGACCACATGGTCCACCACTCCAGGCTCGGCGCTCTTGCGAAATTTCTTCAGGCTCGGCTCATAGGCGGCCTTGTTCAGCCCGGTGAAGAGCGGCACGAAGTACACCTCGCAGTCATAGGCCCCGGCAAAGAGCCCATGCTTCGCCACAAAGCGCAAATAGGCCGGCTCGAACCACTCCTCCAAAGCCGGTTGCGCCTTCTGGCTGTACGCCAGACCGATGATCGTAAATGCCTTTGGCGTCTTCAACGGAAGCTCGACCATTCTACCGTCGGCGGTTTCACCTTGCAAAGAGGGGAACTGTTGCTGGGCGCTGGCCACTTGTACGATCAGCAGCGGAAGGATCAAGAGGTATCGCATGGGAGTTGTCGGTCAGCAGTTGTCAGTTGTCAGGCTGAACCTGATAGCCCGGACCACTAGCAACTGACAACGAACAACTGACAACTACTCCCATGCGATACCTCTTGATCCTTCCGCTGCTGATCGTACAAGTGGCCAGCGCCCAGCAACAGTTCCCCT
>JBKJPT010000169.1:0-36562 GCA_046595075.1 Flavobacteriales bacterium
CCGCCGGATATGCAGAAGCTGGCTACGGAGTTGGTGTTGAAGCAGGCAGAGATGTTGGCAAGAGAGTACAGTGGGGGTGAATGAGATGGGCGCCGTGCCAATACGCGTGAGCGCCCCCACCGCGCTGTTCCGCTGGGCAGCTCCGTTTCAGCGAGGCCCGGCCAACGCGCTAATTGATGTGCAACCGCTTGTTGGGTGGCAAGCTGCGGCCACTTCTCTCGCTGAAGTCCTCCAGATCGCATTTGTACAGATGGGCCGCCTGGATGGCCACCATGAAGCTCAGCGGGAGCTTGTTGTTCTCCATGCGTTCCAATCTGGAAATGGTGATGCCGAACTCGACCGCAGCGTCGATCACGCTTATTCCCACTGACTCGCGGATGTGCTTCATACGTTCACCTGGCGACATGTTGGCGGCAGGCCTCCTGGTGGAGACCGACGGTAGCGAAATTAGGAATCTTGAAGCCCGCGCAGCGTCTCCACCTCAGCCGCAACAGCGGCGGGACCCTGCGCCGTGGGCTGGTCGCACTTAGGTTTGTTGGAACGGCTAGCTTGGCGATGGGCCCCATTATCCGCGAGAAGTTCAACACCTACCGCTTCGCGCGTCCTGTACGTGTAAGGCACCACCTATGAAGCCTGGGGAGCAACCCCCTCGGTGGTCGGTGAGTTCAACGCGGTCGTTGTGCTTGTACTTCGCCAGTGCACTGTTGGCGGCCACCAACTCCGTGTGGCTGGTGTGTACGTGTGCCGCTTCGGGTTCGCCGTTCAAGTCGTTGAGCGCATAGCGCACTTGGTCTTTGATGGTGTGGACGCTGGCCACGCGGTGCAGCGCACCAGCCAAGGGTACGAGCGCTCCTACTTTGAATTGCATGTTCGCCCAATGCCGGTTTTGTCGTCGATCGGGCCGCCAAGAAGATAGGGTCGTATCCGCAAGCACGCGTCGCCATTGACGCGGAACTTGTCCGAGCCGAGAACACACCCAAACCATCCACCACATTTCCCCCGCAAGACATTTACGGCAACACATCCCGCCCAAAGCGGTGCTAGTTTCACGCTCCCAAAAACAACAACGCCATGAGCACCGCAACCGCTGTAAGCACCACGCAAGAAGTCGCCAACCGCTTGGCATCACTTTGCCGCGAAGGCAAATTCGTTGATGCAGTGAAGGAATTGTACGCACCCGATGTGCTGAGCGACGAGCCGCAGGGCATGGGCCCACGTCCCTCCCACTACGAGGGCATGGACCAGGTGCTGAAGAAGAACGAGGAGTTCGTCAAGGGCATAGAGGAGGTGCATAGCAACATCATCAGTGAGCCCATCGTGGCGGACAACCACTTCGCCCTGTCCATGAAGATGGACGTGACGATGAAGGGCATGGGCCGCATGCAGATGGACGAGCTCTGCGTGTACGAGGTGAAGGATGGCAAGATCAGCCATGATCGCTTCTTCTTCCGCCCCATGCCGATGCCCGGACAGAACTGAGCACTACGGACAACCGCCGATGAAGCCCTCCGCAAGGAGGGCTTTTTCGTTGGTGGCAAACGCGTTCACGGGGTGGTGGTGCTTCCTGCGCGGTGCTCCAGACCTTCGCAGGGTCTTCGTCTCGAGACCCTGCGTTCGCAATTGCCGAGAAGTTCAACACGTACCGTTTCGCGGACAAAGGAGCAGGTGATAGACTTGCTAGCGCGTGACGACGGTGAGCGTGGGGTTGATCGGACCCCCAACAGGGATGTCCCTCGTGCGAAGCGCTTTCCAGCCAAGCTGTTGAATTCCGGCGCACAGAGGTTGTTCACCGCATCTTTGATGGCATGAGGGAGAGCACCTGGCAGCGCTCCATGTGGAGCCTGCTGATCTTCGGTTCCTATGCGTTGATCATGGGTCTGGTGCTGCTGGTCGTACCCGAAACGGTGCTGCCCTGGTTTGGTTTATCCGAGTACGAGGGCACGTGGGTGCATGTGCTCGGTTTCGTACTGTGTTGCTCCGCTTATTACTACATCGCGGCAGCGCGGTTGGGCAGTCGGGGCTTTGCATGGCTCACGGTACATACCCGCCTCGCCGCACCCCTTGTGATGCTCGCGCTGGTGCTGGCGGGCAAGGCGGAGGTCACGGTCCTGCTCTTTGGGCTGGTCGATGGTCTGGGTGGCCTGTGGACGTGGCGGATGCTCTTGCTCGAGCAGCGCAGTGGCCCGTTAGGGGCTGAGCAGCTGTAACACAAGAGGGTTTTCCGCACGCCAAACGGTAGGGCGCTTCCGGGTCAATGCCCTGCTTCAACCATCTGGCACGAACGCAACCCTCCGACGGGTCTCTCGTGTTCGAGGACCCTGCCTTCGGTAGGCAAGCCTGCGGCACTGAGTTGATCTCTATCTCCGCGCGGTATCCGCGCTCATCGTAAGCGCACCACGATCAGCGGGTCGCAGGGGGGTCACCAGTGTTCGGTCACCGTGCGGTGGTATCGCGTCCGCAGCAGAGTGGCACTCGCTGGCCTGTGGCCACATTGCACAAGCGCGTACCGGGACGCGATCCCCACCCAAGTTTGCGGGTGTGCTTGTGGCGGCAACGATCCTTTTGGCGCACGTGTTCCCTGCGCATGGCGTGGGCCACTTGCGTTGATGCGAGAAGGCCGCAGGGAACAGGCGGAGGCCATTGAGTGTTCTACCGATCATGGACCTGTTAGGTATCGACTTCGGGGCGAAAGGGGCTGGCACCACGGTGATCTGCTATCGCGAGCGTGGGTTGTTCACCTTTCAACGTTGCGCCAAAGGGGAAGACGCCGATGCTTGGTTGGAAGAACGGGTGCGGGGCATGGCGCCCACGGCCATTTACATCGATGCGCCACTAAGTCTACCCGGCGCCTATTTCGGGCATGGGAGCGACCACTTCTTTCGCCGTGCCGATCGCTTGGCCGGTGGCATGAGCCCCATGTTCCTAGGTGGCCTTACGGCTCGTGCCATGCGGTTGGCAAAGGCTTGGCGGCAACAGGGTCATAAGGTGTATGAGGTCTATCCGGCAGCGCTGATCCGACAGGAATGGGATTATTTGAAGATCCCTTCTGGAAGAGCGATCCAACAGCATAAGCTGCGCCTCATGGCCGGCATGTTCGCCCTTGCCCCACCGGCCCCTAAAGACCGGCACGAAGCGGATGCTTGGCTCTGCTGGCTAAGCGGCTATAGGCACACGACCGGTGGAGCAAAGAGTATCGGCGATCCGAAGGAAGGGGTCATTCTGGTGTGAGTTCTTCCGCCTGGTGCGATCCTCTTGTGCGGCTTAGACCCGCGCAGTTTGTCCGACCATCGCCACCCTTGCCCAAAACCTCCGACGGGTCTCTCGTCTTCGAGGACCCTGCGATCGCCAGCACCTGCCGGTGCGAACGGCCGAGCGGACCATCGCGCTATTTTCGTCGTCCCATGAACAGGCCCCTACCAACGGGGGCAACACCCATGCACCGACTCCTACCATCGCTCCTGCTCGCCCTCTTGTTGAACCAAGCCAACGCGCAGCAGCTAACGCTGGCCTGGGCCACCGAGGTGCTACCGGCCAACAGCCGCGTGAAGGTGGCCGAAGGCGGCGGCGTGTACGCGCTCGGCAACGGCGATAACAGTGCGGTGATCCAGCGCTTCAGCGAAGCCGGTGCGGTGCTGTGGACCAAGACGCTGAGCGCACCTACGCTCTACGCCATCGATATGGACGTGGACGCGAGCAACAACATCTACATCTATGTGGGCTTCACCACCGGGCAGTTGGATCTGGACCCCGGCCCCAATACCACCTTGGTGAACCCCGGCAAGGTGTACGCCAAGTACAATAGCAACGGCCAGTTCCAGTGGGGCTTCAGCATCGCCAACGCCACCGACATGAGCGAGGACTATGGCGGCATCAGTGTGGATGATGCCGGTAACCTGTACATCTGCGGCGACCTGGGCGAGGGCATCTACGATTTCGATCCCGGCCCCGGTGTGTACGATCTGGTGTGCGGCGATTTCACCACCGGCAGCTATGTGGCGCGCTACCGCACGGATGGCACCCTGGTCTTCGCCAACGTGCGCACCTGGTACGGCGGCTCCAGCAACAGCCGCGACATCGCCGTGATGCGTGATGGAACGAGCTTCTACTTCATCCAGCAGCTCGACAACGGCGGTCCCTTGAGCAGCCAGATCGATGTGGATCCGGGCCCCGGCGTGTTCAATGTGTACAACGAGTCGCAGTGCTTGCTGCGGTACGACAGCACCTTCGCCTTCATGGGCGAGGAGAACACCAACTTCGGCGATGTGCGCTTGTGCGTGGATGCCGCCGGTGCTGCCTATGCGTTGGCACAGTCCTCCATCGGAGCGGGTGTGCGCGTGGAGAAGTACACCGGCCCCGGCCCCAACCTCACACAGGTATACAGCACAGCGCTGTTCACCAACGGCAACTTGCGCTTGGGCGATGTGGCACCCGATGAGCAGGGCGGCTGCCTGGGCATGTACAACAACAATTGCACGGCCAGTTACATCCGCTTCTTCAAGATGAACGTGAGCGGCCTGGTCGACTTCAATAACCTGAACCTCTACAGCGGCACCGATTGCACCATGCCCGGCGCCAAGGGCTTCGCGTTGCGCGGCGGCACCATCTTCATGGGCACCTACAACGGCAACTACGTGGTCGATTTCGAACCCGGCGCAGCTGTGCTGTCGTTGCCAACAGGCAACAATGATGGTGTGGTGGCCCGCTACGATTGGTGCGCTGGTGTGCCGTACGACCCGTTCGACATCGTGTACACCGCACCGCTCTGCCACGACGACACCGTGACCTTTACCGTGGATGCCTTCGGCGATGCGAGCAGCTACAACTGGAACATGGAAGTGTGGGAGATCGTGAGCGGGCAGGGCACGGGCAGCGTGGATGTGCATGTAATTGGCGGCGGCACCATCGAGGTATCAGTAGCGGCAACGAACAGCTGTGGCAGCAGTGCACCCTACTTCATCATCGCCGAGAGCTTCAGCCCCGAGGTGGAGCTGCCCGACGACGAGCTCGTGTGCTATAGCTATGCAGGCACTATCGGTTCCTTTACGTGCCAGGACTGCACCTACGCGTGGGAACCGGGTGGAGAAACCACACCTACACTTGACATCGACATTGCACAGACCACCACCTACGTGCTCACTGCTACTGTTGGCGGCTGTGCGGTCAGCGACAGCATGACCATCACCATTGATCCCTGCCTTGGTGTGGAGCAGGTGCAGGTGGCGGATGTGACCTTGAGCCCCGTACCACTTACCACCGGTGAAGCACTGCGCGTGAGCGGCCTGCGCGCGCAGGACGTTGCGCACATCACCAGCGTGGATGGACGACAGCACAGCATAGCCGCGGAAGCCACCGGTAACACGGTGGTGATCGCAACGAACGCCTTGGCCGCCGGCACCTACACGCTGCACGCGAAGGACGGCAGAGCGTGGCGCTTCGTGGTGGTGCGCTAAGGAACGCGCTTCGACAGGGAACATTCTCGAACTTTCGCAGGGTCTTCGCTTCGAGATCCTGCGCCCCATCAAGCCCGTACCTGCATCAATTCATTCCAACGCGTGGTGTAAGCTGGCGATAGCTGTTCGCTCCGCAGCCGCCACTTGCGGGCATATCCCTGCACGGCCACGCGCACGTGGTCGCTCCCGCAGCGCTGGTTGATGCCGTCCATGGCCGCCAGGACGGTACGCTGCCGTTCGCATCCATTCAACTCAGTGCATGCTTCCGCGAAGCCCTCCGCGAAAAAATCAACACCTGCCGCTTCGCGGACAAAGGAGCAGGTGATCGACTTCCTAGCGGGTGACTATGGGGAGCGTGGGGTCACAGACCATTATCACGGCCGTGAACCTTGCCAAGTGATGACCATGGATCTCTCGATCGTTCAAATTTGTGAGCTGCTACGCACACAATAGGGGTGGGGTAACTCGGCGCTATAGTGCCCGATAAGAATGGTGTAGCGGCGTCTGCTGGCGTTCTCCACGACCATCCTGCGGATGGTTTACAGCAGGACATACGCAGCTTCTAGAAGATGGAAGACAACGCGCCCAATTGCGAAGCCTGAGCTTCAATGCGGGACTGAGCTTCGGCTTCGGGTGGGCAGGAACGATCGAGCGCGGAACAACACTGATCCATGTGGCGCACCACTAACGTCAGCGAGCATAGACCCGCACAGCGGGCCTTGCTCGCCAACCTGATAGTGCACTTGAACTACCAGCGGCCTGTGGCTTCAACGCCACCACCGCCAGCGATGGACTAGTCCAGATCACCGCGTTCAGCGGCCTTCTGCATGCGCTTGTTCGCGTAGATCGCGATCTCCACGCGGCGGTTCTTCGCCAATCCGCTTTCGGTGGTGTTGTCCGCCACGGGTTGGTTCTCACCGTAGCCCATGGTAGTGAAACGGCTGGCCTGCACACCTGAAGTGGTCATGAACGCAGCCACGCTTTCTGCACGTTGCTTCGAGAGCGACATGTTGTGCTCATCACTGCCGGTGGCATCGGTATGGCCTTCGATCAGGATCTCGGTATCGGGGTACTTGTTCAAAGTGGTGGCGAGTTCCGAAAGATTTCCTTGTGCGGTGCTGCTCAAGGTGCTCTTGTCCACCGCGAAGAGCAGTCCGCTGTCGAAGGTGATCTTTATGCCTTCGCCCACGCGCTCGATCGTGGCCCCTTCAAGATCGGCGCGCAGTTCCGCAGCCTGCTTGTCCATGTGGTGGCCGATCAATGCGCCTGCCGTGCCGCCCACCGCTGCACCAATGATGGCGCCCCACACGGTACCGTTATCGCCGAACTGGTTGCCGATGACCGCACCGGCCGCACCACCACCGGCGGCACCTATGGCACCGCCCTTGACGGCTCTGGAAGTATTACAACCGGTACCGAGCAAGGTACTCGTGATGGCGAGTACGACCGCTGCCTTCAAAAAGGGAGATGAGGATGTGTAGGTATGCATGCCGCGTTTGCTACACACTGCATGCCATGCGTAAGAAGGCCGCGTTACACGGTGGAACGCTCGAATACGACGAGAGGATCACAGTGAAGTGTAGCTGTGATCACCCCAAGATGGGGAGGGATCTCCCCATGAATAGGAGCGGTTCCTCGCACAGGCAAGCCTGCGATGAACGCGCGCCGACCAACCGTGCTACAACGCCAGCCCGCAGTTCACCGCCGCCGCCGCATTGATGTTGCCATAGCCTTTGCTGCCGCTAGGTGCTGCAGCGAACTGTGCAGTGCTTGTGAGGCATTGCAACACTTGGGCGCGCGTAGCGGTGGGTTTGGCGCTCCACACCAATGCTGCGATACCGGCCGCCGTGCTCGTGGCACTGCTGCTGCCACCGATGTAAGTGGGCGTGGTTCCGCTCGGAGGTAAGCTCAGGGAATTGCGCGCGCTGCTCGCTGTGCGCTCCATGCAAATGGTGAGATCCACCTGCGATCCGTCGTGGCAGCTTCCGCACTTGCTGCCATTCTCCTTTACGCCGGTTACAGCCACGCACTTGGTGAGGGCTGCTGGATAGATCACACCCCACCAGGTCGTCCAGCCGAAGCTGGTACCGGCTGCAGCCATGATCATCTTGCCTTTGCCATACGCGTAGTTCACGCCATCGGCGAGCACGCTGCTGCTGAACGGTGAACCGATGCTCATGCTGATGACGCGCACGTTCACATTGTCTCCCAGCACGATCAACGCGTTCTTCACTGCGGTCTTCTCGCTGCTGAGGTCCAGCACAACATCCTCACAACCCCGGATGAAGTGCAAGCTGGAGCGGTACGCTACGCCGGAGGTGGCGCCGGTGTTGTTGCGCGGCCCCACGGCATGTCCGCTCATGCTGGTGCCGTGCGTGCACGTGGTGTATGCCGAAGTGCCGAAGGTGTAGCCGGCGGTGACCGTACGGCCCACGTTGCTATCGCCGTTGTTGAAGTCGCTGCCGAGCAACGGCTGCGATGAACTGATGCCCGCATCGATGAGGCCAACGGTGATGCCCGCACCGGTGGCGTTGTTCCATGCCGTAGGGATCGTGTGGTTGTTGTAGTTCCAAGGCAGCTTGGCGTTGGGTGTAATGGTCGTGAGATCCGCGCTGTTGAGCGCTTCTGTGGAACTGCTGCATCCGCTGGTGCTCCGTCCAGCGTCCTGCCCAGCAGCAGGCCAATAGTCCAGCGGCTCCAGGTAGCGCACGTTGCGCAGGTTGTGCAGCATGGTGATCACACGCTTGTCGGTGATGCGCAAGGTGATGATGGGAAGCACGGCATCGTCTTCAACAAGGATGTCCTCGAGCGTGATGGCGGTGGTGGTGCGCCCGGTGTTCAGTTCGGTGAGGATGCGGTCGATCAGCGCATCGTGCACCGCTTGCCAAGGCGCGCTATGGATGTCGATGGTGTGGACCACATCATCGATGTTGGCCGCGTTCGCAGGCTGGTAGCCGATCGCGAGGCTGTGATCATTGTACTGCACCGCGCTCCACAGGGTGCGCAGGTCCATCCATTCCCAGCGGAAGTCGTTGCGCGCCTCGAGCGTGGTGATCACCGCGCGATCCAGTTCGTCCTGGGACAAAGGATCACCCGCCGGCACAGGTTGCGGATCACTGCGTTCTTGCAGCACGGGTCCAATGTCGGGTGTGGTCACATCGGCGAGTTCCTCGCGGCGGCAGCTGGCCAAGAGCAGAACGAAGAGCAGGAGGGAGGAGATCTTGCGCATGGAGAGTGGTTTTGGATGCGGAAAGCTAATCGTCGTCGGTTAACACGCAACAAGTGTCCAACATCGCGCCCCAAAGCATGGGGCAGGCGGCCTGCGAGGGGCCCAGGTCAACAAGTCACTGGTCCATAAGGCCCTACATTCGCGTAATGTTCCTAGGCCGCGCTTTTTGGGCAGTGTCTTTCCTCTTGCTCCTTGTTCCGTTCCCGGCGCTGTCACAACCGGCTTGCACGCCTGTTGCCACGAACACCAGTTGTGCCAATGCGGTGCCACTGACGGCGAACGCTACGTGCACCAACGGCACCAGTTGTTCCGGTGGTACCCAAAGCCCCAGCACCTGCCTGTATGCAGGATCCCAGTGCGTGTGGTACCGCTTCACGGCCACGGCCACGAGCATGTACCTCAACATCGACCTCACGGCGACCAGCGGTTGCCATATCAGTTCCAACGTGTACAGTTCCACCGGTGCGTGCGCGGGTCTAACGCAGATCTCCTGTTTGTCCGGCGCTCCTATCGATGACCTCCACTCCCTCACCGGGCTTACCATAGGTGGGCAGTATTACGTGCAGGTGTGCTACGCCCCGGGGGGGCCATGTGGGAACAACGGTTCTGCGCAGTTCTGCGTGCGGGTTGGCACGCCCGATCCACCGTGCAATACCTGCTCAACTCCATGCGGCGATGCCTATGGTTATACCACTGCGCCTGCGGTGGCGCAGGTGGTCGCCAATTGTCAATCGCCGCCTTTCGGGCCACCGTTGCAAGCGAACTCTGTGAACACCTTCTGCAACAGTTTCACGGCCACGAACACCACGGTGAGCTTCAACGTGGTGATCACCAGTGATTGCGGCGCCGGGAACGTCACGGCCTTCTCGTGGTCCTTGTACAACAGTCCTTCTTGTGGTGGGGCCATCCAGACCGGCACATTGGCCAATCTCAATTTCACCGGTCTTACGATCGGTTCGAGCTATGTATTCTGCTACACCTTCACCGTTCCGGCAGGCTGCACGCACACACAACACTGCCCTTACTTCGTGGGAGCCACGGTACCCTTGCCGGTCACCTGGCTCGGGGTCTTCGCACGGGACGTTGGCGATGGGGGCGTGGAGGTGGAATGGATCACCGCTTCGGAGATGGACGTGAGTCACTTCGTTGTGGAACGATCCATTGACGCGCAGTATTTCGAGAGCGTGGGCAGCTTGCCCGCAAAGGGTCATGCGAATGCATCCGCACAATACCAGCTGTTGGATCCGCATCCTTACCACGGGGTATCGTACTACCGCGTAATGGAGGTGGACAATGATGGCACGACCGATCCATCGAACACGGTAGCTGTTTCGCATGGCATGGGGATCACAGGTATGGTTATACAGCCCAATCCCTCTTCGGACGATGCGCGGCTCACGTTCCGAACCTCTGCGCGTGGGTGGGTAGCGCTTCGCATGCATGACACGTTCGGTCGCTTGGTCTGGTCGTTGGAACTACTTGCGGAGGAAGGACCGAACACCGTGCCGTTGACCGTTCAGTTGGCGAAGGGCGTCTATTCGATCTCGTTGCTGGCAGCGGATGAGCAGGAGGTGGTCCGCTTCTTCAAGGAGTGATGCGCTATTTCGCGTATTGCCCACCGCACTTCAGACTGCTCGTTACAACCCGGGGGAACGAGGCGCGCGCTTGGATGCAGATCGAAGTGGCGGCGATCGGGGCAAAGGACTCCCGCTAGCCCTTTGGAGATATGACCAAGGGGATCGCTACGAAGATCCGCGTACGTTCCCGGATATGATGGCGGTTAGTTTTGGCCCGTGCGTTCCTGGTCCTTTTTGTTCTTCGCACTGCGTGTTGCTGCGGAAGTGACGGCGCAGGACCAACGCCGTATCGAACTACGCATCACCGGTGCGGCGAACGACACGGTGTTGCTGGCGAACTATTTCGGCAACAGGCTCTACTACAACGACACTGCTGTGGCCAACGCAGCGGGCGACGTGGTGTTCGCGCGGAAGAGCGGCTATGATCCAGGTCTCTACGCGATCCTCCTTCGCGGCAAGCGGCTCACGTTGGTGGTGAACGAGGAAGTGGTGCGGCTCCACACCGATGCGCAGGACCTGGAAGGAAAGCTCACCGTGGTGCAGAGCCGCGAGAACGAACTGTTGCGTGAGCGCAAACGACTTCAACAGGGAACCAACGCACCAGCCGCGTTGTCGACTTTGGCGAGCCATGGCGAAGGATCATTGGTGGCCATGATGATCCGCATGGCCGCCGTTCCGGAACGCGTCGCCGTGCATCGTGCCGATGGTTCGATGGACAGTTCTTCAACAGCGTTCCTGTATCGTCACCACTATTGGGACGGTCTCGACCTAAGCGATCCGCGCATCCTCCACATCCCCGAGTTCCAGGATCGCTTCGATGAGTTCATCGCCGTGGTGGTACCCAACATGTCCGATTCCATTGAGCGCTACACCGAACAATTGGTGCAACGGGCCGGCGCCAACAAGGAGGTCATACGTTTCATTGTAACCAAGGTGATCGACAAGTACGAGAGCATGAGCGACCAGGGCATGGATGCGCTGTACGTGCACTTGGTGCAGAAGTACGTTTGCGCCAGCGGCGTGCCGGACAGTGCATGGACGCCTGCGGAGAAATGGCAGAAGGCATGCGCCAACGCTGGATCGAAAGCTTCGTTGATCGTCGGGGCCGTTGCGCAACAGCTCATCCTCTGCGACACCACCGAGCAACGTTGGGTGGATCTGCACAAGATGCCGGAGGAGATCATCGTGTTGGTGTTCTGGAGTCCTCATTGCGGCCATTGCAAACAAGCGCTGCCGGTGTTGTACGAGAAGTACACCAAGGAATGGCGTGCGATGGGTGTGGGTGTGTACGCTGTTGCCGATGCCGGCGATAGTGCGCTCTTCACGGACTGGAGATCCTTCATTCGTGCACAACACCTTGATTGGGTGAACGTGGGTTTGCCGCAGCATGTATACGCACAGGCCATTATGGATCCGGCGAGTTTGGTCCCGCAGTACACCACCAACGAGAGCTTGCGTTACAAGGAGAGCTGGGGCATCTCCAGCACGCCGCGCTACTTCGTCCTCGATGCAAAGCGCAGGATCATCGGCAAGCCGAAGACGATCAACGAGATCATCGCGATGATCAAGGCGCAACGCAACGGAGAGCATCGTTGACCGCCGTCGATCGTGCCCCTTGTGACCAGGATGTCCAAGGTCTTCACCCGCACCATGAAGTCGCTACGGCAAGGCCATGCTGGCCGCGCCCTTCTGGGGCTGCTCCTTCATCGCTGCGCGTACGGCCTTCGCCGCAATGTGCGGTGTGCCCACCGTGATCTTGCAAAACGAGAAGTGCTGCGGTACGACCCTAGCTTTGAGCACCGCCATCCCCATGCTACGCACGCTCCGCTTGATCTTGAGGTCCATGGCCGTTCTGTTGTTGCTCTGGCTGGTTCTGCTGCAATCTGGCTGCCTCAGCATGCGCACCAGCGCGAAGCAATGGCCGGAGGACCTCGCAGCGAAAGGACAGTTCGCATCCGTGGAACACATCCATGCGATCAGCACAACGGGTCGCTCCATGCACGCGGTCACGATCGCAGCACCGGACGGTTTGCCGGTGGTGTTGGGCGTGCATGGCTCACCCGGCTCGGCCGACAACTATATGGACTACCTCGCCGATACCATGCTGATGCGACGTGTGCGCTTCATTGCGGTGGATCGTCCAGGCTTCGGGTACAGCGGCTATGGCAAGCCCGAACCTTCGCTTATTGCGCAGGCTATGGATCTGAAGGCGGTCTTGGACCAAGCCGCTCCGGGGCGCAAGGCGATCCTCGTGGGGCACTCGCTCGGTGGGCCGCTCATAGTACGTTTCGCCATGGATCACCCCGATCAAGTGGCGGGCCTTGTGATCGTGGCCGGTTCGGTGGATCCCGATCTGGAACCCGATCCGTGGTGGCAGTCGATCATTGATCGTGCACCGCTGGGTTGGTTTGTGCCACGCCCGTTGTGGGTAAGCAACCACGAGATCATGACGCTGCGATACGAGTTGCAGAAGATGGTGCCGCGCTGGCCGCGCATCACATGCCCGGTGCGCATCCTTCATGCGCGCGATGATGGATTGGTGCCATTCGGCAATGCGGCGTTCGCGCGCGCGCATCTCGTGAACGTGGATGATCTGATGGTGGATACCATGGGTAGTGGCGATCACTTCATACTGTGGAACCATCGCGAGCGCGTGCGTGACGCTATCCTGGATCTGGTGAACGCCACATCGCGAGCGGACACCGTTGCTGCACCGATGCACTGAGGCTTGTGATCGCGGAAGCGATCGAACGCGCCACCGTCCCACACGCGCGTGTTGACAAGTGAACACCTGCACGATCACGCACGCGAGGAGGCGCGTCTAGGTTTGTCCGGTACCCTTCCGAAGTTGAGCGTAGACCATAGAGGATCTGCGTGCAAGGATTGGAGGGGTGCCTTACAAGCCGGCCGGTACATGACGGAACATGCACGCCTTTTGATCGCGGCCCGCAAAGCGGGCGCCACCCTGTTGAAGTCCCTTCGCACCCTGCTCCCCGCCATAGCGGCGCTGCTGCTCTGGCAAGGTGAAGCACGCGCCACCCACGCCATGGGTGGTGAGCTCACCTATGAGTGCATCGGCAACGGCATCTATCGGGTGCACCTCAACTTCTACCGCGATTGCAACGGCGTTGACGCGCCCACCAATTGCAGCAACGGACGTCAATTCCGCTTGCGCAGCACAGGATGCGGCGCCACGCTCAACCCCTGCTTCAGCCTGGATGGTGTGGACCTGGTGACGCCGATCTGCGCCTCAGCCACTGACCGATGCAACAGTTCAAGCGGTACCTACGGCATACAACGGTACCGATACAGCGCGGTGGTGGATCTCACCGCTTACGCCGCCTGTGGCATCGACTGGATCATCGATTGGGACCTCTGTTGCCGCAACAATGCGATCACCTCACTGAACAACCCCGGCAACCGGAACCTATATCTGTATGCACGCCTGAACCAGACACTGGCCCAGTGCAACAACTCGCCCACTTACCTGAACACACCTACACCTTTCTCTTGTGCGGGTGGTACGGTGAGCTACAACCACGGCTTCAACGACGTGGACGGTGACTCGCTCTCCTTCGCACTCGTGAACGCCCTAGGTGCCAACGGCGCTAATATCCCTTACAACGCGGGCTACACCGCACTGCAACCCATCATCACCAACGGTGGTGCCGACGCGGTGCAGATCAACCCCACCACGGGTACGATCACCTTCGTGCCCAGCATACAGCAGTTCGCGGTGGTCACCGTACGTGTGCGCGAGTGGCGCAACGGTGTGCAGATCGGGGAGTATATCCGTGATGTGCAGTTCGCGATCATCGCCTGTAGCAATAACCTGCCGCAAGTAACGGGGGTGAACGGCACCAACCAGTACACCTATACCACCTGTGCCAACGTGCCCCTCTGTTTCACGGTGAACAGCGCCGATGCCGATGCTGGGCAGGTGGTGACCATGACGTGGAACAACGGCATACCCGGCGCCACGTTCACCACTACCGCGGGCAACTTGCCCGTGGGCACCTTCTGCTGGACACCCACCGTGTCCGACATCGGCCAGAACCTCTTTGCGGTGAACGTGCAGGACGATGCTTGTGTGCTCAATGGCGTGAACAACTTCGGATTCGCTGTGCAAGTGACACCGCCGTTCACACCCAGTAATGCAGGGCCTGATCAGAACGTGTGCGGAAGTAGTACAACACTTGCTGGCCTGTTACCGTGGCCGGTAACCGGCACATGGACCGTGGTGAACGGCGCGGGAACCTTCGCCAATGCCAACAGCCCCACCACGGCGGTGAGCGGCATGGCCCTGGGCACCAATACGTATAGGTGGACGGTGAACTACGGCACCTGCGGAAGCACCAGCGACGATGTGGTGATCACCAGCTACAACCCCGCACAAGCGGCAGCGAACGCTGGTCCCGGCCAGATGCTGTGTACACCCAGCACTTCTACCACTTTGGCAGGTAACGTGGCCGTGTTCCCCGCGGTGGGTACGTGGTCCTTGGTGAGCGGTACCGGCACGATCGCTCAGCCGAACAACCCGAACGCGGTGGTCAATGGATTGTCGATCGGCCAGAATATTTTCCGCTGGCAGATCAACAATGGTCCCTGTGGATCGCCGACGAGCAACACGGTGACCATCATGTTGTTCGATTATGCGCAGCCTGCCGCTAACGCTGGAGTGGACCAGTTCACCTGCGGCACACTGGCAAGCGTTACCATGAACGCTTCGCCGGCCAACGGAACATGGACGCTGGTCGCTGGTTCAGGAACGTTCGCTAATCCGAACAACCGGAACACGGTTATTACCGGCCTCGGTTTCGGGGTGAACACTTTCGTATGGACCATCTATAATGGTCCCTGCGTTCCTCCGTTCACGCAGGACAGCATCAGTGTAACCACTTACAATCCAGCGAGCCCCAACGCGAACGCAGGACCGAACCAGCAGGTATGCAGTTCAAGCGCCACCCTCGCGGGCAACACGCCGCTGGCACCCGCCACCGGTGTATGGACCGTGGTGAGCGGCAGTGGCACCTTCGCCAATGCGAACAGCCCCACCAGCGCGGTGAGCGGCTTATCGATCGGTACCAATACCTTCCGATGGACGCTGAACAATGGACCGTGCGCGAACGGGATCACCTCCGGTCAGGTGTCGATCGTGCGCTTCGATGCGGCAACCGCGCCCGCTGCTGCCGGTCCTGATCAGAACTTGTGTTCGGTAGGTGTAACGGGGCTTGCAAGTACCACGCTCGCGGCCACGGCGGCCACTGCGCCAGCAACGGGGGCATGGACCATCATAAGCGGTCCCGCCGGTGCGATCATCACCACACCAGCGAGCGCCAACACCACTGTGACCAACCTCGCGGTGGGTACATACATACTCAGGTGGACCGTGAGCAACGGACCCTGCACGCCGCCGACCACCACGGATGATATCACGATCCGCGTCTTCGATCGCAGCGCCGCGGCAGCAAGTGCAGGCGCAGACCAGAACCTGTGCGCACCGGTTGCCAGCGTAACACTCGCTGGCAATGCAGCTACTGCACCTGCCAGCGGCACATGGACCGTGATCGCCGGCACGGGCACCTTCGCGAACGCAGCAAGTCCCACCACCACGGTAACGGCCATGAGCCTGGGTGTGAACACCTACCGCTGGACCATCAACAATGGCCCATGCCCCGGTGCGATCACCAGCGATGACGTGAACATCACGCTCTTCGATCCGGCAACGGCCATTGCGAACGCAGGTCCTGATCAAGCCCTGTGCGGGGTAACGAGCACGGTGATGGCGGGCAACGCTGTTGCTGCACCAGCAGTAGGTACGTGGACGGTTGTGAGCGGCACAGCGACCATCGGCAATGCCAACAGCGCCAACACGGCCATCACCGGCCTTTCCACGGGTACCGTAGTACTGCGCTGGACGGTGAACAACGGCCCGTGCGGCAGCTCGAACGATGACGTGACGATCCTGAACTACGATCCGAACGACCCCATTGCCAACGCGGGTGTGGATCAGGACATCTGTGTACCGGTAGCGCCGAACCTGGTGTTCATGAACGCCAGCACGGTAACATCACCGGCGATCGGCACATGGGCCATCGTGAGCGCACCGGGCGCCATCAACATCGTGGACGTGAACAGTCCCACCACGCAGATCAACAACCTGCCGGTGGGTACGCACGTGTTCCGCTGGACTGTGGACAACGGCCCTTGTGTGAACGGTATCACGAGCGATGATGTGACCGTGCGCGTGTTCGACTTCAGCAACCCGCTGGCGAACGCAGGCCCGGATCAATCACTGTGTACCACCAACGGGAGCACCACCATGGTGGGCAGCTCGCTCACAAACCCCGCAACAGGTTCTTGGATCCTGGTGAGTGGCACGGGCACCATCGTGACTCCCACGAGCCCCACTACGGCCGTTACCGGTCTTGCTGTTGGGCAGAACATCTTCCAGTGGAGCGTGGACAACGGACCCTGCACGGGGATCACCACGGACCAGATGAGCATCTTCATCTACGATCCGAACAACCCGCCTGCGAACGCCGGTGTCGATCAGAGCTTCTGCACACCGGTCACTAGCACTGCGATGAACGGTAGTGTGGTCACCTTCCCCGCATCGGGCGTATGGACGCAGTCTTCAGGTCCGCTGGCTACGATCACCAACCCCGGCGATCCGCTCACGACGATCACGGGTATTCAAGTGGGAGTGAGCCAGTTCACTTGGACGGTGACCAATGGTATTTGCCCCAACCCCGTGACGAGCGATCAAGTGACGATCACCCTCGCTGACGGTAACGCGCAAGCGGCCAATGCGGGGCCGGATCAGAACATATGCGGCACTAGCACCGCCATCACCATGGGCGCTAACGCACCCATAGGCGTGGCCACGGGATCATGGAGCGTGGTGCAGGGCACGGCGATCTTCGCCAACGCGGCAAGCGCTACCACAACCGTCACGGGTCTCAGCATCGGGGTTAACATCCTACGCTGGAGCATCAACAACGGTGCATGCGGTATCACGAGCGATGTGATGAGCGTGTTCGTGTACGCCCCTAACAACCCGGTGGCGAACGCTGGACCTGATCAACAGATCTGCACCCCCACTACGAGCGCTACGCTCACGGGCAGTTCGCTCACCATACCCGCTGTGGGCACATGGACATTGATCAGCGGCAGCGGCACGATCGCAAGTCCGAACACCCCCACCACGGGGATCAGCGGTTTGGCCGTTGGTGTCAACGTGTTCCAGTGGCAGGTGAACAACGGCCCGTGCCCCAACGGCATCACCACCGACCAAGTATCTATCACCGTGTTCGACAACACCGCAGCAATTGCGAACGCGGGCCCCGATGTGGACATCTGTACGCCCACCAGTAGTGTGAGCATGGCGGCCAACAGCGCCAGCGCGCCGGGTGTGGGCACATGGTCGCTCACCGGTGGTGCCGGCGGAACGATCGCCAGCATCAACAACCCCAACACCACGATCACCGGACTACCAGTGGGCACCCACACCTACGCGTGGACGATCAGCAACGGACCTTGCGGTAACACTTCGGACGAGATCACGATCCGCGTGTTCAACGCGCTGAACCCGATCGCCAACGCGGGCAACGATCAAGAGCTATGCGCACCTGCGAGCACCACCACCTTGCAAGGCAGCAACGTGATCAGCCCTGCTGTAGGCACGTGGACATTGGTGAGCGGTACGGGCACTCCCACCAACCCGAACCTGCCGAACTCCTTCGTCACCGGACTGAGCATTGGTGAGAATGTATTCCAGTGGACGGTGAGCAACGGCCCTTGTGCCAACCCGCTCACCACCGACCTCGTGAGCATCTTCGTCTTCGACAACACGCAAGCCGCTGCAGATGCGGGCCCCGACCAGGAGATCTGCACACCGCAGAGCACCGTGACCATGGCGGGCAACGCGCCCATATTCCCTGCGGATGGATTCTGGTTCCAGATCCAAGGCTTGGGAAACATCACGGATCCCGCGGATCCGAACACGACCATCACGGGCCTTCCAGTTGGTGAGCACATCTTCCAGTGGACCATCAGTAACGGGCCTTGCGGAAGTACCAACGACAATGTTACGATCCGCGTGTACGATCAGTTCAACCCCGTGGCCAACGCCGGTCCCGATCAGCAACTGTGCACACCAAACACAAGCACAACCTTTGCAGGGAGCAACGTGATCTTCCCTGCAAGCGGCGTATGGACCCTGGTTGGCGGGCAAGGCTCCATCACCGATCCCACATCGCCAACGAGCGGTGTAACGGGATTGCAGATCGGCGAGAACATCTTCGAGTGGACCGTGAGCAACGGGCCGTGCAACGCACCCACCACCGATCAGGTGAGCATCTTCGTCTTCGACGATGCGAACGCCGATGCCGATGCCGGACAGGACCAGGACCTGTGCACGCCAACCACGAGCACCACGCTCTTCGGCAACGCACCCACCTTCCCGGCAACAGGCCTGTGGACATTGACGGCAGGGCAGGGGACGATCACCGATCCCACATCGCCCACAACCACCGTTACTGATCTTGCTGTAGGCCAGAACACCTTAACGTGGACGGTGAACAACGGTCCTTGCGCCAACGGCACCACCAGCGATGCCGTGAGCATCTTCCTCTACGATATCAACAACCCCGGGGCGAATGCAGGATCGGATCAAAGCCTCTGCACGCCCACGACAAGTACCAACCTTCAAGGCAACGCCGCCACCTTCCCCGCATTCGGCACATGGACCTTGGTGAGCGGTGGAGGCGACATCGCGGATGCGAACGATCCCAACACACTGGTATCGAACCTGCCGGTGGGCGAGAACGTGTTCATGTGGATGATGGACAACGGCCCCTGTGAGACCACGGGCAGCTTCGACCTCGTGAGCATCTTCGTTTTCAGCGACGTGAACCTCGATGCGAACGCAGGTCCCGATCAGGAACTGTGTACGCCGAACGTGACGAGTACCACACTCGCCGGTAGTGCCGTCATATTCCCCGCAGTGGGCACCTGGACTTTAGTGAGCGGCACTGGCACCATCGCCAACCCCAACGATCCGAACACCGTTGTCTTCGACCTGGTGATCGGCCAAAGCGTGTTCGCGTGGACGGTGGACAATGGCCCCTGCGCCAATGGTATCACCACCGATCAAGTGATCATCGACATCTTCTTTGACGGAGACCCAATAGCCGATGCTGGTGCCGACCAGGACCTATGTGATAGTGAGGGCACCACGGCGATCCTCTCGGGCAGCGCCATCACCTTCCCAGCGGTGGGAACGTGGACGGTGATAAGCGGCCCAGGCATTGTTACCGATGTGAACAACCCCAACACCACCATCACTGGCCTGGGTGTGGGAACGAACATTGTTGAATGGACGGTGGACAATGGAGCATGTGCACCCGGCATCTCCAGCAGTCAGGCGGTGATCATGCTATATGATGATGCGAACCCGATCGCAGATGCCGGTGTGGATCAAGAGCTGTGCACACCGACCGGCACTACTACGAGCACCAACTTGCAAGGCAGCGCGATCATCTTCCCCGCAACTGGATCTTGGCAACTGGTTAGCGGTAGCGGCACCATCGTGGATCCCGCGGATCCCACCGCGTCCGTCACGGATCTACCTGTTGGCGAACACATCTTCCAATGGACGGTGAGCAACGGCCCTTGCGCCAACACGCTCACCACCGACGTGGTGACGATCCTCGTCTTCGATGCCAACAACCTCGATGCCGATGCTGGCGCTGACCAGCAAGTGTGCACGCCGGAGACCAGCGCGATCATGGCCGGCAGTGCGGTGATCTTTCCCGCGCAGGGCACGTGGACGCTGTTGAGCGGCGCTGGGGACATCGCCGATCCCAACGACCCGAACACGCAGATCACGAACCTCGCCATCGGCGTGAACCAGTTCCAGTGGCAGGTTTACAATGGCAGCTGCGCGAACAGCCTCACGAGCGATATCGTGGACATCACGCTCTTCGATGCCCAAGCACCGGCTGCCGATGCGGGGCTTGATCAGGAGTTCTGCTACCCCGACACCAGCGCGACCATCAGCGGCAACACACCTATTGGTGCTGCGATCGGTTCGTGGACACTTGTCGCAGGCACCGGCACCATCGCCGATCCTGCTTCGCCCACCACCGATGTCACCAACCTCAGCATCGGGGAGAACATCTTCCTCTGGACCATCACCAGCGGTGTGTGCGTGACCACCGAGGATAGCGTGAGCCTCTTCGTCTTCGACCCGCAGAACCCTACAGCGAACGCTGGCCTGGATCAGGAACTATGCGTGCCGCAGGACAGTGTCTTCATGGCCGGCAGTTCACTGATCTTCCCAGCGCAAGGCACGTGGACCACGCTGGTGGGTACCGGTGTGCCAGTGAACGCGAACGATCCACTCACCTTGTTCGAGACCCTCGCCATCGGCGTCAACACCTTCCAATGGAGCGTGTACAACGGCCCTTGCGGAACAAGCTTGGATGAAGTGACGGTGATCCTCTACGATGACACCACCGCCGCAGCGAACGCAGGCCCTGATCTGGAAAGTTGCCTGCCCGTAGTGGAGATCGACCTGCAAGGCGTGATGCCACCAGCGCCTGCTGAAGGCACATGGACGGTGATCGCCGGCGCAGGTGCGTTCGATGATGTGAACGACCCCACTACGCATGTGACAGGCATGGCGCAGGGTACGAACACCTTCGTTTGGACGCTGGAGTGGGATCCCTGTCCCAATAACGGGATCCTCACCGACACGGTGAACGTGTTGATCTACAACCCGCTGGCGCCTGTGGCAACAGCAGGACCGGATCAGGAACTCTGCGGCGATATCCAGACCACCATGGCCGGCAACATTCCCGAGATCCCCGGCGTGGGTACATGGACACAAGTGCTGGGACCGAACACCGCCGCGATCACGTCGATCAACGACCCGGCTACTTCGATCACCGATCTGATCGTGGGATCCTACCAGTTCGTGTGGGAGATCTACAATGGACAGTGCGGCCTCGGGCCTCCCAGTCGCGATACCGTGCAGGTTGATGTGTTCGACCCCAACGCACCCGATGCACAAGCGGGGAGCGATATCAGCTGGTGCACGCCAACGAACAGCGCGGTGCTGATCGCCAACGATCCAGTCTTCCCGGCGGTCGGCACATGGACGATCATCAACAGCAGTGGCACGCTCGCCGATGCGAACGATCCCAATACCGCGGTCTTCGGGTTGAACGTGGGCCAGCATGATTTCCTATGGACGATCGACAACGGCGCATGCGGAACTTCGAGCGACACGATCAGCGTCTTCATCTTCGATGGCCAGAGCGAAGGCGCGGCGGCCGGAAGCGATCAGGAGTTGTGCACGCCTGCTACGAGCGCCAACCTCGTGGGCAATGCGGTCACCTTCCCGGCCACGGGCTTATGGACGGTGATCACCGGCACGGGTGTGTTCAGCGATGACACCAACCCCACTGCGGGTGTGAACGGCTTGTCGATCGGCACCAACACATTCCAATGGACCATAGACAACGGGCCTTGCGGAAGCACCAACGACCAGGTGACGATCACCGTGTTCGACGCCACGCAGCCTGCGGCCAATGCTGGTCCGGACAAGGAATTGTGCACACCCACCAGCACGGTGCAGCTCAGTGGCAACACAGCCAACTTCCCGGCAGTGGGCACATGGGTGTTCGTGAGCGGCTCAGCGACGATCAGCAACAGCAATGATCCGAACGCAACGCTCAGTGGCCTCACCGTGGGCACCTATGTGCTGCAATGGGTGATCGACAATGGCGCGTGCGGCACCACCAGCGACGAGGTGAACATACAGGTCTTCGATGGCCAGGCCCCTGACGCGGCGGCCGGTCCCGATCAGCAGTACTGCTCGCCAGTGCAAGGTGCGGTGACCATGCTCGCGAGCGCGGCCGCGGCACCTGCAACTGGATCGTGGAGCGTTGTCAGCGGACAAGGCACCATCGCTGACGCAAGTGACCCGTTCACTCTCATTACCAACCTGGGCATCGGCACCAACGTGTTCGAGTGGACGGTGGACAACGGCGAATGCGGCACCAGCACCGATCAGGTCACCATAGCTGTGTTCGACAGCAATGAGCCGCCCGCCGATGCAGGCGATGACCAGCTCTTCTGTCAGGACATCACGACCAGCATGTTGAATGCGGTGCCTGTGGCGACAACTACCGCCACCGGCGTGTGGAGCGTGATCAACCCGAGCGGAGGCAATGCACAGATCACCTCGCCGGGCGATCCCAATTCGGAGGTCACAGGAATGCCGTTGATCCAACTGCCGCAGACCTACTACGCCTTTGTGTGGACGGTGACCAACGGACCCTGCCCTGCGAGCGCGGACACCATGCTGATCACGATCAAGGACTGCCTCACGATCAACATCCCCGATGCGTTCTCGCCGAACCTCGATGGTGTCAACGATCTCTTCGTGATCACCAACATCGAGAGCTATCCGGACAACAAGTTCACCGTCTTCAACCGCTGGGGCAACAAGGTGTACGAGGCTACACCTTACACCAACCAGTGGGACGGCACCAGCCAGTTCGGATCGGCCTTCAAGGAAGGACTGCCCGAGAGCACCTACTACTACATCCTGGACCTGGGGAATGATGCCGACCCATACACCGGCTACATATACCTGCGCCGCTAATAAGAAGAGTACGGACCGATGAACATCGGCCCCAACAACGAAACGATGAAGCTCAGAAAAGCAAAACGATGGATGGGAACGGCGCTCGCGCTGTTCCTGGGCACCGCGCTCTTCGCCCAGCAGGATCCGCAGTACACACAGTACATGTTCAACCTGCTGGCGATCAATCCTGCCTACGCGGGCAGCAGCGATCGCCTTAGCCTCAAGGCCCTTACACGCCACCAGTGGGTGGGCTTCGAGGGGGCGCCCACCACACAAACCCTCACCGCCCACAGCCCCATCCTCAACGAGAGCCTCTGCATCGGTGGCACCATCATGCGCGATGCGCACGGGCCCGTGACGCAGTACGGCTTCATGGCCGATGTGGCCTACCGCATCTTCATGGGCGATGCCAAGCTCGCCTTCGGCATCAAGGGCGGCCTCAACCTATTTCAAGGAAAGTTCGCCGAGCTCAATCCACAGACGCAGGGTGATCAGGTCTTCCAGCAGAACGTGAACAGCAAGCTCGATCCGCAGTTCGGCTTCGGCGTGATGTACTACAGTGATCGCTACTACGTGGGCCTCAGCACACCCAAGTTGTTGCACACGCAGTTCTATGAGACCGACTCGCTCGCCTTCGTGAGCGATCCCGGCCAGAAGGCGCACTGGATGCTCAGTGGCGGGTACGTTTTCGACCTGGGCGTTTACCACAAGTTCAAGCCTACGGCATTGATCAAGGCTGTACAGGGTGCACCGGTGAGCTTCGACATCAGTGCCAACTTCCTCTTCTATGAGAAGTTCTGGCTGGGTGCGGCATACCGCCACCAGGATGCCGTGAGCGCATTGGCGCAATACCACATCACCAATGACTTCACGATAGGCTACGCTTACGACTTCGCCCTTTCGCCGCTGCGCAACTACAGCGGTGGCAGTCACGAGATCATGCTCGGCTACATGCTCGGCAAGCCCGTGAAAGGCATCCGCTCACCCCGTTACTTCTGATCATGACGGCCCGAACGAATCTCCTCCACGTTCTCGCGGTAATGCTGCTCACCACGGTGATCGGCCTGCCTTCCACGCGTGCGCAGAAACTCCAGGAACGGATGGCCGCGCGCTACTCCGAACAGTTCGACTACTCCAAGGTGGCCGCCATCTATGAGGACCTCGATGCCAAAGGCAAGAGCGACGCGGGCACCCTGCGGCGTTTGTCCCAGGCCTATGTGAAGATGGGCGATGCGCCCAAGGCCGAAGGCGCCTACCGCCGACTGATGATCACCACCGGTCGCACACCGGAGGATGTGCTCGGTTTCGCCGATCAGTTGCGCGCCATGGGCAAATACACCGAAGCGTTGCAGCAGTACGAAGCGTACGCGAAGGAACGACCAGATGACGCGCGTGCGCAGGCCTATTTGAAGAGCCCGAACCTGTTCTACCGGTTGCGGAGGGACAGCACCAGTGCTACCATACGCACCTTGCCCATCAACAGCCCCGAGGCCGACCTGGGTATGAGCGTGATGGATGAACTGCTCCTCTTCAGCAGTGCACGCGGCGAAGGCGCCGGCGGCAGACGCACCTACCTATGGGACGATCAACCCTTCCTGAACCTTTACACCGCGCTGCTGAAAGGCGAGACCGCCGAAGAGCCGATGGTGATGCGCGAGCACATCAATAGCCGCTACCATGATGGCATGATGAGCTACGACTCGTTGGCCAAGCGCATGTACTTCACGCGCAACAACTACTTCTATGGCACCGTCACCAAGGACGAACAGGGCGAACTGAACCTGGGCATCTACTTCGCCGATGTGATCATGGGTGAGTTCGGTCAGCCGGAGTGGGGCAACCTCATTCCATTCGATCACAACGATGCCAACAGCAACACCGGCCACCCGAGCGTGAGCCCCGATGGCAGGCGGCTCTATTTCGCCAGCGACCGACCCGGCGGTGTGGGTGGGGTGGATATCTGGTACTGCGACAATCTAGGCAACCAATGGGGTGTGCCGCAGAACATGGGCCCCAAGGTGAACACTACCGGCGATGAGATGTACCCGTACATCAACGGCAAGAGCGTGCTCTACTTCGCGAGCAACGGGCAGCCCGGCCTCGGTGGCCTCGACCTCTTCTTCACCCGCATACGCGAGACCGGTGCGGGCAACGTGTTCAACTTGGGCTATCCCATGAGCACGCGCTTCAATGACCATAGCCTGCTTCTGATCAACGACAGCAGTGGCTTCTTCGCCAGCGATCGCACTGGTGGTCAGGGCAGCGACGATATCTACGGCTGCACCATCCGTCCGCAGATGATCCACCTCGCGGGCATTGTGATCGATAAGGCCACGCGCCTGCCCATTGAGGGTGCGCTGATCGTGCTACGCGATGAAGAGGGTGACCCCGTGAAACGTTATGAACTGAAGAGCGAGCCCGGTGGCAAGTTCATGATCGATGCCGAGTACCACACGCGCTACCTGCTCACCACCTCTGCCAACGGCTACAGCCAGAACGAACTGGCCATTGCCACGGATGATGTTGACCTGGAGAACATCGTGGTGGAGCTGGAGAAGTACGACTACCTCGCCGAAGGCACCGTGTACAATGGCGAGACCGATCAGCCGCTCGCAGGGGCCTCCGTAGTGCTCACCGATGGGCAGGACGTGGAGCTCGCACGCGTTACCACCGATGCCTCGGGCGGCTATCGCTTCCCGTTGCAGAAGGAGAGCGATTACCGCTTGAAGGCCGACAAGGAGGGCTACTTCAAACAGAGCGCCCGCATTAGCACGCGCAACAATCCGAACCCGATCATTCGCACCGATTTCCGCTTGTTCCCGCTGAAGGTGGATCAGGTGGTGCGCTTGGAGAACATCTTCTACGACTACAACAAGTGGGACATACGCCCCGATGCGGCCGTGGAACTGGACAAGCTGGTGCAAACGCTGGTGGACAACCCCACAGTGACCATCGAGCTTAGTTCACATACCGATTGTCGCGGTAAGGACGGTTACAACATGACGCTCTCGCAGAAGCGTGCGAAGAGCGCCGTGGACTACCTCATCAGTAAAGGCATCGCCGCAGAACGCCTCAAGAGCAAGGGCTACGGCGAAAGCAAGCCCAGCGAGACCTGCGCGTGCGAGAAGTGCAACGACGACCAACACCAACGCAACCGACGCACCGAGTTCAAGGTGCTGAGCAAGTAGTCCGCCATCCGTACAGACCTCTGGCCTGTTCAAGACGCGGACAGAACGAATGCGGGCAGGCCCGCAAAGAGTCCTGGTTGGGAACCAGGTTTTCGGTAGGGAAGGGGGGATGGACGGGCCGAGGCGCAAGCCGAGGCCCGTTCGTCATTAGCGTCTACGGCGATCTCCCGCACCGCGCGTGACCCCAGCCATGTGGGCTCACCAGCCTGCGTCGGGCCTGTGCACCGCCGCGTGCACACGCACGCGCTTCTTGCGCCCCGTATGCCCACTCAGCAGTTGCACCTGCCTCGGTGGCACACCAAAGGCGTCGGCGAGGAACGCGATCAACGCTTCGTTGGCTTTGCCATCCACCGGCGGTGCTGCCAAGCGCATCTTCAGCGCATCGCCATGCGCACCCATCACTTCGGTGCACTTGGCACCGGGTTGTACGTGCAAGGTGAGGGTGAGATCACCAGCGCTTTCGTGCAGCCACGGCGGTGAAGGCATTCGCGAAGTACGGAATGTCACTTCGGTTGAATGCAAGATGAGGTTGACGTATGCGCAAAGGCACCTACCGCAACAACGTCACGTGCCCGACCACTTCCTTGTGCTTCTGGTAGGGCAGGCGGTAGCCCATGCGGTACACGTACACGCCGTCCTGCGACACTGCGCCCTGATAGGTGCCGTCCCACTTCTGCTGCGGATCCTGCGAGGAGAAGATCAGTTCGCCCCAGCGGTTGAAGATGAGCATGGAGAAATCCTCCGGCATGCATTCGCCGTTCCAGGTCCACGCATCGTTGCGGTCGTCGCTGTCTGGGGTGAAGGCGTTGGGGATCCACACGCTGCACGAGTCGGTGCAGTCCACCACTTCAATGGTGCGCTGCACTTGCACAACGCCGCAAGTGAGCGTGGCTTGAAGGGTAACCACCATGCTTCCTTCGGTCTGCCACTGCACCAGCGGATCCACCAGCACCGTGTTGGTGGCACCGCCGCCGAAGTCCCAATTCGCGCTTACGATCGCCGAATCGGCGAGCAGCGTGAACTGTGCGGGGTCCTGCATGCAGCGCACATCGTGGCTGAAGTCAGCTTCGCACAAGCATTCCATGGCCAGCACGGTGGCCATGACCGCATCGGTGCAACCGTTGGCATCGATCACCGTGATCGAATAGATGCCGGTGTCGGCGACCGTTGTTGGATCATCCACTGCAATGCCGTTGATCAGGTACGTTGCGTTCATGCCATCAATCGGGAACACGGTGCCGAGATCCACTGTTTGCCATGGGCACAGGGTGAAGAACTGATCGGCGCCGAGCGCAGGGTTGGCGTTCACTGCGAGCGACACGAGGGCGTCATCGGCGCAACCGAAATTGTTCGTCACCACCAACTGGTAGTTGCCTGCTGTGTTCACCGCTGTGGGATCTGCCAATGCGCTGCCGCCCACGCTCCATGTGGGTGCGAGGCCGGTGGTGGTGTACAGCGCAGTAAGGTCGAATGCCGCACCCGCACAGATCGCTGCGGTTTGATCACTGCCCAATGCTGGCGAAGGATCGAAGCTGAGCGTGACCATGGCATCATCACTGCAACCCGCAGCACTGGTGGCGGTAACCGTGTAGTTACCCGCAGTAGTAATGGCAGTTGCATCGGCCACAGGCGCCCCTGTTATGGTCCAAGCAAGGGTGTTGGTGCCGCCGTTGTACAACGCGGTGAGGTTCACCACTTCGCCATCGCACGCAGCAATGGATTGATCGTTGCCCAAGGCGGGTGTGATCGCCAGCGCGAGGTTCACCTCTGCGGTATCGCTGCACATGTTCACGTGCGTAGCGATCAGTGTGTACATACCGGGTGTGCCTACGGTCGTAGCATCGGGCACGTTATTCCCCGCGTTCGTCCATGCAGTGCTCAAGCCGGTAGTGGTGAAGTAGCTGTTGAGGTCAACAGTGGATCCGGAGCAGACCTGCGCGGCCATGTCGCCACCAAGCATGGGGCTCGTGATCCCGTTCACCACCACATTGGCCGTATCGGCACAACCTGATGCGCTCGTGACCACCAAACTGTATGTGCCAGCACCGCTTGCAGCTGTGGGATCCGTTACCAGCGCACCCGCGATCGTCCACGTTGGCACAAATCCGCTAGTGGTGTAGAGCGCGTCGAGGTCGATCGTGGCATTATCGCATAGATCCACGGCTTGGTCTGCACCCAATGTCGGCAACGGTTCTACAGCAAGGGTCACCTCAACTTGGTCAGTGCAGCCCAAGGGTGATGTGTATGATGCGGTGTACAAGCCTGCAACGTCCACCGCCGTGGGCGCGGCTATTGGACTTCCGTTGAAGGTCCATGTGGGTGTGATGCCCGGTGCTACGATCAGCGCCGCTACATCGGTGATACCACCCTGGCACACACTGGCTGCTTGATCGGGTCCCAGGAACTGATCATTGGCAACCACGAGCACGGCGTAGGCCGTGTCGTTGCAAGCACCCGCATTGGTGGCCACCACCTGGTAGGTGCCCGGAATGGTTGCCGAGAAGGATGCGTTGACAGCGATCGGGCTGCCATCCAGCCACCAATCCGTTGTAGAGGCGCCGGTGACATCGAAGAGGACATAGAGGTTGGAGGGTGGTGAACCAGCGCAGGTGTTCACCACTTGATCGGGTCCCAAGGTGATCTGTGGCGATGCGATCAGGTCGTAGGTGGCGCCATACACGCAGCCCTGCCACATGTCATAGGCCTCCACGTAATAGGTGCCCGGTGTGGTCACTGCGCTGGGGTCGGGCGGGCCGCCGTTCCAATCCGACACGGTGATGCTGTACCCTGAACCGATGTAGAAGCCGAATATGTCCACGCTCTCACCGGGGCAGATGTAGTCCGTCATACTCGGTATACCGCCCCAGCAGGGTGGTGGGCCGTTGAAGGCGATCGCGAAACCGCCGTTGTTGCTGCTGCCATCGAACCAGCCGGGGCTCCATGTGCCGCCGGGGCCGGGGCCGTTGTTGCTGCAGGCCGTGTCGATCACCGTTATCGTCCATATGCCATCAGCGTTCTCGTAATCGAACACGTCCAACTGGCCGCCTTCCGGGATCCAATACCCATTGAAGGGTGCAGCACCGGTAGTGATGTTCTGCCAGCCGCCGTTGATGAAATTGGTATTGGTGTAGTTCTGGCCACCGGCGCCGTTGAATGCCGAAAGCAGCAGGGTGGTGCCCTCTGGCGAAGTGAGCGAAATGCTCATCGTCTCCGGGTGGGTGGTGGTGATGTTGATCAGCAACCCGGTTAGTGAGAACTGCCACCAGCCGCTCCCAGGTGGGTACAAGGTGCCAATGCCGCTCACGTTCGCAGTGAAGGTGCTGGTGTCGCACGGCGGTATGGCCCCGCTGGTGAAGGGGATGATGTTCGTTTGACCATATCCCTTCGAGCAAAAGCCGAACACCAGCAACCCGATCATACCTGCGCGCGCGATCGCGTTCAACATTGTTAAAGGTTGGTCACGAGTGAAAAGTAGGCCATCCCTAAGCGAGGACGCCGATGGGCAGGATCAGTTGCCCGTGAGCGGGTCAGCGCTATCGGGGCTCACCACAAATCCGCGTTAGGCCCTATCAAGGTTTGAAGAAGCGCGTGACCGTAGCCCCTGCATCAGTCTCCACGCGCACCAAGTAGATCCCGGTCGGGAGCATCTCTGTGCGCAGCACGGGACTTTGGCCGGCACTGCGACCGATGGCAAGCAACATGCGGCCCGCAGGATCGATCAGTTGTGCGCCCGTGATACTGTGTTCACCCGCACTCACATGTAGTCCTCCTTCTTCATCCAAGTATGTATGCAGATGTACTGTTCGCTCGCCGATGCGGGTGGGGATCAGCGGTTCCAGCTCGATCCCATCGTACCAACCCGCACCCATGAAACTGCTGCCGCACGTAAGCAGCACCACGGCCGTATCTGTCGCGCTGGCGTAAACCGTGTCGGTGATCCAGCAATAGTTCCACACCACTGCCGGGCTACCGATCCAGCTCTGTGTAGTAAAGGTGCCGCCGTTCACGCTGGCAAAGCCCATGCGCGGCAGGGCATCCCAGCCCACTTCATCTGCACGCACCCAGCCGCCCACACGCCAATAGTCACCGCTCTGCGCAAAGGGTATGCGTTGGTACAGGTAGCTGGGCGAACAATCAGGGCTGCCTATGTTCTTGCGCACGCTCCACTGGCCGGTGCCCGCAGGCACATTGTTGCCGCCCGTGGGTGTCTCGCAGGTCCATTCCCAACCGGCCAGACTAAAGCCGTTGCTGTCCTCGAAACTACCGTTGATGAGTTGGGCGCTTGCTGGCGCGATTGCCAGAACAAGGACGGCGAAGAGCGGCGCTTTCATGAGACCAAGTAACGAAAGGGGGCGGGCGATAGGCTCCGTGGTGGACAAGAATGGGAGACATGCGAGGTGAACCGCTAAGCCTCCACACGTTCGCCGCCCCCGGGGCCCTCCCCCGAAATGTTCATCAGTACAGCACGGAACCGTAGACCTCGCGTCTTCGTGGACCCTTTGCATCGAAGGTTCTACTCCGCATTCCACCTCTCCAACCACCTCTTCCCTTTCAAGGTGATCACCGCCGTGTAGCAACCCGCAGCGATCTCGTCACCATCGATCACTACCACCCCCGATGCGAGCGATCGTGTCGCCACGATCCGTCCTTGCGCATCGATAAGTTGCAGCGCATCGGCGCCGTGGCCACCTGCGGGCATTTGTAATTCGAAGGAGCTGGGTGTGATGCGCGCGATATAGGGTCGCCATGCACTGGCTTCGGCAATGCCCACACCAATTGAGCAATTGCGAATGAGGCTCACGCCCAATTGCGGGAACACATCGTTGCTGCCACCCATCACATACACGCAGCCGCCTGCGCTCACCATGCCATGGTAGCTGCGGCCTGCGGGCAAGGGGGCTTGCGGCAGGTACTCCTGCGTGCTGGGCCGGTACAGCCACACCTCATCGCGGTACGCGAAGGAAAGGAAGCCACCGGCGAGGCAGATGAGCGAATCGCCGATGTTGGCACCGGCCACCGCGTGCAGTTGCATGGGCAGCGCGGGCAATGCGGTCCAGTTATCGTTGGCCACATTGTACACGTGCGCCAGGTTCACCGGCGCCGCGTAACTGCCACCGCCAAAACGGTAGATGGTGTTGTTGTGCGCGAGCACTGCGCCGTACCAGAAATTGAGGTCGGGGAGTGAAGCGTGCGCGGTCCACTGATCGGTGGCGGGATCATAGCTCTGGCACAACTGCTTGTCGGGTTGGCCGGTGAGTACATAGAATTTGCCGTTGATCGCCGCCGCTTCGTTGATCGCCGTGGGGAAGGGGAGATCGGCCGCTGCGCTCCAGCTATCGGTGGCGGGATCGTACATATAGTGATCGGCCAGCGGTGTGCCGCTGTTGGGGTAGCCGCCCGCGCAGTAGTGGATCTTCCCGTCCACCACGGCGCCGCAAGGTTGTTGCGCCAGGTAGGGCACATCGGCGCGGGTGTCCCACATACCGATATCTGGTTGGTACCGCATGTGCACCGCGCTGGCACCGCCATCGCCACCACCGCCCATGACGTGTATGTTGCCGTTCACTTCAACCACCACGGGAAAGGTGAGGTCAACGGGTGCATCGGCGAGCGTTTCCCATTGCGCGTGCAAGAGGAACGGAACGGCAATAAGCGGAAGCAATGCGTAGCGTGCTGCCATGGGAGCTTGGTTTGGGAGCACCAAGGTCGGCGATCCAGTGGATCGGCGTGTTAAGTCGTGGCTGCTCGCTATAGCACGCCCATCGGCACCCGTGTACCGCGCCTGCCATCGCACTTACGCACGCTTGCGTTGCTGCCGGCGCAGGAGGCGAGCACCGCGATCAACATCAGCAACAGGGCAAAGCGCTTCATGCAACAACAACGCATGCACTGCTCCTGGTATTGGCTGTGTGCTATTCTTCTGTGCACCCTTCTTCTATTCTCCATTTTTCATTCTACGCTCCTGTCCGTTCGGCCCCCTGTCCACCTCCCCAGTTACTTTCGGCCAGCACCGTACGTCCCACGCAGGTACGCCCCTCGTATGCATCGTTCGCTCACCGTTCTTGTGTTCGCCGTTGTTGCGTTCGGTGCACGCGCGCAAGTGAGCGTGCACGGCCGCGTGGTGGATGATCGCACGCTGGAGCCGCTCGCCTTCGTCAACATTGTGCAAGCCGAAGTGCGTGAGGGCACCACCACCGACATCGATGGCCGCTTCAACCTCAACGTGCCCGCACTGCCCGTAGTTCTGCGGTTGAGCTACGTGGGCTACTCGCCATTGGAACTCACCGTGAGCGATGCGGCCACCGGCCTTGTGCGCATGCACCGCACGGCGTTGGAGCTGCGCGAAGTGGAGATCCTTCCCGGCGAGAACCCTGCGCACCGGATCATTGCCCGCGTTTACGCCCACCGCAAGCAGAACGACAACATGCGCGAACGCGCGCACCGCTACACCAGCTATGGCAAGACCATCTTCACCGCAGCGGTGGACAGTGCCATGCTGGGCGATAGCACGCGCATGGCAGCATTGGACAGCAGCGACAAGGACGCGATCGACTTTCTGGACAAGCAGCACTTGCTGCTGATCGAGAGCGCTACGCGCAAGAGCTTCATTCCACCAGCAGCGGAGAAAGAGGAAGTGCTGGCCATGCGCGTGAGCGGGCTGAAGGACCCTTCGTTGCTCGCGCTCGCTGCAAGCACCAAGACCTTCAGCGCTTACGCACCGCAGATCGGCATCAGCGAGAAAAGCTACCTCGGTCCCATAGGCCCCAACACCACCGACCGATACCTCTTCATTCTGGAGGACACGCTGTATCAAGGTGCCGACACGGTGTTCGTGGTTAGCTATCGGCCGCGCAGGGGCCGCAAGTTCGATGCGCTCAAAGGCGTGCTGTGGGTGAACACCGATGGCTATGCCTTGCAGAACGTGATCGCCGAACCGGTGGAACGCGATGGCGGAACGGGGATCAAGCTGCAACAGCAGTTCGCCAAGGTGCAGGGCTTCTGGTTCCCCGTGCAGCTCAACACCACCTACTTCCTCGACTTCATGCAGGTGAACAGCATGAAGATGATGGGCATTGGCCGCATCTACCTGAAGGACATTGAAGTGGACGTGCCCATTGAGCGCAAGGAAGTGCGCGGCCCCGAACTGGTGATGGAACGCATGGCCGCACGCCGCGACGAAGCCTTTTGGAACGGACTGCGCACCGATTCGCTTAGCGGTAAGGAGCTGCGCACCTACCACACCATAGACAGCATCAGCGAAGCGGAGAATATCGAGACCAAGTTGAAATGGTTCACGCGCCTCACCACGGGTCGCATGCCCGTGGGGCCCATCGACGTTCGATTGGATCGCCTCCTGCGCTACAACGCCTACGAGGGTATCCGGCTCGGTGCAGGCATCAACACCAACGACAAGCTCACGCGCTACGCATCGGTGGGCGGCTACTACGCCTATGGCTTCGTGGACCAAGGCCACAAGTACGGCGGCGAGCTGGTGCTGAAGCCCAAGCCCGGCATAGGTCCCGAACTGAAGGTCTACTACGAATGGGATGTGTTGGAAAGCGGCGGCGTGGCCTTCCCGGGCATGCGCAATAGCATGACCAGCAGCGAGAGCTACCGCTGGCTGTACGTGGATCGCATGGAGCGTGTTGAACGCGTGGGCGCTGAACTTTCCTGGCGCGCCAGCAGTTCCTTGAAGCTGTGGTTGAGCACCGAGCGCAACGATCGCGAGAACCTCATTGGCTACCAACTCGCCGAGCCGGTGGCCGAAGGCGTGACGCTGCTCAGCAACCGCTTCCTCACCGGCACCGTCTCGTTGGGCGCGCGTTTCGCGTGGAAGGAGCGACTGGTGCGCCTGCCCGACAACCAGTACAGCTTGCCGAGCAAGTGGCCCGTGTTTTACGTCCTCGCCACACAAGCTGTGAACGGCCTCTATGAAGGCGAGCGCGAATGGTGGCGTGTGGATGCCATGATCGAGAAGATCTTCCGGTTGCGCATGCTCGGCGACCTGAGCGTGCGGGCCATGTGCGGCATGGCCGATCCCACCGCCGCCTATTCCTTCCTCTACGATCTGCGCGGCAGCTATTCAGCGCGTTCGCCCATCGCTACCAGCAACACCTTCGAGACCATGCGGCCCAACGAGTTCCTCGCGGACCGGTATTCCACCGTAAACGTGCGTCATAGCTTCGGCCACCTGCTCTACGAAGGGAAGAAATTCAAGCCCGTGCCTGTGATCGTGGTCACCGCGGGCTGGGGTGCGCTCGCACATCCCGAACGCCATCGTGGCTACAGCTTCACCGCCCTCAACAGCGGCTACTACGAGGCCGGCCTCCAGATCGACAACCTCTTGCGCTTGGGCTTCACCGGCTTCGGCGTAGGCGCGTACTACCGCATGGGCCCCAACACCCTCCCCGAAACCATGGACAACCTGGCCGTGAAGGTCACGATAGGGTTGGCGCTTGGCAATTGATGGCGTCAGGATAGTCTGTGAGTTCATTCAGCCACAGATGGCACAGATGCGGACAGAGGGTTGCGCAAAGCAGGTAGTGTTCACGTATTCAGGCACCAGGCAGTATTCAATTGCATTTATCTGTGTCCGTCTGTGCCGTCCGTCCCAGCGGAGCGAAGGACTGTGGACGACGCATTTCTTCTTTCTGGAAGGTCCGCGGTAGCTGACCCCCATCTACGTCATTTGCGGATAAAGTGAGCTCATATCCTGGAGCTCGCGGATGCGCCTCGCGCGTCCCCCTTCATTTTGCACCTTTGGGCCTTCGCCTTTTGGGCGGAGTACAAGGAGGATGTGGGCTTGGCTTGCGAACAACGTACTGCGCTACCGTATCGCGATCCTGATCGGCGTGGCCTTGCTCACGGCCTTCTTGGGTTGGGAGGGCACCCACGTGCAAATGAGCTACAAGCACGGCGGCCTGCTCCCCAAGACCGATAGCGCCTATGTGGACTACGAGCGCTTCCTGAAGACCTTCGCGGAGGACGGCAACGTGATGGTGGTGGGCACCGAGGGCGAGGCGCTCTACACCCCGGCCGGCTTCAAGGCCTGGTACGATCTGGGCAACGACCTCAAGCGCATCAACGGCATAGACAGTGTGTTCAGCGAAGCGCACCTCTACGAGCTGGTGCGCGATGACAGCTTGCGGCGCTTCCGTGTGGAGCAAGTGGTGAAGGCCCTGCCCACCACGCAGCCCGAAATGGACTCGCTGCGGGCGCACCTGCGTTCGTTGCGCTTCTACAACGACCTGCTCTACAACGACAGCACGCAGGCCAGCTTGATGATGGTCTTCGTGAACCCGGAGCTCTTCAACTCCGAAGCACGCCAGACCGTAGTGGACGCTTTGTCCGAGCGCGTGGAGACTTTCCGCACCAGCACCGGCATGCCCATGCACGTGAGCGGCCTGCCGTGGATCCGTGTCAAGAGCACACAGCTCATCAAAGGCGAAATGCCCCTGTTCATGGGGCTGAGCATGTTCGTGTGCGGCGTGCTCCTCCTCCTCTTCTTCCGCAGTTGGCGCGTCATGTGGCTCTGCCTCGGTGTGGTGGGCCTTAGTGTGATCTGGTCCTTCGGCTTCATGGCCTTGCTCGATTACAAGATCACCATCCTGCAATCGGTGATACCGCCGCTGGTGATCGTTACCGGCATACCCAACTGCGTCTTCCTCATAAACGCCTACCACTACGAGTACGTGCGGCATGGCAACAAGATGAAGTCGTTGCAGCGCGTGATCTCGCGCATCGGCGCAGCAGCCTTCATGACCAACGCCACCACGGCGGTGGGCTTCACCACTTTCTGCTTCACCACCAGCAGCACCCTCATCGAATTCGGCTGGATCGCCACCATTGGCATCATGGTGCTGTGGCTCCTGAGCATGCTGCTGATCCCCATCATCTTCAGCTTCATGGCTGCCCCCAAGGCGCGCCACACAAGCCACCTCGATCGCCGCTGGTTGGATCACGCGGTGGAATGGATCGTGCGCACCAGCAAGGAGCGGCGCCCACTGATCTACGCCATCACCACCTTCTGCACCGTGCTGGCGGTGGTGGGCATCACGCGCCTCAAGGACGAGAGCCGTATCGTGGACGATCTGCCCGAGGACAATCCCGTGCTCACCGATCTGCGCTTCTTCGAGGCCAACTTCCGTGGTGTGATGCCTCTGGAGATCATGGTGGACACCAAGAAGAAGGGCATGGCGCTGAACGATCGTACGCTGAAGCGCATTGATCAACTAAGCGACACGCTGGCCACCTATCGCGAGTTCTCCCGCCCACTGAGCATCGCCGATGCTGTGAAGTTCACCAAGCAGGCCTTCTACCTCGGAGATCCCGAACGCTACGAGCTGATCAACCCCAGCTATCCGCCCGATCAGTTCATCATAAAGTACCTCGACGGTGCGGACAAGAAACAGGACATGGCGCGCAGCTTCATAGACAGCACCCGCCAGACCGCACGCATC
>JBKJPT010000285.1:0-5181 GCA_046595075.1 Flavobacteriales bacterium
GTGATAAAAGGGGGCACGCACTTCATGGTATTCAGTAGAGCAGAAGAGGTGAGTGCGATCATAAGAGGCGCGTTGCACTGCTGATCAGGGCCTGGCTTTCGGGATCAAGGCACAACGAAACGCACCGCCTTTTCCCCGCGATCAGTGCGCACAATGGCTATGTACACGCCAGTGAGCAGTGTAGCCAGACCCACACGTACCGTGCGCGAACCCATCCCTTCGGTGTTGCATGGCAACGCACGACCGGTGATGTCCATCAGGCGCACCGCCGTGATCTTCGCGTTCGCGCAGTTCATGGTGAGGCTACCGTTGATGAGGTCGAAGGAGTTCGTGAACGTGGGTCCGTCATCAACGCTGAACGGGAAGGTCTCGAAGAACAGGATCCCATCGAAGCGGGCGAGCGCGAATGCAGGACCGCCCACGAAACCGGGGTTGCAGATCACCACGGCCTGTTCGCCGAATGCGAGGTTAAGGGTGTCGTTGGTGGAGAGCCAGGTCCATGTGGTGTCGGTTGTCGTGAGATCGAGGTTCATAGGGGTTATCACACCACCGGCGGACATCACCCCTATATCCAGGCCGATCACAGGTGCCCATGGCCCTGCCGTGTTGCGGCACCAGCCACCGAGGAAGAAGGGCATGCCATCGTAGCCTCCTGGAGTTGCTTGGTATAGCAGGCCGGGGAGGCAGCCCTGCGGATTGCTGGCCTCCACTTCCACGCACCAACTTCCGCTGGAAGGCGCGGGATCCGCAATGCTTTGAGCAATGCACGCGTGGTTCCAGTAGCTGAGATCGCCTCCAAGGGCGTTCTCGAAACTTGCGTTGTTGATGAGTTGCGCCGGTGCGGAACCGGCTATGACCAGCGCAATGAAAGTGTAGTGTGCTCGCATGATCGGGTGGGTTGGTCCAATGCCAGGACGGTACTCAACCGCCATTTGGCTGCTTTGCGCCCGCGATCCGCATCTTCGTTGTCGCTTACACACTCCACATGGACGAACTCTTCTCGATCGCATCGCTGATAAGCCTGATCACGCTCGCCCTGCTGGAGATCGTGCTGGGCATCGACAACGTCATCTTCGTGAGCATCATCCTCGGGCGCATGCCGCAGCAGGACCGGCTGAAGGCCCGTCGCCTGTGGATGTTGCTGGGCATCCTGATGCGCAGTGCCCTGCTCGTGGCCCTCGGCTGGTTGGTGGCCAACGGTGAGAATGAATTGTTCAGTCTGTTCGGCTATGGCTTCAACCTGCGCAATTGCATCATGTTCTTCGGCGGGCTCTTCCTGCTGTATAAAGCGGTGAAGGAGATCCACCACAAACTGGAAGGGGAGGACGGACAACCCGAGGGTGCTGGCGGGAAGAAGGCAGGTTTTGGCGCAATGCTGACGCAGATCGTGCTGGTGGATGCGGTGTTCTCCTTCGACAGCATAGTGACCGCGATCGGCTTGGCGAAGCATGTGGAGATCATGATCGTCGCGGTCATCATCGCCATGATCGTGATGTTCTTCTTCGCCAGCGCGATCAGCGGCTTCATCGAGAAACACCCGGCGCTGAAGATGCTCGCGCTCTCCTTCCTCGTCATGGTGGGCTTCATGCTCTTCTTCGAGGGGCTGGAGCCGATCCACCACAGCGAGATCCCCAAGGGCTATGCATACGTGGCCATGGCCTTCAGCTTCGGCGTGGAACTGTTGAACATGAGGGCACGCAAGAAGAAGCACGTGGTGAAGCTGAACCGATAAGGACCGGTCCAGATCCACCTGCGCCTCCATGTGGGTGCCTTCACTGCCCCTTAAGTTTGAACGAGATGGGCAAGCTGTACCACACGTTCACGTTCTCGCCTTTGTACAGGCCGGGCTTCCAGCGCTTCGTCAATTGGCGCAAGGAGCTGATCGCTTCGGCATCGATGGTGCTGCTCACGCCGCGACCGATCACGCGCACTTGACCGATAGTACCATCGCTGGTGACTACAAAGGCCACCATCACTCTTCCCTCACGACCTGCGGCGATGTCGATCTCTGGGTAGTCGATCACCGTGCGCAGATCGGCATATAGCGCATCAAGACCGCCGGGGTACTCGGGTTGTGTATCAGCTTGGTTCGGTTGTTTGGGCATGGTATCAACCACCGAGATCCTGATGCCTGCGGTATCCGGACCGATCGGCCCTACTGGACCCACTGGTCCGGGGTTCGGGTTCACGGGTATGATCGCCGCGGTATCAACGATCGCGATCTGTACGGAATCCACTGCCTCCAATGGCCCAGTTGCTGCGGAAGTTGAAGGGGGCGGTGGCGGCGCGGGCGGCACCACTCCGGTCACAGGGTCGGGCGGAAAGAATTCGATGATGGGTCCTTCGGTGGCGGGCAAGGTCACAGGGCCGCTGAAGGGTGAATCGGAGAACAGCATTGGAGCGATCAGGAGCGCACTCACGAGCGCAGTGGCCGAAGCGAAGGCGATGAGCATCACACGGTGATGCTCGCGGCGGATGACATAGGCCCCGTAGTCGCGGTTGCGGTCGGCGAAGACCAGTTCGTTTCGGGTGCTGGAAAGCACGTTGCTCCAACCGTTGCTACTGGCAAGCAGTGTGGCGATCAGGAGGAGCAGGAGGGAAGCTGCGATGATCATGGTAGGATGTTTTGCAGGCCAACGGTGCCTTGTTGCCGGACCGTACACGGGGCTCTGCCATTCCGTTCGATCTATATACAGGTCCAAGACCGGATCGGAAGAGAAGTTGATCCCCAGTGGTAAAGAGGCAACGCTACCTACCCGTACTCCGTCCTGTTTACAGTAGCACGGTTGATAAAACCCCCGCGATCAGCGGGTTCCATGCAGAACCATCCCGGTAGTTTGCACCCGTCAACGTGTGCTTGATATGAGCTTTCCTTTCCGCTTATTGTCGGTGGTTGCCTTGTTCGTTTTGCACGGCGCTGTTTTCGCGCAGCCCTGCAATACCACGGTGAACGCTACACCGAGCAATCCGGCACCGATCTGTGCGGGTGCTTCAGTGCAGTTGAACTGCGTCATCACCAGTGGGAACCCACCTTATTCCTACAACTGGACACCGATCACGGGCCTTAGCGATCCCACCATCGCCAATCCGCTCGCGAGTCCCACCACCACCACCGTCTACACGTTGAACATCACCGATGGTGATGGCTGCATGGCTTCGGACAACTTAACGGTGACGGTGCTCCCCACGGCCGATGCGGCTATGACCAGCCCCAATGCCGCCTTCACCGTGTTCAATGGCGAAGCGACCTTTTACAAGTGCTCGGCTAACGCGACCTCTTCGTTCCAATTCGATTTCTCAGGAACGGCAACAGCAGGTAGCACACACACGATCAACTGGGGCGACGGCTCGCCGAACTTCACTGCCAACGGTACCACCTGGACCACGCAAGCGCACACGTACAGTCAGGGGATCAACACGATCACCTACACCATCGCGCAGGGCAATGGTTGCAACGACACGCAGACCTACAATGTGTTCCTAGGCACCAACCCTGCGGGTGCACTGGTCAATCCAGGTAGCACCCAAGGTTGCGGCCCTATCACGCTGACCTTCCCCATCGTGGGTTGGGCCACGAACACGCCGGGCACGATCTACACCATCAACTTCAACGATGGCACGCCACCGATCCAGTATTCGCACCCTCCACCTGCGTCGATCACGCACATTTTCAGCATCGGGAGCTGCGGCACCACCAGCACCGATGGGGTGAACACCTACCAGAACAGCTTCTCGGCGAACATGCTCGTCGAGAACCCATGCGGCACAAGTGGCAGCACCATCCTGCCGATCGTCGTGAGCCTCGCGGCCAGCACCGATTTCACGATCAGCCCCAGCGACACGGCCTGCGTGAATACCACTGTGACCTTCACCAGCACGAGCACAGGCAATGAGGTGATGGGAAACAGTTGCGACATCACACCTGCGTTGTTGTGGAGCATCACGCCTGCAGTTGGATGGAGCACCGGTGGCGCACTCGGCAACGACAACGGTTTCAATGGCGGCAACTACGATCCGAGTTCGTGGACCACAGGTAGCACCAGCCTCGGTGTCAACTTCAACACGCCGGGTGTGTACACGATCCGCTTGATCAGCGGCAACAGTTGCGGCGGCGATACGCTCTCGCGCACCGTATGCATCGAATCACCTCCGATACCCGCGTTCACTTTGCTGCCCATCACAGGCTGCGCACCCTTCCAACCGGTGAACGACAACACCACCGCGAGCGCGAACAGTTGCCTGATAACTTACAACTGGACGGTGAACGGCGTGGGATCCGTTTGTGGCGGACCGGCATGGAACTTTACCAGTGGTTCTGCCAGCAGTTTCGAGCCGCAGTTCCTTTTCAGTGAACCGGGAACGTACACTGTGCAGTTCCAGGCGATCAATACTTGCAACGTGCCGCCGGTACAACAAGTGGTGACGGTGAACGCACCGCCGCAAGTTTCGCTGAACCCGCTCACCGGCATTTGCGCCACACAATGCGTGAACCCTTCAGCAGTGGTGCAGAACTGTGGTGCGGTGATCACCACCTACGCGTGGACCTTCCCCGGAGGAACACCTGCGAACTCCGCAGCAGCATCGCCGGGATCCATCTGCTTCAGCAGTGCGGGTAATCCTACGGTGTCGCTGACGATCACCAATGCATGCGGTAATGCAACGGCCAACGCCAACCTCGCGATCGGCACCTTGCCACCACAACCGGTGATCGCCAGCAACAGCCCCGTATGCGCCGGGCAGATACTCTCACTCAGCGCCACGCCGATCGCGGGTGTCACCTTCCAGTGGACCAACCCCCAAGGCGTGGTGATCAGCAACCAACCATCGTTGACTATCCCCGGAGTGACCGCAGCGAACGCAGGTGTGTACTCTGTGGTGGCGATCAGCAGTGGTTGTCAGGGTCCGGCAGCCACAGTGAACGTGCAAGTAATCGCTGCCCCTACCGTTACGGTGAATCCTCCGGCAACCGCGATATGTGTTGGGCAGAACGCCACGCTCACCGCCAACGGCGCGGGCAACTACCAATGGTTCATCGGTGCGGTGCAGATCGGTACCGGTCCGAGCATCACCACGAGCCCAGCGACCACGACGACCTATACCGTGAGCGGCAACGTTGGAGGATGCCCCGGTAGTGCCACGGCGAACGTGACCGTTTACCCGTTGCCGGTTGTGAACGCGGGT
>JBKJPT010000293.1:0-9593 GCA_046595075.1 Flavobacteriales bacterium
CTCATCCGCAACACGTACGCCGCTGCGATCCGCTTCGAATTCGCGGGCATGCACCGGGGCAGCTACAAGGACCAGTTGAAGAACTTCCACAAGGCACTCACGAAGCAGTGGAAGACGTCTTCGTCCCGCGCTGGCGGGAAGGCTCCCGCACCAGACGATTGGATCGAGGCCTTCGATCTGCTCGGCAAGTACCTGGGCGGTTTGAAGTCGAAGAGCAAGTGCGTCGTCTTCATTGACGAGTTCCCCTGGCTGGATACGCGGCGCTCGGGTTTCCTTCCCGCTTTTTCCAACTTCTGGAACAGCTATGCCGCCAAGCGCAAGGACCTGGTGGTTGTGATCTGCGGCTCGGCGGCCTCGTACATGGTCACCGAGGTGATCAAGAGCAAGGGCGGGTTGCACAACCGGCTCACACGGCGCATCCGCCTAGCGCCCTTCAACCTGCGCGATACCGAGCAACTGCTCCAGCGTAACCGTGTGCGGCTCACGCGCTATGACATCGTGCAACTGTACATGGCCTTGGGCGGCGTGCCGTACTACCTGCAATTGGTCAAGCCCGGCGAGAGCGTGGCGCAGGCCATAGACCGGCTGTGCTTCGAGCCGAACGGTTTTTTGCGTGATGAGTTCGGGCAGGTGTTCGCATCGTTGTTCGAGCACTCGGAGAACCATACGGCCATTTGTGCGCGCGCTGGCCAACGTGCGCAAGGGCCTTACACGTAACGAAGTGCTGCACAAGAGCAAGTTGCGCACGGGAGGCACGCTCACCAGCACGATTACGGAGTTGGAGCAGTCGGGCTTCATAGAGCGCTACACACCGTACAGGGGCAGCAAGGATCCGCTGTTCCGTCTCACGGACGAGTACTCGCTCTTCTACCTCAAGTTCATCGAAGGCACCAAGCCCGCCAAGCGTGGCCTGTGGATGAAGCTCAGCCAACAACCGACGTTCAAGGTGTGGGCGGGCTTCACCTTCGAAACGATCTGCATGAAGCATGTGGAACAGATCAAGGAGGCCTTGCGCATCGGCGGCATCCGTTCCGTGGAAGGCAGTTGGGTCGGGCGTGGTACCAAAGGCGCACAAGTGGATCTGCTGATCGATCGCGACGACAATGTGATCAACCTCTGCGAGATGAAGTTCGCTAATGCGCCGTTCACCATCGACAAGAAGTACGCCGGCGAGTTGGCCGCGAAGGTCGAAGTGTTCCGCGCAGGCACTCGCACACGCAAGAGCATCTTCACTACGTTGATCACCACGCATGGCCTAGCACCAAACGCCTACAGCCGCCAACTGGTGCAGAACGAACTAACGATGGAGGCGTTGTTCGCATTTCTATAACCAGCCAAATGTGGCCTTTCAAAGGCACATTTGGCTGGTTATGATCGCCTCACCCAACAATCCACAGTCGTTTCGGCTCAAGTCTGAAACGCACTTCGTGGCCGACCTCTAGCGGTTCGCCGTCCAGGTGCGCAAGCGTGCCTTCCTGCCATACCGTTGCCGAGGTCGTAGGGATGTTCTTGATGTACTTGCTGCGATCCGCCTTGCCCGTGTAGATCTGGATGAAGGCTTTGATCAGTGGGACAAACGGCGGCTTGGTCACCACGCGTAGTTCCGCCATGCCATCATCGGGCAACGAGCCGGGACTGATGTTCGCGCCATTGCCGAACTCGCGCGTGTTGCAGAACACGAGCATGAGCACGTTCGATTCCGTGGTCTCGTGGTTCGCTTTCACAACCACGCGCATGGGCGGTGCACCGAAGATCTCCTTCACGATGATGCTCGCATAACCGAACATGCCGCGGTTCTTGCTCTTGTCGAAACGGTGCGCTACACGCGCGTCGAAACCGATGCCGGCATTGCCGAGGAAGGGCACGTCGTTCAGATAGCAGACGTCCATTGGGCGTGCTACGCCAGTAAGTGCATGCCGCAATGCGGTCTCCGGATCCAACGAAAGTCCGATCGATCGTGCATAGCCATTGCCCGACCCCATGGCCACCACTCCCATCGGCGTCTTCGTACCGATCAAAGCTTGGGCGATCGCATTGTTCGTTCCATCGCCGCCCACGCTGATCACGCGATCCACTCCGTTCGCGAGGGCTTCACGCGCAAGTTCGGTCCCATGCCCGGGACCTTTCACGGCGCGCAGATCCAGTTGCACGTTCATCTCTTTCAGCACCTTCTCCGCGATACCCAGTATGCGCGGTGCCTGCTTCTTCCCGGAGCGCGCGTTGTAGATCAGCGTCGCTTTCATGGCGTTGTGCTCTTTGTGTTCATCTCGTTGCGGAGCACCCGACCGGTGAACTGCTGTATGGCCGCCTTCACGGTGTTCACGCTTTCTGCTGAAGGCGCACGGTACAAGGTCATGTTCATCGGTTGTGGTGGCACTTGCTCCCCGTCGAAACGGTACACGCTACTGCTATCGATCGCGAGGAAGCCGCCCGTGGTGTGCATGATGGCGATCGGTATTCGTTCCTCGCGCAACGCGCTAGCGCCAAAACTGAAGAAGGGCTTCGCGTGACCGATCATGTCCAGCACCGTTGGCCCGATGTCGATGTGCTGCGTGATGCGACCATGGTCAGCTACGGCGACCATCGTTGGCATATGATAGAGCAGCGGTACCCAATAGTCGGCGGCCTCGGAATAGTTCTGTCCGGTGCGATCGATGTCCGCGGTATGGTCAGCGGTGATCACGAAGAGCGTGCGGGCGAACCAAGGTTGTTGCCTCGCGGTACTGAAGAACTGGCGCAAGGCATCATCCGTGTAGCGCAATGATGAATGTATGCGCTGGGTGCCGCCGATGAAACGTTGCGCTTCTGCTGGCGGCAACTTGTACGGGTGGTGCGAACTCAGCGTGAACACCGTGCTCAAGAATGGTTCCTGTTCACGCGTAAGATCCTGCGCGAAGAACTGCAGGAAGGGGCGATCCCAAATGCCCCACGCATCATCGTAGTCGGCGGGATCGGGATATTCGTTCATGCCTACGTAACGCTGGTAGCCAGCAGCGCGCGCGAAGCCATCGAAACCCATGGTGCCATTTCGACCACCATGATAGAAGCTGGTGTGGTAACCCTCTTCAGATAGGATGCTGGCCAGCGATGTGAACGACGATCCCGCGTAAGGTGAGGTAATGAAGGCCTCGTCCATCCACTCGGGTAGTGAAGAAGTGATGGCCGGAATACCGTCTATGCTGCGACGTCCATTTGCGTAGGCGTGCGTGAAGTTGAGGCTCTCGCCCATGAGCGAATCGAGGAAGGGCATGTATCCGGGGCCGCTCGTAAGTTTGCCACTGTAGGCAGCAGAGAAGCTCTCGAGGATGATGACGACAACGTTGGGTCGTTGCGCTGCGACCACTATCGGGAGCGGCGTGTTCTTCTGGTCCTGATAGTTGTGTACCACCGGCCACAAGCGATCGGCTTCTGCTTGCGTCATGTACTGCTTCTCCTCCAGCACGGGCTTGCCGATGGTCATCATGATGGTGAACGGCGTGTTCAGCACCACGGGGAAATAGGGAGGAGGCGCATAGCTCGCCGCGTTCATCACACCGATGGGGATCAGCTGTAGTCCGCCGCGCGTGCACAGCACGATGAGGACGATCGCTGCCGCGCGCCAGCTGATGTGCCGGATGGTCGTGCGCGGCTGCTCGTGCTTCCAACGCGCCGCATACCGGTAACACAACCCGGCCAGCGCAATGCACGCAATGAAGATCAGGACGATGTACCAATAGTCCGCGATGAACACCGAAGCGAGGTTCTTCACGTCATCGCCACCGGACATGATGCCGAAGATGTCCGCCGTGCTGCGCTTCAGCGTGAACTTGTAGTACTCCAGGTCGGCACAGGCGAAGAAGAAGCCCACGGCGTTCGCGAAGTGGAAGACGAACTTCTTCACACGTGCGTACCAACCTTCCTCGGTGGGGTTCACGAGGCAGAGCAACACCCACGGTAGGTTGAGCCAAGCGAGCGCGCTGAGATCGAACCGAATGCCGCCCCAGTAAGCGGCCAAAGGAGTTTGTGGAAAGTTGTCCTGGTTGAGCAGGACGAACGTGATCCTGAGCAGGGTGTAGATCAGCGCGATAAATGCCAGTCGCGAGAGAAGTACGAGGAGCGGACCGCGAAAACGATGCATTGCGCCAAAGATGCGCAAGGTTCAGCGCGCGACTGGAAGGGTGTATACCAAGCGGCTGTTGACGTGTGCCACCAGCCGAAGTGGGGTCCAGCTCCGTCCGAGGAAGTGCAAGGTGTCCATGGGTTGATCTGCGACCACGAAGCGCACGCTACCATCGTCCATCATCTGCGTGAATGCGGAGTAGTCGTACAAGGGATCCACGCTCCATTCGATGATATCCTTCTGCGCAAGAAGCCCCTGGCCGTTCAACAGCAGTTCCAAGTGACCGCGGTAGGTGATGAAGACACGGTCCTCCGGCCTGAGCCCCAAGGCGTTCAACAACTCCTTATGCAGTGTTTCGTCCTCTATCATGTCCATGGCCGTTTGCTTTCCGGCGAAATCGTTCTCGCCGATCCTGCGTTGGATCTGCCGGGTGCGGAACACCGTGAAGAGCAGCATGAAGAGGAGGACGACCCCCATGCGTGGCAGCGGGTAGGTCTTCATATGCATGGTCATCCAGCGTACCACACCCACCAGTGCGAGCATGTGCGCCTCGAAGAGGTAGTTGATGTTGCTGCCGTGCTTCAGGCCGGTGATCAAGCCGAAGACGAATGCGATGCAGATGACGGTCGCTAGGAAGCGGTCCACCGCATCGCCTTTGCGGATCGCGAACACGATGAGCAGGATGCCTGCCACGTGCAACGGCACATAGTACTTGTAGATCGGTGGTGGGAAAAGCTCCAAATACATGGTGCCCGACATTCCGTTCGCGATGCCTAGCACGGTGTTCTTCACGAAGATCGCGGGTGTGGTACTTAAGCAGATCAGGCCCATTCCGATCGCACTGAATAGCAGCACGCCGCCACTGTACAGCAACAGTGGCTTCCATCGCTTGGTCAGGAGCAAATGCGCGCCGATGATCCCGATGATCAATATGCCGGTCTGCTTGGTGAAGAGGCAGAGGACGGCGAGTAATGCGGTGCTCACGAGCAATTTGACCGGGCCACCTTGTTCCAACCATCGCACATGTGTGATCATCGTTGCTACGAAGAGCAACGCGTACAACGAGTCGATGCGCGAGTAGAAGTGTTCCGTGAAGAGCGTGAACACCACGGCGCATACCGCTACGGAAAACCACGCATCGCTTCCGAGGGCGCGGCATAGCCGGAAGACGCACAAGCAGGTGATCAGGTTGATTACGAGCGAGATGATCCGGCTCAACAAGAACAGCGTGTTCGTGTCGTGCGGATCGATCGCCAGCATTTTGCCCGCACCAGCGCATATACCGTAGTAAGCCGGTGTGTATTGCATCACATCAAAGGGCGCCTTCTCTGGATCTTCGTACAGCGGTCTGCCTAGCAAGATCTTCTGGATACCGTAGACCACGTTGATCTCGGCAGCTCCCAGGTCGACCCGATGATCGGTGATGAGTTGAACGCGGAAACCCAAGTGCAGCAGCGCCACCAGCAACGTGACCGCGATCAGGGCATGCTTCAACCAGGTAAAGGCACGCGCTACCGACATGGTGGGTGAAGATAGAAGCCTCACCGCGTGCGTTCCGCGAAGCGCGGATGTATCCGCACTTGGAAACTGTCCGTTCGGAAGCAGGGCACGTAGTGATCGAAGTTGCGTCCTACTATCATGATCTCCTCCACATGCACCGGCGCCACTACGTACTTCAGGCGCCCGTCATCGGCCATGCGGTGGAATTCACCGAAGTCCAATTGAAGATCGCGCTCGCTCTTGTACAGGATGTCCTTCTGATCCAAGAGCGTGCGTTCAGGTAGGAAGAGTTCCATGTAGCCCCGGTGCCATAGCGCGATATACTCATCGGGTCGGGATCCGTGTAGTTCCAGTTCCCGTACCACTTCCTGTTCCGCGCGATAGGTTCCAGGCCTATCAGCGTGGTAGTGCGTGATCTCGAACGCGGAGAACTGCATGGCCGTGCGCAGTAGTGCAAGTGCGGGCACCAGGATCATGAAGACACGTCGCAGCCCAGTGCTCACCTGATCGTTCAGCCCATGCTCGCAGGCCATGGCCATGGCTATCACCGCGAATGTGTAATGCTCGGTGAAGTAGTTGATGTTCATGCCCGCCTTCAATCCCGTGAGCGTTGCCCATAGCAAGGAGACCACAGCACCTAGTGCGATGTATGCGTTAACCGGCGAAGAGCCTTGCCGCAGCCACGGTATCGCAGCCCACAGCCCTAGCGCGCTCACGGGCACACCAATGAGGAAATATTTGGAGGCGATCATGCTCATGATCCATTTCAGCCCCACATCGTTCATCACTCCCAGGACGATGTTCCTGTACGCGTTCGCTATTCCACCTTCCATTGCCAGTACGCCCAACCCTACGCCACCAGTAGCCACGGCGATCGCGATGAACGTTCCTAGCTCCTTCCACCTGCGCTGCTGCACGAACCATGTACCGGCGAGCAGGAAGATGAGCACCCCGGTCTGTTTGGTGAGCACGGCCGCAACCCCGAAGAGCACGGGCATGATCATCCTGCGCCAACCAGCGGTACCGTGTGGTGCTCGCACGACCGGCACCATGGTGTACACATGCAGCAGGAAGAAGAGGATGTAGAGACTATCCGGCCGCATGTAGTAGAACACAGCCATGCTTGCGAAGAAGAAGATCGCTACGCCCATGGAGGTGTTCCGGGAGCAGCCCAGCCGCGAGCAGAGCAGGTAGAGCACGCCCAAGGCCAGCAGGTTGAGCACGAGCACGGCGATACGCATTGCGATGTACACTCCTTGCACGTCATCCGGGTGTACACCGACCGCTGTGGCGATGGTGGCCATCAACCGCATGTGCAATGGCCCGTACTGGATGATCGGGAAGGGTGGCTGTTCCGGATCGGTGTACAGCGGCGTACCGTTCATGATCCGAACGGTGCCGTAAACGATGTTCTGGTCGTAGCCCCCGGTGTTCAGGGTGTAGTTGTCCACAAAGCGCACGCGGAAGTAGAGCGTGCCAACGAGCGCGATCACCAGACCAGCTAGAAAGAGGCGACGACCCCAAGCTCCATCGAGCCAAGTGAGGGCCTTCATTCCAACGGCTTGCGCGATATGCTCAACAACGATCGCCCGAAGCTGTGGAAGAGGACCTTGTCCGCGATCCGCGATAGCGGCACCACGTTCCGGTCCCAGAACAGGATCTGTTTCAACTTCGGTTCGCTCTGCTTCAGCAAGAACTTGTTGCCGAGCGACATCAGCATCCCCAAGCTGTCCAAGTAGCGCGTGGTGATCCGTTCCAACTCCGGCGGCAGTTCATCCTTCAGGATCCCTTTGTCGTAGCGGCGGTAGTGGCCGATCGCCTCGTCGAACGGACTGTAAAGGAAGTTGAAGGCCGGCACTACGATCAATAAATGGCCGCCCGGCTCCAAGAGGTTGTACGCGCGTCGCACTTCGCCTTTGCTGTCCTCGATGTGTTCGATCACGTCCAGGTAGAGGATCGTGTCGAAGCGACGGCTCGCGATGTCGGAAGTTGTGCCGCGCACGCGTTCGGCTTCTTTCAACTTCGGTGTTGTCACATGCGTCGGCACTTGGTCCAGCAAAGCGCCATCGGGTTCCAGGAAGGTGTAGCTCGTCACCTTGTCGTTAAGCAGGTATTCGGCGTTTACGCCCATTCCGCATCCCGCATCGAGCACGCGGCCGCGCACATAGGGGCGAAGCATGCCCGCGTAGTAGCGTTTCCAGTTCTGCGCGTGCTGGAAGAGATCAAGTTCTTCGCCGATGTACTTCATTCAGGTCCGTTGGTTCTGTACAAGTGCCGACCTGCACGATCGCGGCGCTGCGCGGTGTTCACCAGCAGCAGGCCAATGGCGAAGAAGCCCAGGCAGAGCAGCATGCTGTTGAAGAGCGAGACCGACAGGATACTGGCCCAACCCGGAATGGCCTCGTGCGTGAACAATTTCACGCCAAGGATGCCGACGAAGCACAGCAGGAAGATGAGGGCCATGTAGATGAAGCTGCGCAGGAAGATGCTCAGCACCTCTTCGCTGTACTCGATCAGCGAGCGGAAGGCGTGTATGCTCAAACTGCGGAAGCTCATCTTGGAGCGACCGTCGATGCGTTTGCGACGATCACGGATGATGATGCTGCTGCTCACACGCTGTCGCGATAGGAATGCCGCATAGTGCACGAAGGAGCGATCGAGCACGGCACCCAGCACACGCGCATCGATCATGCTGTAGTTGCCGAAGCTGATGCTGTGACCCGCAATGAACCTGAAGATGCGCCGGTAGAGCCAGTACCCCAGGCGGAAGCCCAAGGATTCAGATCGCTTTCCTCGCGCGACCAGCACTATCGAATTCGTGGTGTCGCCAACGAGCTCCCCGATCGCTCCGGGGTCGTCTTCGCCGTCGCTGTCCATCACAATGAAGCGTTGTGCTTCCAACGTGCTCGCAAAGAGCAGACCTTGATAGATGGCCTCTTGGTGGCCCATGTTGTAGGCCAGCGTTATGGTGCGCAGGGTCACGTTAGCTGCCGTGGTGCGGTGCGCGCGCAGGAGCGCCAGCGTATCATCGGTGCTGGAGTCGTCCACCATCACTACGGTGAAGCGCTGGGGCAGGCGCATGAGCACCTGCTCCAGTTCCACAACGAAACTGATCGCCACCTGTCCCTCATTGAAACAAGGCGCCACGATGGCGAAGTGCGGCGTGCTCATGGTCGGTGGCGAAGTAACGCATTGGGCGGAAGGCGGTTGCTTGTTGTCAGTTGTCCGGCCACCGACCTCCCCGGCCGAACAGCGAACGAAGATCCCTAGTCCCAGCAGCCGGACAACTGACAACGAACAACGGACAACGCATCTCCCCATCCCCAAGCACCGCCCCGCCCACAGATACCTTTGCGCAGCATTCAGCACCATGTCCGTTTTCACCATCGAAGACCGCCAGCTCCGTTACGAGCGCGGTACCCACACCGACGCCTTCCTGCTCCAGACCTACGAGAAGCTCGTCTTCCCGCGCATCATCGAGGAGAAGATGCTCAGCCTGCTTCGTCAGGGCAAGATCAGCAAGTGGTTCAGCGGCATTGGGCAGGAGGCCATCAGCGTGGGCGCCGCCATGGTCCTGCAGCAGGACGAGTACATCCTGCCCATGCACCGCAACCTCGGCGTCTTCACCACGCGAGGCATGCCCTTCGCGAAGCTCTTCGCGCAATGGCAGGGCAAGGCCACCGGCTATAGCAAGGGCCGCGAGCGCAGCTTCCACTTCGGCAGCCAGGAGCACAAGGTGGTGGGCATGATCAGCCACCTCGGCCCGCAGATGGGCATTGCCGATGGCATCGCGCTGGCGCACAAGCTGAAGAAAGAGAACCGCTGCACGATCGTCTTCACCGGCGACGGAGCCACCAGCGAAGGCGATTTCCACGAGAGCGTGAACGTGGCTGCAGTGTGGGACCTGCCCGTGCTCTTCATCATCGAGAACAATGGCTACGGACTGAGCACGCCCAGCAGCGAGCAGTTCCGCATGAAGAGCTTCACCGATAAG
>JBKJPT010000020.1:0-19294 GCA_046595075.1 Flavobacteriales bacterium
CGTTGGGCTTCATCATCTGCTGCCTCACTTGTGGTCGGTGCCATAGCGGCGGTGGTTGTGATATGGGTAGCAAGGAATGCCACGGCGGTATGAGCATGTGCGACCACGGTGGTGCCTGTTGCACCGAAGGTGGCAAATGCGACAAGGCCGATTGCGACCACACCATGGGGGGCGCATGCTGCAAGGGGCACAAGGGGGGCAAAATGGCTTGCTGTAAAGGCGGCCATGGAATGCACGGGGGCGGTGATGCTGATGTGCACGTGATCGTGCAGGACTTGGAGAAGGCGAACTTTCAAGGGGACACCACCATCAACATAGATGGCGGAACCGTGATGGTGAGCCGCACCGGCGATAGCACCACGGTGAAGGTGGAGATGAAGAAGGAGGAGGTACTGGAACACGCACATTGATCGCATGTCCACCACGTTGAAGCGGATCGTGATCGGTGCCGTGGTGGTGGCCGCAATGGTCTTCGGCATACGCCGATACCAGCTGGTACAGACCAAGAAGGCCAGTCCGGAGGAGACCGTCTCCTTCTATTTCATGAACGCGGACAGCCTCAACGTGGAGGTCACTTATTGCCGACCGTACAAGAAAGGTCGCGTGATCTTCGGGGGCCTGGTCCCCTACCACAAGGTGTGGCGCACAGGCGCCAACGAAGCCACCCTGCTCACAGTGAGCAAGGACATCCGTTTCGGCGACCAGCCCGTTCGTGCTGGCACATACACCTTGTGGACATTGCCCGGCCCCGATGCATGGACAGTTTACCTCAACAGCAGGATGTACTCCTGGGGTGTGGACATGGACGGCAATGCGCAGCGCGATCCCGCGTTCGACATTGCAGCGATCAACGTACCCGTGCAAGAAGCTGCGAACGCACCTGTGGAACAGTTCCGCATCAACATGGAAGAAGACAGCAGCGCACTATCGCTCACCCTTACCTGGGATGATGTGATGATCGCCGTACCCATTGTCCGCTGAGCCATGCAGTTCACCGCAGAACAGATCGCCGAGCTCTTGGATGGGGAGGTGGATGGCGATCCGCAGGTGTTGGTGAACGATCTGTCCAAGATCGAAGAAGCGCGCAGCGGCACGCTCACCTTCCTGGCCAATCCGATCTACACCGAATTCATCTACAAGACCAAGGCGACCATCGCGATCGTGGAGCATGGCTTCGCACCGGCGCATCCGCTACCCAAGACGCTCACCCTCATCCGCGTGGCCGATCCGCGCATGGCCTTCACGCAATTGCTCGAACGCAACAGCGAGCTGCGCTACGACAAGAAGGGGATCGAACAACCCAGCTTCGTAAGTCCTTCGGCGAAACTCGGCAAGGGCGTGTACATCGGTGCCTTCAGCTACGTGGCCGATGACGTGGTGCTGGGCGACGGCGTGAAGATCTTCCCGAACTGCTACATCGGCGACGGCGTGAAGCTTGGCGCCCACACGCGCATCCATGCGGGCGTGAAGATCTACCATGGCACTGTGATGGGTGCGCACTGCGTGATCCACAGCGGCGCGGTGATCGGTGCCGATGGATTTGGTTTCGTGCCCAACGCGAAAGGCGAATACGAGAAGATGCCGCAAGTGGGCAACGTGGTCTTCGAGGATCGCGTGGAAGTGGGCGCCAACACCACGATCGATCGCGCCACACTGGGGACCACCTACATCCGCGAGGGCACGAAACTGGACAACTTGATCCAAGTAGGCCACAACGCCGACATCGGCAAGCACAACGTGGTGGTGGCGCAGGCAGGCATTGCTGGCAGCACCAAGGTGGGCGACCACAATCAGATCGGCGGTCAGGTGGGGATCAGCGGCCACCTAACCATCGGCAGCAACGTGCGCATTGCCGCGCAGAGCGGAATAGCCAAGGACATCCAGGATGGCGCCACAGTGCAGGGATCACCCGCCTTCCCCAAGATGCAGCATGATCGCAGCCATGTGATCTTCAAGATGCTGCCGGAACTCTACAAACGCATAGGCGAACTGGAGAAGGAGATAGCGGCGCTGAAAGACCAACAGAAGTGATCTTTTCTATCTCGGAATAATTGTCTGGCAGCGGAACCACCCGGATGGCGATGATGGCGCTCAACCTGCACTGGGCGGACTGAGCCTTTCGCCCCCGCTCCTACCTTCGCCCGGCTTCGCCGAACGGCGATATGGAGAATGATCGACAAGCAACACACCCTGAAGGGCAGCGCGATAGTCAAAGGCGTTGGCCTGCACACCGGCGAGCCCGTTACCCTCACCATGCGGCCCGCACCGATCGGCCATGGTTACAAATTTCAACGCACCGATCTTGAGGGCGAACCGATCATAGAAGCCGATGCTGATCTGGTGGTGAGCACCGCACGCGGTACCACTTTGGGCAAAGGCGAAGTGGTGGTGAACACCACCGAGCATGTGCTCAGCGCACTGTACGCCCTCAACGTGGACAACTGCCTGTTGCAGATCAGCGGACCGGAACTGCCGATCATGGACGGCAGCGCGCTGCCCTTCGTGGAAGCGATCGAAAGCGTGGGCCTTGAAACACAGAACGCGTCGCGGAACTGGTACGAACTGAAGGAGCCGATCTGGTTCGAGACCAAGGAACGCGGAACCGAGATGTTGGGCGTACCCACACCCGGCGGCGAATTCCGCCTGACCGTGATGGTGGACTACAACAGTCCCGTGCTGGGCACGCAACACGCAAGCATGTACCGTGCGGAAGAGTTCAAAGCGGAGATCGCACCGTGCCGCACTTTCGTCTTCCTGCGAGAACTGGAGCAGCTGGCAAAAGCCGGCCTGATCAAAGGCGGAGACCTCAACAACGCCATTGTGCTTGAGGATCGCGAAGGCACCACACAGGAACAACTGAAGGAACTGGCCAAGTCCCTTGGCCGCGAGTATGAGAAGGTGGAGATCCGTCGCAACGGCGTGCTCAACACTACCGATCTCAAGTTCTACAACGAACCCGCGCGGCATAAGCTGCTCGACATCGTGGGAGATCTCGCGCTCGTCGGTCGGCCGATCAAAGGGCACATCCTCGCTGCACGTCCGGGCCATTTCGGTAACACCAGCTTCGCCAAACGCATCAAGGAGAAGATCCGCGAAGAGGAGAAGAACCCCGTCTTCCACGTGGACCTCACGAAGAAACCGCTCTTCGATATCGTGGCCATCCACAAGATGCTGCCACATCGCTATCCCTTCCTGCTGGTGGACAAGGTGATGAGCATGGACGAGAACAGCATCGTGGGCGTGAAGAACGTGACCATGAACGAGCCGCACTTCACCGGCCACTTTCCCGGCAACCCGGTGATGCCGGGGGTATTGCAGGTGGAAGCCATGGCACAAGTGGGCGGCATCTTCGCCCTGAGCAAGGTGGCCGACCCGGAGAACTACACCACCTACTTCCTCAAGACCGATGGCATACGTTACCGCCGCAAAGTGATCCCCGGCGATACGCTTGTCTTCCGGCTCGCCCTGATCACCCCCATCCGTCGCGGTATCGTACACATGAAAGGCGTAGGCTATGTGAACGGGCAACCTGCCGTGGAGGCCGAGATGATGGCCCAGATCGTACGCGACAAAACACCTGCCCCGGAGACCTTGGCCAAGGAACCCGAAAGCGCACCGGCCCGATGAGCGTTTCGAAACTCGCGTACGTGCACCCCGATGCCCGGATCGGCAAGGATGTGACCGTGGAACCGTTCGCGAGCATTTTTGCCGATGTGGTAGTGGGCGATGGCGCCTGGATCGGCCCGAACGCTGTGCTCATGGATGGAGCGCGCATCGGTAGCAAGTGCCGGATCTTTCCCGGTGCAGTGATCAGCGCTATTCCGCAGGACCTCAAGTTCGCTGGCGAGCACACCACGGCCGAAGTGGGCGATGGCACCACCATTCGCGAATGCGTGACGATCAACCGAGGTACCGCCGATCGCGAGAAGACCTCGGTGGGCAGCAACTGTCTGCTGATGGCCTATGTGCACTTGGCGCACGACTGCATCTTGGGCAACAACATCGTGGTGGCCAACAGCGTGAACCTCGCTGGCCACGTCACCATCGACGACTGGGCGATCCTCGAAGGCAACGTCGCCGTGCAACAGTTCATACACATCGGCGCGCACAGTTTCATCGCCGGTGCATCGCTCGTGCGCAAGAACGTGCCCCCATACGTGAAGGCCGCACGCGAACCGTTGAGCTACGTGGGCGTGAATGTCGTTGGCTTGCGCCGTCGCGGTTTCAGCGATGAAGCGGTGACGCGCATCGAGGACATCTATCGGGAGATCTTCGTGCGCAACACCAACGTGGAGCGCGCCGTGCAGAACGTGATGCAAAGCATGCCGCGCAGTCCAGAACGCGGCGCCATCCTGGACTTCATCAACAACAGCCCCAAAGGCATCATGCGCGGGTTGGCGGAGTAGGAGCATTTGAACCATGTGCCCATGATCGAATGCCCTCATGGAGATCCGGCTCATTGATATCGCAAAGCACTTCGGACGCGAGGTCGTCTTCCACCGCGTTTCGATCTCGCTGGCCACTGGCAGCCGCACAGCGATCTTGGGGCCGAACGGGAGCGGCAAGAGCACCTTGCTGCAAGTGATCGGCGGGGCGCTCGTACCCACGAACGGCTCCATTGAACACCGCGTGAGAGGCACCATGATCCCGCAGGACGAAGTATACCGGCACGTAGCGATCGCCGCACCGTACCTCGGCCTCTATGAAGACCTGAGCTTGCGGCAAGCCATTGACTTCCATGCGCGATTCAAACCCTTGCGAGTTGGCATCACCCCGGAAGAACTGGCCCGCATAGCCTACCTCGATCACGCCTTGGAGAAACCCGTGCTGCACTTCAGCAGCGGCATGAAGCAACGGTTGAAGCTGGCGCTCGCCATCCTCAGCGATACGCCGCTCCTGCTGCTGGATGAACCGGCGAGCAACCTGGATGCACAGGCGATCGCCTGGTTTCGGGATCTGCTTGGCAAGCATTTGGACGGGCGCACGCTGCTCGTGGCGAGCAATAGGCAAACTGTGGAACATGCCACTTGTGATCGTATCATCGAGATCGGTAATTTCAGACCAGTTCCGTGATCCATGGTAGATGCTACCCCCAGGTCGGATGAGCTCGTGGACCTGCTCCAGCAATTGCAAGCCCTAGAGGCTTTGCCGTGGGAAGAGCAAATGGAAGCGTGGGAAAAGCTTCCGATCGAAGCTTGGTTCATTTGTGTGGATTACGGCGACGACCTCATACGCCCTTGAGCACCATTTCCATCCACAGCCAGCGCAACCACGGTCCTTCCCTACTTTCGCCGCCCCAACCGAAGACCTTTTCCCATGGCCTCCACTGCTGACGTGAACATTGGATCGTACATCCGCTTCAACAATGATATCTGCCAGATCATGGAGTGGCAGCACCGCACGCCGGGCAACCTGCGCGCGTTCTTCCAAGGCAAGATGCGCAACCTGCGCAACGGCAAGCTCAACGAGCACCGCTGGCGCAGCGGCGAGCCCATGGAAGTGCTACGCGTGGAGATACACGAACTGCAATACCTCTACCGCGAGGGCGAGAACCTCGTGTGCATGAACCAGGTGACCTTCGAACAGGAATACGTACCCGCGAACCTGTTCGGCGAGGCCGTGAAATACATGAAGGAGGAAATGGTGGTGCAGGTAGGCTTCGAAAGCGATGCACCCCTGTTCGCCCGCCCTCCCAAGACCGTTGAACTCGTAGTGGCCGAAGCTGAACACGCCGTGAAAGGCGATACGAGCAACAAGGTGATGAAGATCGCCAAGCTGGAGAACGGCACCGAGATCATGGTACCCCTCTTCGTGGATGCCGGTACCATGATCCGCATCGATACCGAAACCGGTGAATACCTGGACCGCGTGAAGAAATAGTTGGATCCGCCTTCAACTTTCTCGAAGCCCGCACCGTAGCCTGTGCGGGCTTCGCATTTCCATAAGGGAAGTCCCATCGACCTACGGGGGAAATCTCCCGGCTACCTTTGGCCACCACCGCTGCACCGTGCTCCTCGATAATCCCCAGACCGCCACCGAACTCGCGCGCCTCATCGGCGCAGAGGTGTTGGGCAACGCGGATCGACTGGTGACCGGCCTTAATGAGATCAACCGTGTAGGTGAAGGCGATCTGGTCTTCGTGGATCATCCGAAGTACTACGACAAGGCACTGGAGAGCGCCGCCACAACGATCCTGATCAACAAGGCCGTGGAACCTCCGCCGGGCAAGGCATTGTTGATCAGCGAAGATCCCTTCCGCGACTACAACCTGCTCATGCGCCGCTTCATGCCACGCGCAGGTTGGTCGCAACAGCACATCACCATCGGTGAAGGCAGCGAGGTGCATCCAAGTGCGGTGATCGGTCCACACGTGCGCATCGGTCGCGATTGCATCATCAGCCCCGGTGTGGTGATCTATGAGCACACTACCATCGGCGATCGCGTCACGTTGCACGCCAATGTGGTCATCGGCGCCGATCCTTTCTACTACAAGAAACGCGCGACCGGGTACGACAAGATGATCCCCGGCGGAAGCGTGGTGATCGGTGATGATGTGGAGATCGGTGCAATGAGCACGATAGACCGTGGGGTGAGCGCCGATACACGCATCGGCCGCGGAACCAAAATTGACAACCACGTGCAGGTGGGGCACGACACCATCCTCGGTGAGGATTGCCTGATCTGCGCGCACGTGGCCATCGCCGGTGCGTGCGTGCTTGAAGATGGCGTCACGCTCTGGGGCCAAGTTGGCATACCCAGCAAACTGCGTGTGGGCAAAGGCGCGGTGATCTTGGGCCAAAGCGGCCTCATGTCATCGGTGGAAGGTGGCAAGACCTATTTGGGATCACCTGCGCGCGAAGCCAAACAGATGTTGCGCGAGATCGCGTTGCGTGCGCGCCTGCCGGAGATCGCCAAGAAGATCGACCTCTGAGCCATGGCGAGATTGGAGCGGATCGTGGAGCGGTTGGAGCTGAAGGAATTCCAGCTACGCACGCTGCTCGATGTGACCAAGGCGATCAACAACACGGTGGAGCGCACCGAACTGCTCGCTCTGTTCGAGCACATCGTGAAGGACGAGCTGGGCATTACGCGCCTTAGCTTGTACGAGCGCACCGATCGCTGGCAACGCGTCCTCTCCTTCGGCAATGAACGCGAGCAGATAGTGGACGTCGAGCAGGTCTTCGGCGCCTTCAAGGACATACAGGTGATCGGATCCGAGAACGAGGGCAGCTTGGGCGCATTCGACGTGGCCGTGCCGGTGTATCACCGCGATAAGCCGCTCGCCTTCCTGCTCATCGGCGACATCGACGAGGAAGAGCAGCGCATGAGCCCGGTGGTGAAGCACCTCAACTTCATACAAACCCTTACCAACCTGGTGGTGGTGGCCATGGAGAACCGCAGGCTCGCGCAGCAGCAGTTGCAACAGGTGCGGGACAAGCGCGAATTGGAACTCGCCGCACAAATGCAGCAGCTCCTGATCCCCAAGGACCTGCCGAACACCGCACACCTGCAAGCCTCGGCCTGGTACCAACCGCACCAACTCGTGGGCGGCGACTATTACGATCTGCTACCGCTCGGCGAGGAGCGCTATCTCGTGTGCGTGGCCGACGTGAGCGGCAAAGGCATCGCCGCAGCGCTGCTCATGAGCAATTTCCAAGCAACCTTACAGGCTTCGACCACAGCCGTCGACGATCTTGAAAAGCTTGTGCATGCGCTGAACGATCGCGTCTTCGCCAGCGCGCGGGGCGAGCGTTTCATCACGCTGTTCATTGGCGTGCTCGATCTGCGCTCACGACGCATGCGCTTCGTGAACGCGGGCCACAACGATCCGCTCCTTCACGACGGCACACGCACGCTCGCCCTGCACGACGGCTGCATCGCGTTGGGTATGATGCCGAAGCTTCCCTTCCTGCGCACCGGGGAGGTGGAGATCCCTGCGGAAGGCACATTGCTGTGCTACACCGATGGCCTCGTTGAACAAGAGGATGCACACGGGCACGCTTTCGGTGAACAACCCCTTGAGCGTGCGTTGGCGCAGTTCTCGCGGGCCGGTGCTTCAGAGCTGAATGCCGCGATCAAGAGCGCTTTCCAAGCGCATCGTGGTGATGAGGTCTACCTGGACGATATCGCCCTGCTCACGTGCAGGCTGAAGTGATCACGCGCTCTTCAACGCTGGATCCACCGGTCGATCGGCAGCGTAGCGCAGATCGAAGATCACGATCATGCACGTGAATGCCCAAAAGGGCACCGATGCCTTGTCGGTATCGAGGAAGTTGTTGAGGGCTCCATGGATGTAATAGGTGAAAAGGCCCAGGAACGCGGCGGACATGATCCGGCGGTCCACACCGGCGGGCATCCGTTGGAACAGGCGCAATGCACGCGTTGTGGTCATCACGACCAACGCGAGCATGAACAACATCCCGAAGACGCCTTGTTCCGCGAGCGGCCCTAGGTATTCACTGTGCGCGTTGCCTTGCACGCCGAAGTTGGTGCTGATGATCGTGCGGTCCTCGCTTGCTTGAAAAGGTGCGTATTGGAACATGTACGTGCCCGGTCCCCAACCGAAGACGGGCCGATCCTGCCACATACGCATGGCCGAGTTCCACCTGTTGATCCGCTCCAAGTTGCTGGCATCACTGGAAATGTTGGAGATCGATTGCACGTGCTCGCCGAGGTCATCTGACGATTCCTCGCGATTGCGCTCCAACGCGATGGTGATCTGATCGGCGTTGGCCCAGTACAAGCCGCCACCACACAACAGTAAGGCGGCGAGCACCCATGAAGGGATCCGAAGGCGCATGAACATGAAGAGTCCGAAGGCACCGATGAGGCTCACCCATGCGGCACGTGTGTAACTGAAGATGAGGCCGAGCACCAGAACGATCAGCACAAACACAAGCAGGCCCCGATGCGTTCGGCCGTAGTCGGGCATACCCACCAACGCCACCGAGAACGGCAATAGGAAGGCGATCACCGCACCATAGCCCGTATGGTCCTTGAAGAAGGGCCACATGACCCAGTGCGCGGGATCATGCGCGAAATCGTATTGTGCGTGCACCACCAACGTGTAACCGATGGTGAGCACCAGACCGATCAAGAACGCGTGCGCGAACCGCGCCATGTGGCGTGCGTCCGCGAAAAAGCGGGTGCCAAGGAAGTACAGCACGCACACGAACCACATCCTCGCTATGAAATACTTCATGCTCACCAACGGCATGCTGCTGGGGACGATGCATACCAGCATCCAACCTAATTGCAAAAGGATGATTGTGGTAATGGGATGCCGCAGCACCGCAGGGTCGATCACGCCCCTTTGCAAGCACACCTTCAACAGGAAGAGGAACATGAGGCCCACCATGATGGGTTCAGTAGGCAGCGAGATACCGATACCACCAAGGTCGAGTTCCTCCAGATTGATCGAAAGCGGTGTCGCGAAGGCGATGAAGACCAGCAATTTTTCCGGTGCCGCCACCATGGCCCAAACCACCAGTAGCACGGCAGGTAAAGCACCTAACCAATTGAAGCCCGTGGCCATGAGCGCGGCGTTCACCAGCGTGAAAAGCACGCAGGCCGCTGCGATCCAGTTGGCCTTGAGCGCGGCGAGCATCGGATCAGGAACGGTGATCGCGCCACACCAGCAGCACGAAGCAGAGGAAAAGGGCTGAGAGCGTGCTAGTGCTCACGATGAGCCAGCGCACCGGGTACACCTTCTTGTCGCTCACCTCGGGGTACACCACGGTGTTGGTGTAAGTGAGCTCCTTGGTCACGTCGTTCACCACCTTCTCGTACTCGGTGAGCAGACGATCGTAGTTCCCTCGGAACAGATCGCCGAGTTCGGTGAGGTCGCGGAACTCACCTCCCTTTTCCTCTAGTTCCTTGATCATGCCTTGCACCGCATCACGCTGTGCCTGCGTGGAACTCGAGGTGAGCATGCGCACGTAACCCTTCGTCAATTCCTTCACCTGGCTCTCGTAGTTGAGCAGGCCGGCTTCGCGGCGCAGCACGTTCAATCGCGCATCCAGGCTGTCCTGTTTGGCACGCGCATGGGCCAATGAGCGCTCGGCGATCTCCAGCACCTCGTAGGACTTCTCGCGCTGCAGGCGGCGGGCCAGCTTGTTCGCCTGCTCCAGCATGGCGTTCACCAGGTCGCGCGCCCGCGTCGGCTCTTCGTCCACGATCTCGATCTGCACGCTCTCGAAGCGTGTTTTGCTGATCTCGACGCGTTCGTTGAACTCGTTGTACAGGAAGAAGTATCCGCCGTTCGCCGCAGTGTCTGCTTCGTACACCTTCACCAGATCGAACTCCTTGATGAGGCTGTCGCGGATGCTGTTGCTCTCCAACAATTGCAGCAACTGATCAGTGCGCGTCTCTATGCTGTAACTGGTCAAGTTGACCGGGTACACCGTGGCCGTGCTCTTGTATCGCGGCTTTATGAAGGTGGGACCGCTGAGCGCCGCAGACAGAACTGAGGCGAGTGCGCCCACTAACAAGAAGAGGCGCCAGCGCTGCCGCGCCACGGAGAAGAAGGTATTGAAAGTGATCTCAGCGGCCATGTACGGAACGGATCTTACCGGCATTCACTTGAACCACGATCAGCAACAACGCCAGCAATAGTGCGGATATGCCGCTGATGGCAACGACGAGCCAGCGGATGGGATAAGCCTTTTTGTCGGCGGCTTGCGCTTTGTTCACCACGAACTTGTGGGGCAGGTCGCTCTCCAGGTCGGCCTGTGCCTGCTCCAGCTTCATGCGCAGTATGCTCAATCGCTTGGTCTCGTTGAAGAGCCGGTCTTGCAAGGTCACGTATGCGCCGCCGTACTGTGCAAGCACCTTGAAACGCTCTTCGAACTCCTTCACCGCGCGCTGATCGCCTTTGAGGATCGCCGCGCCCATGTATTCGTTGTAACGCTCGGTCTGGGTGTGGTAGTCCTGCACGCCCAGTTCGCGCAATACTCGCATGCTGTCCTGCCATTGCTCAATGTCAGCCTCCAGTTCGTTCACTTTGGTCTGCACAAGAATGAAGCCTTTTCCGGCGCGCTCGCGTGCCATGTCGCGCCACACGCTGTCCACCTGATCGGCGATGAAGTTGGCGATGGCCGCTGCGGTGTCCGGCTGTTCGTCCAGAACTTCCACCCGCACGCTGCTGAACTTGGTGTACTCGAAAGTGATGTGCTCTTTGTAGGCCTCGTGCAGATCGCTACGGCGGTGCTTGTTGTCTGCCGCGATATCGTAGCGCGCATACAGGTCGAAGGACTGGGCGACACGATCCCGGACGAGGTCCGAATTGAGCAATTGGAGCAATTGCTCACTGTCCTCTTCATCCCCGAGCGCGAGGATGTCATCCCGTCCGGTGCTCTGCTCGTTCAGTAGCGCTTTGGAGGGGCTGTTGGTTATCGCAGGGAACATGATCACCTCGCTGCTGTACAGGGGAGTGATCAGGAACGCTACCACCACCCCGGCAATGAGACCGAAGAGGGTGACGCCGATGATGAGCTTGCGGCGGGCCCAGAGGAAGAGAACGAGATCGAAGGAGGCGGTTTCGGCCATGACCGGTGGGCGGCGCTTGGTAAGGGTCTACGACGAGGGGCCTTTTTGAAAGGGCCGCTAATGTAGGCGATGGCTCATATCGGGGCCGGTGGCACCAACGATCGCGCCGGGCACTTGTTGTGTCAGCGGCTGGCCATGGCCTTTTGCAACTCCTTCCAGTGCAGCAGCCCTGTAAGCGGGGCCAGCAATAGTGCTGTTGCTGCGAATGCGAATGCGGACCACACGAATGGGATCACTGCCCACGCCAACAGGGCGTTCGCAGCCACCAAGAGCGTGGTGTGGATCGCGGCCCGCAGCAATACAGGCAAAACACCGGTCACTTTGTGGAGCCGAACGGCCAGTACCAATTGCACAATGGCGGTGAGCACTTGGGTGATCAGGCCGGCCCACGCAGCACCTTCTACCTGCCAACGCGGAATGAGGTACAAATTGAGTGCGATGTTGAGCACCGCACCACCGGCCGCCATCCAATTGAGCGCACGCAGGTCTCCTCCCGCGGTGAGCAAGGTGCCGAACACGTACGTGGTGCACACGGCCGTGAAGCACCACACCAACAACGCGAACACCGGCGCACTCTGCGCGATGTGATCGGTATAGCGCAGTCCCAACACTTCCCGCGAATGGAAGCTGCCGAAGACCGCAACGGCCAGCGCACCGGCCAGCACCAGCTTGAACGACAAGGTGGCCAGCGGCGACACGTCCGAACCCTCCTTCAGCATGCGGCTGAACATGGGAAGCAGAAGACCGGCAACGAGGAAGCCAAGCATGTTCAGGGCCTCGAAGAAGCGGAAGCCTTGGTAGTAGATCCCCGCCTGCTCGGCGCCATCGGGCAGCAAGCGCTCCAGCATCAGCGTATCGATACGGTAATAGAAGGTCATGAGCAGGATCAGCAGCGCGAAGGGGAAGCTCCGCTTCATCACCACCCAACTGAAAGCAGGTTTCCAAGCCACACGCACACGACCGCTCAGTCGCAATACCATCACCAACGCGATCATCAACGTGATCGAATACGCCACCGCTTGCGCCTGCACGAACCACATGATCTCGAAGGGCTCTCCTGTGCTTCTTCCCCACAAAAGCCATCCCACCATACCGATGAGCAGCACGCGGTCCAGCACACTCAGCAAACTGTCCTGCTTGTAGCGCTGCGCTCCGGCGATGTTGCTGCGCAGGTAAAGAATGCTGGCCACCAGGGATTGATTCAGCACGATCCAGCCGAGCATGCCCAGATCCCCTCCACGAAAACCAAGGACGATCCCGACGCACACCGTGAGGGCAGCATAGGCCAGCATGAGCCCACCGCGCATGGCCGCCACACCTCCCAGATACTTGCCCATGAGGGGAGTGTGCTGCGCGATGTGGCGCGTGTTGTAGTTGGTAAGTCCCAGGTCCAGCACGATGTTCAGCAGGAAGCCGAGGCTCAGCAATGCCGCGTAGCCTCCGTAGACCTCGGCGCCCACGGCCTGTTGCACGCCCGCATCGATCCCCAGGATGTAGAAGGGCTTCACCAACAGGTTCAGCACCAGCACAAGGGCCAGGTTGGTGAGGAAGGTGCGTTGCATTGGCGGGGTGAAGATGCGCAGATGGCCCCACAGCTTGGCGATACCCACATTTGCACCGCCCATGCGCATCGCCGTCAACACCCGCCTATTGCTCCCGGACAAGCTCGAGGGCATCGGCTGGTTCACACACGAGACCATTTCGCGGATCGTGCGCATGCATCCCGAGCATGAGTTCCTCTTCCTCTTCGATCGCAAGTACGATCAGCGTTTCATCTACGCTGAGAACGCGACCCCGGTGGTGATGTGGCCACCCACGCGGCATCCGTGGCTGTACCGTCTGTGGTTCGATCATCTCCTTCCACGCAAGCTGAAGTCGCTACGAGCCGATGCCTTCATCAGTCCTGATGGCTTCCTCGCGCTGCGCAGCAACGTGCCCACATTGGCCGTGATGCACGACCTCAACTTCGAGCATCACCCCGAGGACTTACCGAAGAAATACAGCGACTACTATCGCAGCTACTTCCCGCGTTTCGCACGACACGCCACACGGCTCGCGACGGTGAGTGATTACAGCCGCCGCGACATTGCCAAGCATTACGAAGTGGAGGTGACCCACATAGATGTGGTGTACAACGGTGCGGGCGATGTATTCACGCCGATCAGCGATGTGGAGAAGACCAGCGCGCGCGAACGGTTCACCGCGGGTTCCCCCTATTTCATCTGCGTGGGGTCCCTGAACCCACGCAAGAACATCACACGTCTGCTCCTTGCTTTCGACCAGTTGCTCACACAGCAACCCTGCGACCTTCGGCTACTCGTAGTGGGCGATCACATGTGGCACGATCAGCACTTGGAGGAAACCCTTGGTCGTTTGAAGCACCGCGATCGTGTGGTCTTTACGGGCCGATTGGAACAAGCCCAGCTGCACCTCGCACTTGGCGGCGCCCATGCACTTGCGTTCGTGAGCTATTTCGAAGGCTTCGGGATCCCGGTGGCCGAGGCCATGCGTTGCGGGGTGCCCGTGGTGGCCGCAGAAGCCACCTGCCTCCCAGAGATCGCTGGCGATGCGGCGCACTATTGCGACCCGTACAGCGTGGCCGACATTTCCAGAGCGCTCTTGGACGTCTGGAATGATCCCGCCTTGTGCGACCAGCTGCGCACGGCAGGCCTGAAACGAGCCACTCGATACACATGGGACCAGGCGGCAGAAGCGCTCTGGTCCAGCTTCCGGCGCATGTGTGCCGATGCGGGCTTGGTGGCGTGATCCCACGTCCTACATTTACACCCCGTGATCGCGGCTTGTCCATGAGCCCTTTCCACCAGCGATGACGGGTTCCACCAAATACATTTTCGTTACCGGAGGCGTTACCTCCAGCTTGGGCAAGGGCATCATCAGTGCCAGCCTGGCCAAGTTGCTTCAAGCGCGAGGCTTTACGGTCACGATCCAGAAGCTGGATCCGTACATCAATGTGGATCCCGGCACGCTCAACCCCTATGAGCACGGCGAGTGTTTCGTAACGGAGGACGGCGCCGAGACCGATCTGGACCTTGGCCACTACGAGCGTTTCCTTGACGTACCCACGAGCAAGGCCAACAATGTCACCACCGGGCGTATCTACCAGAACGTCATCAGCAAAGAGCGGCGCGGCGAATACCTAGGCAAGACCGTGCAGGTGATCCCGCACATCACCGACGAGATCAAGGCGCAGATCCAGGCACTGGGCCGCAAGGGGATCTACGATTTCGTGATCACCGAAGTGGGCGGCACCGTGGGCGACATCGAGAGCTTGCCCTACGTGGAAGCCATTCGCCAGTTGAAATGGGCTAAGGGTCGCGATTGCCTCTGCATACATCTGACACTCCTTCCCTTCTTGGGAACGACCGGCGAACTGAAGACCAAGCCTACGCAGCACAGCGTGAAGGAACTGCTGAGCCTCGGTGTGCAGCCCGATGTACTTGTATGTCGCACCGAGCACCCGATGCAAAAAGGCATGAAGGAGAAGATCGCGCTCTTCTGCAACGTGGACGCCGAAGCAGTGATCGAGAGCCGCGATGCCGAGACCATTTATGACGTGCCGGTGCTCATGCAGCAAGAACACCTGGACGAAGTGGTGTTGCGCAAGCTGGGCATCACCAGTTTCCCGGATGCAGACCTCACTCAGTGGAACGATTTCCTGCGACGCTACAAGCACCCGAAGGGCGAGGTGAACATTGCCTTAGTAGGCAAATACGTCGAACTGAAGGACGCCTACAAGAGCATCAAGGAAGCGCTGGAGCACGCCGGTGCCGAGAGCGAGACCAAGGTGCACATCAAGTGGGTGCACAGCGAAAAGCTCACCGCCAAGAACGTGGCGAAGCACTTGAGCGGAATGGCCGGGATCCTTGTGGCACCGGGCTTCGGACACCGTGGTATCGAAGGCAAGATCGAAGCGATCAAGTACGCACGCGAGCACAAGGTGCCCTTTCTCGGCATCTGCCTGGGCATGCAATGCGCAGTGATCGAATTCGGTCGCAACGTGCTGGGCTACGCCGATGCCAACAGCACGGAGATGAACCCCGACACTACGCACCCGGTGATCGCCATGATGGAAGAGCAGAAGGCGATAGAGAACAAGGGTGGCACCATGCGCTTGGGCGCATACCCGTGCAAACTGGAGGACGATACACTGGCGCGACGCGTGTACAAGAAGCGCGACATCAGCGAGCGGCACCGCCATCGCTACGAGTTCAACAACAACTATCTCGCGGCGTACACCAAAGCAGGCATGATCGCCAGCGGGATCAACCCTCAAGGCAAGCTTGTGGAGATCGTGGAGCTGAAGGACCATCCGTGGTTCATCGGCGTTCAGTTCCACCCGGAATACCGCAGTACCGTGGCCAAACCGCACGCGCTCTTCATCGGCTTTGTGCAAGCCGCGCTCAAGCAGATCGTGGCACAGGAGCCCCTGAAGGCAGAGGTCTAGTGCATGGGCGCAACCCCTTCCGCGCAGGCCCTGCGGGCGCATGAACCCGCATCTATCTTCGCGCCCCTCATTCGTTCAACCCGCGCATGGATCGCAATTCGATCATCGGCATCGTCCTCATCGTAGCCATTCTCTTCGGTTACACCTTGTACACCATGCCGAGCGAAGCGGAGCGTGCACAAGCGCAACGCACTTCGGATAGCTTGGCCAACATTGAACTGGAGAAGCGCGCCAGGGAAACCGGCGCTCAACTGCAGTTGAAGCAGGCCGGGGAAAGAACGATCACGACGCTTGGTCAAGTGCGCAGCGACAGCACCGTCATTGATCCTATCATCGCGGCTGCGGACAGCGCATTGGTGGACAGCTTGCGGACGGTGGCTCTGGCACAGCGCTACGGTCCGTTCACAACTGCTGCAGAAGGAAGCGTCGAAGAGGTCATCATCGCGAACTCCGAACTCCAAATAAGCATTAGCACGCTTGGGGCACGACCCACGGTGATGCGGCTGAAGAAATATCAGACATACAAGCGCGCTCCGCTCCTGCTGGCCGATCCAGATAGCAGCACCTTCGAGTACAACTTTTTCGTGGGCAACACCGACCTGAGCTCCGCCGACCTGCACTTCACGGTGGAAAAGCAGGACAGTTCTTCGGTATCCATGAAGGCGGCCACCACCGATGTGACCAAATTCCTACGCATCACCTACGCGTTGGACAGCAACAGCCATTTCATGCGCACCAGCGCGGAAATGGTAGGTATGAAGGATGTGGTGGATGCCAGCAACATTGTCTTCCGCTGGGTGCTCAACGGCCGCAACAACGAGAAATACCTGCCTGCAGAGCAGCAGAAATGCGGGGTGTACTTCAAATACTTCAACGAGGATCGCGATTACAAGGGAGAGACCGATGCCGATTCCACCGATCTGATCGCGCGCACCAATTGGGTGGCCTTCAAGCAGGACTTCTTCACCGTGGCCATGGTGAGCGAGACCGGCTTTTCTGGTAACGGCAGCAGCGTGAAAGTGATCCCGCTCACGGACAGCTCGCTCACCAAGCGCTACGAAGCATCCTTGTACTTCGATAAGGACCGCGGCTCCGAGCCCACCGTGGCCATGCGCTTCTACCTCGGCCCCAACCATTACGGCACACTTCGCCGCACAGAGATCCCGCAGTTCGAGAAGATCATCGACCTGGGCTGGGGCATCTTCGGATGGATGAACCAGTGGATGGTGATCCCCATATTCAACCTCTTCGATGGCTGGAACTGGAGCTACGGTGTGATCATTCTTGTGCTGACACTCGTGATCAAAGCGCTCTTGATGCCGCTCACCTATTGGAACTTGGTGAGCAGCACCAAGATGCGCGTGCTGAAACCGGAAATGGATGCGATCACCGCGAAGCTCAAGGACGGCGATGCGCTGAAGAAGCAGCAAGCAACCATGGACCTGTACCGTAAGGCCGGTGTGAACCCCGCCAGCGGCTGCCTGCCCATGCTGGTGCAAATGCCCATCCTGTACGCCATGTTCCGCTTCTTCCCGGCGAGCATCGAGCTGCGGCAGGAAAGCTTCCTCTGGGCCGATGACCTCAGCAGCTACGACAGCGTCCTTGATCTCGGCTTCAGTATACCCGCCTATGGCGACCATGTTAGCCTCTTCACGCTGCTCATGTGCATCAGCACGATCGTGTATTCGCTCATCAATCAGAAGCAGATGCCCACGCAGCAGGGCATGCCCAGCATGAAGCTGATGATCTGGCTCTTCCCGATCATGATGCTCTTCTTCCTGAACAACTTCAGCGCGGGCCTGAGCTACTACTATCTCCTGGCGAACGTGATCAGCATCCTGCAGATGACCGTGCTCAAGAGCTGGTTCGTGAACGAGGAGAAGATCCGGGGCCAGTTGCTATTGAACATGAAGACCCCGAAGAAGAAGACCCGCTGGCAGTTGCGCTTGGAGGAAATGCAGAAGCAGCAGGGACGAAAGCGCTGATCGGCACACGATCCGCAAAACCGATCACCATGAAGACCCTTCATCTCCTTTCGACGATCGCGATCGCAGCCGTTCTCCTTGCATGCAACAATGAGCGAAAGACCGCGACGGCGCCTACCGATGCGATCGAACCACCACCGATGAACGCTGAAGGGTTGACCAATTCCTTCGGCGGAAGCGGCGAGGCCGATTCGCTCTTCTTCAGCTTGGAGCGCACACCGTGCTTTGGTGTTTGCAAAGCGTATCGAATTGCGGTGTATCGCAGCGGTTACGCCACCTACGACGGTCGCGGTAATGTGGAGAAGCTTGGGAAGCATACGGGGACCATCACCGAGGGAATGATGAAGATCCTGCTGGCCAAAACCGAAGAGGCGGGCTTCTTCGGAATGCAGGACAAGTACGACGCTGAGGTCACTGATCTGCCGAGCACTATCATCCGTGTGGTAGCGAACGGCAAGGACAAAAAGGTGATTGGTCGCGTAGGCCAGCCTGCTGCGTTCAAGGCGCTTGCGGCATTCGCCGAAGAGCAATTGACGCCCGTGCGCTGGAAGCCTGTTCCCACGGAGCCTTAGCCCCGCCGGACGCCTGTCCCTCGCCTCCCGTTCCGTCCCGCAACCGCCCGTCCCGCATAGGTCGGCCTCCTACATTTGTCGCCCTTCGTTACACCCAAACCCCTGATCATGAAGCGTATTCTCTTGCTGTGCACCGCTGCATTCCTCGTGCTCGGTTCACAGGCCCATGAGGGCATGTGGCTGCTCTCCAAATTAAAGCAGATCAACGAGGCCGAGATGCAGAAGCTCGGTTTCAAGCTCACCGCCGAGGACATCTATGACATCAACCGCAGCGGCATCAAGGATGCGGTGGTGCGTTTGGGCGGCGGATTCTGCAGCGGTGAAATGGTGAGTGCCGAAGGGCTCTTCCTCACCAACCACCACTGTGGTTACGATGCTGTGCAGAGCCTCAGCAGCGTGGAACACGACTACCTCACCGACGGCTACTGGGCAAAGACCCGTAAGGATGAAATGGCCGCTGGCTTCAACGTGAGCTTCCTGCAACGCATTGATGATGTGACGGCCGAAGTCTTGGCTGTGCTGACCAATGGCATGACCGAAGAGGAGCGCAACGAAAAGATCCAAGAAGTAGCGGGCACCTTGAAGACCGCCGTGGGCAAGGAGAACGGACTTAGCGCCGACTTCAAGATCATGTTCGAGGGCAACGAGTTCTACCTCTTCGTGTACAAGACCTATCGCGACGTGCGCTTGGTTGGTGTTCCACCCAGTGCCATCGGTAAGTTCGG
>JBKJPT010000155.1:0-19998 GCA_046595075.1 Flavobacteriales bacterium
GCACCACTTCCGGCACACCGATGGGCACGGTGAACTCACCGAGGTTGCTCGGCATTTGCTCCTTGCTGCGGTAGCCGTTGAGGCATTCGATCACCAGCGCGGGATCATCGCTTTGCAGCAGCGTGTTGTACATGCCCGCAGCCTGCTGCATGTTGCGCGGCACGCACACCACCACACCGCGCACGCAATTGATGATCATGCCCATGGGGCTGCCGCTGTGCCATACGCCTTCCAGCCGGTGCCCGCGCGTGCGGATGATGAGCGGGCATTTCTGTCCGCCCTTGGTGCGCCATTGCACGGTGGCGAGATCGTCGCTCATGCCTTGCAGGCAGTAGAGCAGGTAATCCAGGTATTGGATCTCCGCCACCGGACGCAGGCCGCGCAGCGCCATGCCCATGCCCTGGCCGAGGATCGTGGCTTCGCGAATGCCCGTATCGCTCACGCGCAGTTCACCGAACAGTGCCTGCATGCCTTCCATGCCCTGGTTCACGTCGCCGATCTTGCCGGTGTCCTCGCCGAAAGTGAGCAGCAAGGGCTCCTTCTCGAACAACGCCTTGAAGTTGTCGCGGATGATCACACGACCATCGACCATTTCATCGGTGTCATATTCAACAGGCACCTCTCGCACCTTCAAGCAACTCTTCGCGCTCTGGCTGTAGAGATGGCTGCCATAGCGTTCGCCGTTCAAGCCCATCGCGTTCTCGATCCATTCAGCAAGTGGCTGGCGCGCGATCGGGTCAGCGCTCTGTGCGAGTAGAAGTGCACGGCGGGCAGTGCTCACCACTTCCTTCCGACCGGGGCTCATCTCAGAACGAAGCTCCTTCACCAAGTTGGTGATGGTCGCCGCCGTGTTGGACCCCTCCGGGAACCGCGCACCGGCCAGCGCTTCGATGAGGAATGCCGCATCGTTCAGTTCGGTCCTGATCTCGTCCTGGAAAGCCTTCCACGCCGCCTTCTGCGCAGCGCGCGCGGCGTTCTTCGCAGTCGCATCGATGGCATCCAGCTCTTCCGCCGTGGCGATCGCTTCACCACCTGGCCGTGCGTTCAGGATCCACTCCCGGAATTTCACGTTGCAGTCGTACACCTTGTACCATTCGAGCAAGGGTACTTCCTCCTTGCGCACACCGGTCTTGTCGTCGCGGATCCAGTCCGTCACACTGTTCTTGTAGCGCTCATGACTGCCGCTGGTGCTATGTCCCTGCGGTTGCGTGATCTCTTCCACGTGGATGAGACAGGGCACTTGCTCATCCCGGCAGAGCGCGATCGCCTCCTCGTAGGTCTTGTTCAGGTGTACGTAATCCCAGCCGCGCGTCTTGTGGATGCGCAGTCCATTGGTGCCTTCTTCTTTCTGGAAACCAGCGAGCACGTTGCTGATGCTGCCCTTGGTGGTCTGGTAGGCCTTGCTCACGCTGATGCCCCAGCCATCGTCCCACACGCTCATGGCCATGGGCACTTGCAAAACACCGGCGGCGTTGATGGTCTCCCAGAAATGTCCTTCGCTGGTACTGGCATCCCCGATGGTCCCGAATGCGACCTCGTTGCCTTTGTCGCTGAGATGCGTGTAGCTGTGCAGTGCGGGGTTGTTGCGGAAGACCTTGCTCGCTTGCGCGAGACCGAGCAGGCGCGGCATTTGTCCGGCGGTGGGGGAGATGTCCGGCGATGAGTTCGGCTGCGTCATCAGGTCCTTCCACTCGCCATTGGCATCGAGGCTGCGTGTGGCGAAGTGGCCGTTCATGCTGCGACCTGCGCTGCTGGGGTCGGCGTGTACATCAGCGTGGGCGTATAGCTGCGCGAACCATTGCTGCACGGTGAGCTCGCCGATGGCGAACATGAAGGTCATGTCGCGGTAGTAGCCGCTGCGCCAGTCGCCATTGCGGAACTGCTTGGCCATGCACACCTGCGCCAGCTCCTTGCCATCGCCGAAGATCCCGAACTTGGCTTTGCCGCCCAGCACTTCCTTGCGACCGATCAAGCTCGCTTCGCGACTGATGGCACAAAGCTCATAATCGCGCAGGACCTCTGCACGCATTTCATTCAACGAGAGGGTCGCTTCGGGTGCGGTCTTGGTGCGTGGCATGCTGGTAATGGGTACGTGGCGAAGGTAAAGCCGCATGGTACGCCCGTTCTGTCCATCGGCAGAATGGTCCGTGATGGTCCGTTTGCACGGCCCATCTATTTTCGCACGTCATGACCATCCCCCGTCGCTGCTCCTTCCTCGCCTTCGGTATCGCGAACGCGGTGCTCGCCCAATTCGGACCAGCCCAAGTGCTGTACCGCACGCCGGGTGCCAACTCGCGCAGCCTCGAAGCCCATGACATGAACGCGGATGGCGTGCCGGACCTGTTGATGGGCACCGGCCGTGGAGTGTTTGTGAACTTCGGTCTGGGTGGTGGCGCTTTTGGCGAGCCGGAGCCGATCATCGAGGATGATGCCAGCGAACATGTGGCTGTGGCCATAGATATCGATGGTGACGCTTACACCGATGTGGCCTACGGGTCCAATACCACCGGTGCCTTGGCGTACTTGCTATCGAATGGGGGCAACGGTTTCGGTGTGAACATGGTGCTTGCACCGAATGGTTATCGGGTCTTCGGGTTGTGGGCGGTGGATTGGGACAACGATGGTGACAAAGACCTGATGGTGGCGAGGGAGTATAATCTCATCCTGCACCGGAACAATGGCGGTATGCTGGGTTCGGCTGAGTTCATGATCGGCCCCAACTTCGAGCGCCCTGCTGCGGATTTCGCGGACATTGACGGCGATGGCTGGATCGATGTAGTGGTCGGCGGCTGGAGTTCATCGACCATACAATATCACCGTAACACGGGGGGAGGGCAACCCCAGTTCATGGGGGTCTTGCACACCGGTAACGAGACCGGGCCTGCCGATATCGAGGTCGTCGACATTGACGGTGACGGGGATCAGGACGTGCTCGCTTCCTTGCTTACGGAGAATGAATTGCACTATTACCTCAATGATGGTGGGGCTTTCGGAACTACATGGGGGGAGCTTTACTCGGATAGCGACGCACCCGAATCATTCGAGAGCGGTGATATTGATGGGGATGGCGATGCTGACCTGCTATCGGCCGCGTACGACGGATATGGGGTGGGAGTGCGCCTGAACAACGGAGATGGGACTTGGACGGTGCTTGATCTCGAGTACCACAGCTTTGACGTGTACGCGGTGGCATTGGCTGACCTGAACGGCGACGACGCACTCGACATCTGTTTCAGCAGCTATGGCGATGGTCGGGTGGCGGTCGCACTGAACGATGGTAGTGGAACGTACCCGGCCACCGAGGAGACGGTGCCTTGTTTCGGGGAAGCCATGCGCATTGAAACGACCGACCTCAACGGTGACGACCGCCCGGATGTCATCGTAGCCTCTTACGAACCCGATGCAGTGGCTTATGCCTTGAGCCAGCCGGGTGGTGGTCTCGGGGAATTCCAACAATTGCAAGGCGTCTTCCGCGAGGACTATGCAGCAGCGTCCAGCTTCGCTTTTGCTGACATGGACGAGGACGGAGACATGGACATCCTTCGGGCCGTGCACGAGCCCGGTGCGCTCTGGCTCTATTCGAACCAAGGAGGCGGTCAGTTCGGTGCACCCGACAGCCTTTTCCCCATTCAGGCAGTCAGGGGCATCGCTGCAGGCGATCTCACCGGGGATGGCCTCCCCGATCTCGCCTTCGTCGGTTCCCTGAAGGGGTTCTACCGGAATTTGGGCAACGGTGTGCTCGGCTCCCCGAAGTACTTCAGCGTGAGCGTCAGCACCAATGGGGTCTATGGCGGCATTACGCTGCCGGACTTAGACCAGGATGGTGACCTCGACATCCTGTTCTGGGGTGAGCAGTTGATGTATTGGCGGGAGAACACAGGCACGTGGCCGATCGGGAACATCCCCTGCACCGTCATCAATAGCTGGATCACCGACTACGTGGATGCGGACCTGGGGGATGTGGATGGCGACGGGGACCTCGACATCCTTGCGGTCAATAACGACTTCGGCACCGTCACGCTGGCGATCTACACGCAGAATGCCAACAACACGTTCACCATCGGGACCGACTTCGGTTTTGTTGAGTGGAGCTACACCTTCGATGCCACCTTCATGGACGTGGACGGCGACGGGGATGAGGATGTGGTGATGGTACACCGCATGTCCCTGGAGGATCTGGAGGATGAAGGTGTGCGTGTAGTATTTCTGAACGACGGGGCCGGCAACTTCGGTCCCGGTATCGGTGAAACCATCGGCATACGCTGGCCTTATTGGTGCGAGGCCATGGATATGGACCAGGACGGCGACGAGGACCTGTTGATCGCTTCGTGGCTTGATCACGCCCTGTATTTCAGCACCAGCTTCGCCGGGAGCCCATACCAAGTGCAAGGGCGTTTGTTCTATGACACCAATGGCGATGGCGTAAACGATCAGACCGAGCCGCCCCTGCCTTACCAGCACATCACCTTCGCTCCAGCTGGCAGTTTCCCGTTCAGCGGCCCGGATGGCGGTTATTCAGTGGCTTGTGACATCGGCGATCACACCGTTTGTGAGACCATGGATCCCGCCCTGTGGACCCGCACCACGGCGACGCAATGCATCACATCGAACGTATCCGCTGGAACACCGATCTCCACCAGCAACGACTTCGGCTTTCTTCCGGCGAACGAGACCACGGATGCAACGGCTTGGTATGTGGCCAACAGCGTGACCTGCGGCGCTGATGCCACGCATTGGGCGGGCGTTTCCAATGAAGGGAACACCACATTGCGCGGCACTTTGGAGCTTACCCTCGATCCGGCGTTCACCTTCGTCTCCTCCGATGTCACTCCGACCTCCGTGAACGGCAATGTCATTATCTGGGCAATCGATAGCCTGGCCTGGTTCGATCACGCGATCTTCCCTTTGCATGTGGTTGCGCCCGGCCCCAGCGCTATGGGGGATGAGGTGGTCTGTCAGGTGGTCTTCCATTCGCTGGACGGGATGGGCACACCCAACGGAACCTTTGCCGGTGGATGGTCCGAGACGGTCACGTGCTCCTACGATCCCAACCGCAAGAGTGTCGAACCACGTGGGTTCTCAACGGCAGGTTACGTGCCCCTCGACACGGAACGGCTCACCTACACCATCGAATTCCAGAACACGGGCACGGCCACGGCAGAGGACGTGGTGCTGATCGACCCCTTGGATCCCGTGCTCGATCCGGCCACCATGCGCATCCTGGGCAGCTCGCACACCATCACGCAGGTCTTCGTCGGCCCTGATCACATTGCCCTTTTCCGTTTCGACGGTATCCTGTTGCCCGACAGCGGTGCCAACGAGCCGGCGAGCCATGGCTTCGTACGCTTTGACATCAAGCCAATGACCGGCCTGGCCAACGGCACTGAAGTCCGCAATCATGTGGGCATTGTTTTCGATCAGAACATACCGGTTTATACGGACACCACCTTGAACACCTTTATCGATTGCTCGCTCTATTCGGCGACGATATCGACCCTCGATGGCAGCCACCTCATTGCCCACACGGGCACGGATCATCAGTGGTTTCTGGATGGCCTCCCGATACCGGAAGCAACGCAATCGGACCATTTCCCCGTAGCGAACGGATCCTACACGGTGTCCTTGGTGAACCCTTTCGGTTGCGCGCTGACCAGCGAGCCCTACTTGCTCCTTACCCTGAGCACCATGGAGAGCAGTGTCTTGCGCATGGCCGTTTCACCGAACCCTGTTCGGAGTGCTTGTGTTGTGCGCTTTGCCGAACCCTTGGGCAGTGATGCGCAGATCGAACTGCTGGATATGCAAGGACGGTGCGTGATCCGGGCCTTTGGTAATGGATCGCGGGAGTTCGCATTCGATCGAGGTGGACTAGCCTCTGGCGTTTACCAATTGCACGTAGCGCGCAACGGCGAAAGACTCGGGTCGGCGCGTATTGCTTTGGATTGAACGCAGGGGCTATTTATGCCGCCCAGCGCTTTCTTGCGACCGATCAAGCTCGCTTCGGGACTGATGGCACAAAGCTCATAGTCACGTAGGATCTCTGCTAGCATTTCGTTCAACGATAGGGTCGCTTCGGGTGCGGTCCTGTTGCTTGGCATGGGTCGTTCGCAGTATGTGGCGAAGGTGGAAGCGACGGGCGAACCGGGGATGGTCAAGGGTTGTGTGGCGCTTCCGGGCCAGGGTGTATGCAGATCGGGGTGAAGTCGGCACACATTTGCCAAGGCGCTTCGTTCTAACTTGCACAAATGAGCTTTATCCGTTCACTTCAGAGAGCCTTGGGCATCAAACCTTTGCGTATTTCCAGATGATCTGTTGCCATTCCATAAGGATGATGGCACCTTTAGTGCACCAAGAGGGCATGATCCACATGTCGACCCGCCTCGCAGCGGTTTGCACGTTCTTCTTTCTTTCCTCAGTCCTTTTCGGAGAGCGCGGTACGTTGAAAGCCGATGGCATCTTGAGGGTGAAGGGGGCTGATGTCGCGAACGCGACCATTACCGTTGTGCCAAGCGGAGCTGCTGCGTATTCATTCCCGGTGGGCACAACGAATTTCACGTTGGAGCTACCCTTGGATGACACCTACCTCGTGAGTTTCGAACGTGCCGACTGCCCGACCAAACAAGTCTATTTCGACACCCGCGTTCCACTGGAAGGTCACGCTTCGGATTTCCGCTTTCCGTTCATGGTCACCTTGCAGCACCTGTCTGCGGAAGACATGTTCGCTTATGTGGGACCTGTGGGCTTCGTGCGCTTCCTGCAACCGATCGTGGATTTCGGGTATGAAACGGTCTATGTCGCCAAGGTGGATGGTGAGTTGCGAGCGAGAATGGACCAGATGCGGATCACGGGTATCGATCCCAAGATCATGCTTGTTCCGGGCGCGGTGCTCGTTGTCGATCGCCCTCGTGGCGGCGGGGAAGGGACTACGAAGCCTGCCTTTGCTGAAGCAGGGACCGTGGCTCCCAACGTGCACGAAGTGCCAATGATGTTCCACGTGCTCACGGCTGTGGAAGCCCCGCAGCCTGCACACCTCGCTGCGGCCCCTCTGGTGGCGAATGCCATTGTACCACCGGTGCTCTTGCAACTTCCGATCATCACTAGGGCGGTGGAGCAGGTGGTGGTCGAGCCCACAGCCGATGCGACCATTTTACCTCAGGTGCTCGTGAAAATGCCCATCATTGCCATGAAGGCGGAACAGAGCGTCATTGATCCCGCAGCGGTTGTTGCGCTCGCGCCTGCGGCGCTCAAACAAGTGCCCGTCATTGCCATGGTGGTGGAGCAGGTGGTGATCGATCCGGTAGCGGAAATTGCCGTTATGGTGGTAGCGCTCACCGTTCCAGATGTGAGCACCAGCATTCGGTCCGATGAGTTGCTCGTCGATGCCCGCCGGGTGGTGCGGATCGTGTGTTACACCGAACTGGATGGTAGCACGCGCGAATTCCGCAAGGTGACCCAAGCCTATGGCGCTGTGAACTACTTCAACAAGGATGGCGGCATCACGGAGCGTGCCTTCACTGAGTCCACCACGCAACCATAGATCGGAAGGTACGCTGCGATCCAGCAATACTGCTGTGCCGTAGGTGAACGGTGATGCATCACCGATCCGGATCGATCCTGAGCACCGCGATGCTACTTGCGTGCTTCGTCGGGATACCGAATCTCATGTTCGCTCAACGAACGTTTCAGTCCACGCGATCATTCAGCTTCCGGTACCAGAACGATTTCTTCAACGCCACGGACAAGTACTACACACAGGGCGTGCAGTTCATTTATGGCGCGCCGTTCCTTGGTAGGTCACCGGTGGCCCACGTACTCTTCGGGTTGAAGGATGCGACCTTGGAACATGCGGTGCTGCTGGAACAGCAGTGCTTCACGCCGAGCAGCATCCGTCGCGACACCATCTTCACCGGCGACCGGCCTTTTGCGGCAGCGCTCTTCTTGGGCCAACGTATGGTGAGCTTCGCGCCACAGCGTGCTCTGAAGTTGAGCAGTGCGATCAAGCTGGGTGTGTTGGGTCCGTGCGCCTTGTGCGCCGAAGAACAACGGGGCATCCATCGCGCGTTGGACAACATAGAGCCGTTGGGCTGGCAGCACCAGGTTGCGGGCGACGTGATCGTTAACTACTCACTAAGGATCGACAAGCGCGTACTGCGATCCTCTTTCGCCGAAACGAGCCTTGGCGCCAGCGCTGAGCTGGGCACCTACCGAACAAATACTGGATTGCACGGGCGGGTTGAAGTGGGTTGTTTCAATTCCTTCTTCGAACCGGCCGCACCATCATCCAAGGTTTTCCACTTCAGTGCATACGTGGAAGGGCAGGTGACCGTGATCGGCTACGATGCGACCATGCAAGGTGGTCTGTTCAACGCCAGCAGTCCGTACACACTCTCTGCGGACGCGATCGAACGCCTGGTACTTGGTGGCGGTGGCGGCTTGCGGCTCACTTATCGCGCGCTTTCGCTCACGTACGCAAAAACCTTCATCACAAGTGAATTCGTAGGCGGTACCGATCACGGCTGGGGTACGTGTAGGATCGAGGTCATTCTCTAACATGGGCCGCGCGTGCGCAATACGTTTGCGCGGCCATGAGCACTCCGGTTCCTCCGCCCCGCCTGAAGGTCTATCTCGCCTTCGCGGCGATCTATATCATCTGGGGCAGCACCTATTACTTCATCCGCGAAGCACTCGATGGTTTCCCGCCATTCATGCTCGGCGGCATCAGGTTCCTGGTCGCGGCGCTGTTGTTGTTCGGCTGGTGCTTGGCCACTGGCGTATCCATTAACCCAGGTCGTGATCTGAAACAAGCAGCGATCACCGGCTTTCTTCTTTGTCTCGTTGGCAACGGCGCGGTGGTGTGGGTTGAGCAGAGCCTAGCGAGCAGCTTGGTGGCGATCGTGATCGCGGTGGCGCCGCTCTCCTTCGTGGTCATGGACAAGCCGCAATGGAAGGTGAATTTCCGCAGTTGGAGCGTGCTACTAGGGGTGGCTTTCGGATTCGCCGGTGTGCTGTTGCTGTTCAGTGAGAAGATCGTCGCACAGCTCGGCACTTCGGAAGTCACACCGGAGTTCAGCGCCATCTTCATTCTGTTGCTCGGCATCCTGGGTTGGCCTGCGGGTTCGATCTATGCGAAGTATCATCCACCGGCGATACCCAACATCGTCAATAGCGCTTGGCAAATGTTCATCGGCGGGCTTTGCTTCGCGGCGGTGAGCCTCGCCCGTGGCGAAGGCACACAGTTCCATTGGTCCGCTGTTCCACTTCACGCATGGATCTCGCTGACCTACTTGATCGTGTTCGGCTCGCTCATCGGCTTCAGCGCCTATGTGTGGCTCTTGCAAGTGCGGCCCGCGACCCAGGTGAGCACGTACGCGTATGTGAATCCCGTTGTCGCAGTGCTGCTCGGCGTGTTCCTTGGCAACGAGTTCTTCGGTTGGCGCGAAGCGAGCGGGTTGGTGGTCATCCTCGGCGGCGTGTTGCTCATCAACCTCACACGGTCCCGCAGATCGGGGCGGTAGGTCCCCAAGCCATCTAGAGCAGCGCTTCGCTCATCATTGAAGGGCCTTCGGGTTCTGCGCAGGCGTGACGATCGTGTGCGATGATAGACCACTGTGCAAATGGCGTTGGTCGATATTCCACGATCGTGGTGCCCATGCGATCGTAGGATCGTGAGCTCCCGGCGCATGTATTGCGCAGCAGGTGAGCACAACACCGATCACATGCGATACACAACTCTGCTCACTGCCTGCACGCTGTCCGTATCGCTTTGTTCACAGACCGTCGAGCTCGAAACAGTGCTCACTGGCCTCATCAACCCCGTGGACCTGGCGCATTGTGGCGACAGTCGAATGTTCATTGTGGAACGCGCGGGCGTGATCAAGATCCTCCACGCCAACGGGCAGTTGCTCGCCACGCCCTTTCTCGATATCAGCGGTCCGGTGAACAGCGCTGGGGGCGAACAAGGCTTGCTGGGTCTGGCCTTCCATCCGCAGTACACCGCCAATGGTTTCTTCTACCTCTACTACTGCAGCGGAACAGGTAATGGCGCCGTGCGCGTGTCGCGGTTCAGCGTGGGCACCGATCCGAACGTGGCCAATGCGTCCAGTGAGGTTGTGCTCTGGGAACTCGCTCAACCCTTCTCCAACCACAAAGGCGGGGATATTGCCTTCGGTCCCGATGGATACCTCTATTTCGCACTGGGCGATGGGGGTAGCGCAAATGATCCGGGCAACCGTGCGCAGAACATGTCGCTCGGCTTCGGCAAGCTGCACCGGATCAATGTGAACGGCGGGTTGCCCTACACCATTCCAGCTAACAACCCATTCGCCAACGCGAACAACACCGATACGCTACGGAGCATCTTCGCCAGTGGTCTTCGCAATCCGTTCCGCTTCGGATTCGATGCCAGCAATGGCGATATCTGGATCGGCGATGTGGGCCAGGACACCAAGGAGGAGGTGGACCGCATCGCGGCCGGGGATCTTACTGGGCGCAACTTCGGATGGCGTTGCCGCGAAGGAAACGTCGCCACACCGGGGATCAGTCCTGCGTGCACCGGCAACTTCACCGGACCGGTGATCGATCACGACCAAGCTCAAGGTTGGTGCTCGGTGATCGGTGGTCGTGTCTATCGCGGTACGCGCTACCCGAACCTGCTGGGCCGCTATATCTACACGGACTATTGCGTGGGGATCATCTATTCGTTGCGCCCCAACGGAGCCGGCGGCTGGATCAGCGAAGCGCTTACCTCTAGTGGAGCCTTCGGCCTGGCGTGCATCGCGGAGGATGTGACCAACGAACTCTATGCGATCAACACCGAGAGCGGTGTGCTCTCGCACATCATCGATCCGGCTGCACTGGTGCGTGTAACACCACGCATGGCATTGGAAGGACCCCTCGTAGGGGCAACGGGCCTGATGAACGATGGTTTGCGTGCCGCGAACCTGGTACCACTCACTGAACCGTACACCACTTCATTGGGATATCCCAAGGTGGCAAAGGGCGGTGGTGAGGCGATCGCCGCTTCGATCCTCACCATAACGGGCAACAACGCTGCTGTCGATTGGGTGCGTGTTGAACTTCGACCGGCAGCCCAACCGGGCATGATCGCGGCCAGTGCACAAGGGATCCTGCAGCGCGATGGCGATGTGGTGGCCGCGGACGGTACGTCGCCGCTCTCCTTCCGTGTCGGACCCGGGAACTATCATCTAGTTGTGCGCCACCGCAACCACTTCGGGTGCATGAGCAGCACGGCCCTCGCTCTAACAGCCACCTCAACGCCTATCGATCTCCGGGCGAGCACCACGCTCACTTACGGCACCAATGCGCGCAAGACCATAGGCACGGTTCAAGCGCTTTGGGCGGGCAATGACCTGGTTGATGGCACTTTGCGCTACGTAGGTGCGGGCAATGATCGCGATCCTATCCTTACGCGCGTGGGTGGCAGCATTCCCACGGCAAGTGCAACGGGCTACTATTTGGAGGACGTGAACATGGACGGCACGGTGCTCTATGTTGGAAGTGGTAATGATCGGGATCCCATCCTTGTGAACATCGGCGGGAGCATTCCCACGGCGGTGCTCTTGCAGCAACTGCCCTAATTGGCAAATACACGCCGGATCCTACTTTGGCTGCACCATGGCCAAAGCTGAGATCAAGACCAAAGCGAACGCAGTAAGCGTCGACGCATTCATCGCTGCACAGAAGGATGGGCAGGTCCGTGAGGATTGTCGTACCATCATCAACTTGATGAGCGCTGCAACGGGAGATAAACCCAGAATGTGGGGCCCAAGCATCGTAGGCTTCGGGAATCAGGTGTACACCTCACTGGCTACTGGTCGCCAGGTGGATTGGATGGTGTGCGGCTTCAGTCCACGCAAAGCCAACCTTTCCATCTACCTCATGGACGGGTATGAGAAGCGCGGCGAACTGCTCGGCAAACTGGGCAAGCACAGCACAGGCAAGGGCTGTCTTTACATCAAGCGATTGACCGATGTTGATGTGAAGGTGCTGAAGGTGCTCATCGAAAGCAGCGTGAAGGTGGTGAAGCAACCTCGTCCCGCCCCGGCGGAGAAAGTGGCCAAGCCCACGCAGCCGGGCACGAAGAAGGTCGCCATTAAGAAATCGGGGCGGCCGGGTGCGGGCCGATCGAAGGCGCTAAGCGCGTGATCCGTTGAAGGCGATCACATCGGGTGCCTGAAAGCCACGATCGCGAATGCGATCAGGATGGCAAAGAGACCGAAGGCCAATGCGAGCGGGTGGGTACGTCGAAGCAGGGAGTTCATGGGTAAGAGGACTGAATTCGTTGGAAAGACGTCGGTTGCCCACGAACGTTGCTCAGATCACTGAACGTTAACAAACGTTCAAGTATCGCGTGGGCTTGAGCGGCAATGGGCAGCGCGAACCGAATGAAAAGTGGTTCGGCAGCTTATTACCATCGAACGAAACAGCCTCAATCCGCCGCGCCACCAAAGGCGAACCTCACAATGTTGGCACCCATCTGCAGGGCTTTTGAGCGCGTGGCCTCGCTGTCGCCATGCACTTCGGGGTCTTCCCAGCCATCGCCAAGGTCGCATTCCACATCGTAGAAGCACACCAAACGCCCTTCCCAAAGCAGGCCGTAGCCACGCGGTGGCTTATCGTCATGTTCGTGGATCTTGGGCAAACCTTGCGCGAAATCGAACTTCTGATGGTAGATCGGATGCGCGAAGGGCAACTCCACGAATTCGAGTTCCGGGAACACCCGCTTCATCATGGGTCTGATGAACTGGTCCATACCGTAATTATCGCTGATGTGCAGGAAACCGCCCGCGATGAGATAGTTGCGCAGATTTTCCGCTTCCTGCATGCTGAAGACCACGTTGCCGTGGCCGGTCATGTGTACGAGCGGGTATGTGAAGAGACCGGGGCTGCCTACTTCCACGTTCGGCACTTCGGTGTTGATCGCCGTGCCCAGTTGCTGGTTGCAGTACTTCACCAAGTTGGGCACGCTGGTGGGGTTGCCGTACCAGTCGCCACCGCCGTTGTACTTGAGCACGGCCAGTTGGTAGCTCCCCTGGGCCTGCGCACGTAAGGACATGAGGACATGTGCACAGAACATGAATGCCATAGTGGCGGGGCGTATCATCGGGCGCAAGTTACCGTTGCTGAGCGAGGCTCATCCACGTGCAAGCAGCGAGCGCGGCGGTCTCGGTGCGAAGACGCGCTTGGCCTAGGTTCACTGCGGCAAAGTCTGTCGAGCGGAGTATATCGGCCTCATCCGTGGTGAAGTCGCCTTCAGGTCCGATCAACACCAATGCATTCGTTGCTGGCGAGTAGGACGAAGTAAACTGGACGTGCGCGCCTTCGCACCAACCAAAGTAGCGCTGCCGGTGTATTTCTTGCGCGAGCAATGCGTCCAGGTGCGTGAGGGGATCGATCACTGGCAGCCATGTGCGCTGGCTCTGCTTCATCGCGGCCACTGCCACACGTTCCAGCCGATCGAGCCGGAGAGCGTTGCGCTCGGTGCGCGAGGTGAGCATCGGCGTGATCCGATCAACACCGATCTCCACGGCCTTCTCCACGAACCACTCGTAGCGTTCCATCTGCTTGGTCACGGCCACCGCCATGTGGATGCGTGCTGTTCGCTCGACCTCCTGCTGCATGCGCTCGATCGCCTGCGCCATGCACCGCCGTTTGCTCACTTCCACCAGCTCTGCTTCCACTCGCAGCCCTGTGCCGTTCAACAGGCCGATGCGTTCACCGGCCCGCAACCGGAGCACCGAAGCAGCATGGTGCGCCTCCTCCTCGGGCAGTTCGATCAGGTCGCCGACCAATCTGGGGCAGTAGAAGAGGTGCATTAGTGCTGGAGGTCGAGGCGCCGAAGGAAGCGCATGACGAAAATGAACGCGAGAACGAAGAGAACCGTGCCCATGATGGAAGAGAAACCCACGATCACGGGCCATTGCGCATCGGTGAAGGAACGCTGAAGCACGGCTGGGAGGATCATTTCGCCGAAAGGATGCTTCACCGCGGTGGGTAACGAGTACCATGTGGTGCACTTGGCGGTGATCGCGACCAGAAGACCCCAAATGCTCAGGTATACCAGCGCGCCATCGGCCCATGGTCGATCGGGTAGACGCGGTATTGCAGCAGCAAGGAGCAGGACCGCAACAGTGGTGAGGTGCCGCGGTCCGAAAGCCCATCCTCCCCACCACATGCTATGTCCTGCGATCATGCACACGAGCAGGAGCGAAGGCAGCACCAACGGATGAAGCACTGTGCGACGCCAACCGTGTCGCCACATCCATGCGAAAGCCACAATGGCACAAAGGATCGTAACGGGTGCATGCGTGAACAGTCCGCGGAAGTTGCTGAAGAGTAGTCCATAGAGCCCTTCTATCGAAGGCATGCCCAAACCGAGCACACCACCGGAGCGGTCAACATGCTCGGCTACGTTCGCATAGGGTAGTATCCAAGGTCTGCCGGTCACGAGGAGGTTCATCCAGAACAGGACCATCACCCCGGGCAACCCGCCGAACACCTGAGCGCCAATTGCTTTCCAATTGCGCTGCGCGGTGTCCTGTACCAACCAGATCAGAGGGAACACAAAGAGGCTGTATTCGCACAGCACAGCAGCACTGGCGAAGAAGCCGCTCACCAATGCGTGCCCGTTCGTCCTAGCGCGCCATGCGATCATCAAGAACAGCGCTGCAAGCAAATGCCCATGGAAACTGCCACTATACACGAACAAGAATGATCCTAGGAAGGGGAGTGACGCGATCCAGTATTTTGGCAATGGGAGTGTGGAATTGCGCAGCCTTCGCCAGGTGATGATGATGATGAGCGCGAGCGGAAGGCTGCCGCATAGGAAACCACCTAAGCGCAAAAGCTCATCGGTGAGCAGGCCATTTTCAGCGGGTTTAACCAAATGCATCGCGTTAGCCAGATACCAGAACGGTGCAACCAACAAGGCCGGTAGCGGTGCCTTCTCGGAGTAGTAGTGCCCTTCCACCAACGCCTTGTCCTCGGTGAGTTGGTGGTATTGATCAATACACAACGTTCCGTGCTCGACCAAAGCAGCCACCATGGCCGCCCGGCTCATGGTATTGGCGTTGTGCCCCGTATCCAAATGCCAACTGCACAGCGCCACCACCAAGAGGAAGGCGACTGTAATCCGGACCTTGACCATGGCGCTAAAGATGGACATCGTTGCTCAGCCGGGCATTCTGGCCACCCGGTACGGGCATCCGGATCGGGGATGATCACGTCATCTATAAAACGGTACCGACCATGAACACCCCCGAGAGGTCGATCATTCCTTGCATTGGTGCGCTCGAAGGACCTAAATTGCTCGGCATCATGGTCTCGTTGCGTCTCCTTCCTTTCCTTTTTGGCATTCTGCTCGCAGCTACTTCGGCAATCGCGCAAAGTGCCGCAGCCCTTCAGAAGCTCGAATCGCGTTATGGACCCGAGCAGGTGGAAGAGATGCGCGTTGATGCCCACTACCGCTACATGGGCATGCTGGTGTACTACTCGTCCTCCTTCCTCGTGAACGATGGTGGCCAGTTGCGTGCAGCCACTGAGGAGGAGATCACTAAGGTGGATCTCCCGCACTATGATGCATTGCGCTCCGTGACCGGCCGCGTTACCGTGCAGGATGAGGATCTGCGAAAAGAGATCGTGCTCTTGGGCAGGGACGAACTGGAGCAGGTGATGCTTCAACAATTGAACGCCGAGGATGCAGCCGCTTACCTAGCCTACAAGACCACCTCTTTGCGCGATGTCCAGCAGAAGCAACCATGAACATGCACCAGCGCTTGATCGCAGTTCTTTCAACGAACATTATTGTGCAAGCCCTCTGTGCGCAGGTGTACACGCAACCCAGCGTGGGTGTGCAGAACACCTATACGGGGGCGTGCATGGTCACGACCTGTTCGGGTACGTTCTACGACAGTGGTGGGGCTGGTGGCACGTACGCCGCAAACGTCAACAACATCTTCAGGACCTTCTGCCCCAATACGGCGGGTATGTGCATGCGGGCCACCTTTACCAGTTGGTCCATGAACGATACCTATTTCCTGTGCGGCGGGCCCAATAACTGCTGTGATTACTTGGCCATCCTCAACGGGCCGGTACAGAACAGTCCGGCGATGTTCAACAATTGCACTACCTCACCCGGAACGATCACCGCCAGCAATCCCAGTGGCTGCCTCACCTTTCGTTTTGTTTCCGATGGCAGCGTACAATTGGCGGGCTGGGCAGCCACGCTCAGTTGTGTGCCTTGCGCCGGTGGGCCCAGTGGCACCACCAACAGCGATTGCGCCTTCGCCACTCCGGTATGCGCCGACACGCCCTTCTCCGATGCTTCGCCGGGCCCCGGGATCACAGCCGAAGGTTGCGCCGGTTGTGTGACATCGGAGAACTACACCAACTGGTACCGCATTCAGATCCAGACAAGCGGTACGCTCGCTTTCACGATCAACCCCAACAATAACACTGACGATTTCGATCCCGTGGTCTTCGGGCCCAATGTGACCTGTGGTTCGCTAGGTGCGCCGCAACGTTGCTCCTACGCGATCAACTCCGGAAACGGAAACACCGGATTGGGCAATGGCGCCGCCGATCCTTCGGAGACCGTGACCGGCGATCAATGGGTATCGCAGATGAACGTGATCGCCGGCGAGACCTACTATGTGATGATCAATGGCTGGTCCGCTACTTCGGGCAGCAATGGATTTCTCCTGGACTGGACAGGGACGGCAAGTCTCAACTGCACCATCCTGCCGGTGGAGATGCTCTACCTTAGGAACACTTGCGATAGCGGCCGATCCATACTGGAATGGGCCACAGGCAGCGAGATCAACAGCAGTCACTATATCGTGGAGCGCAGCTCCGATGGTGCCGATTGGAAGGAGATCGGCCGAGTGAACAGCGTGCACCAAAGCAGCACCGAAACGCAATACATCTACGTTGATGAACGCGCCAGTGAAATGTCCAATGGGTACTACCGCCTGAGGCAGGTGGATCTCGATGGCCGTGTTACAGAAAGTGAAGTGGTGCCTATGGAGAAGTGCGTGACCGACCAAACGTGGCTCAGCATCGTTCCCAACCCGACTAAGGACGGTGTGCAAGTGTTGATCGATGTCGCCGATGACTTCGATGCTTCGGCTTCATTGCAATTGCTGGATGCCACTGGTCGGCCGTTGATGGTGCAACGCGCTCCGCTCATTACCGGACGCAACACGTTGAACATGGATCTTTCCGGCCTCACAAGCGGGACCTACCTGCTGTGCCTGAAGCGTTCCGACGGCAGCATCTTGCAACGGGCGAGCGTGGTGAAGTACTGATCGACCTACTGCTTCTTGAAGTCCAACTTGTAGAAGTGGAAGTCAGGACTGTGCAGGTCCACTTTGAAGCCCGTGACCTTGTGGTCTGCATCAAAACTGAAAGTGATATAGCCCGGTTCGAGGAAGGGATCCGCGTGCAACCATTGGAAAGTGTCGTAGTGCCAATGCATCAGCGCACCGGTGAAGAGCTCCGGTGCTGGCGTGAAGGAGAGCGCGAGCTTGCCGTCCTTCTCGCTAATGGTGGCATCACCGTAGATCTTGTCGGTGTACGTACCTGTGTATGATGCAGATGCGAGCGAAGGCTTTGTCTTCATCACATGAGCGGCAGCGCGGTCCGCAACGCGCTTCTTCTCCCGCTCGGTACGCTTCGCGATGCGGGGCAGCATGTCTTTCACCGGATCGGCAGTGCCATCGCCGAGGTATAGGTCCAAGATCTCGTTGGTGATGGCGAACACGCTGTAGCTCTCGCCATTGCCGAGGCAGATCACGGCGAGGTCCTTGTCCGGCACGATCGCATGATTGAGGATGAAGCCCGGCATACCGCCGCTGTGGGTGATCACGGTTTCGTTGTGATCCGACTCCAAGAACCAGCCTAGACCGGCACCATCACGACGCCCACCCATGGGCAAGTGCATGCTCGTGATTGTGTTGTAGCTCGCTTCGCTGAGGAACAGCTTGTTGTCCAGCTTGCCTTCGTTGGCCCACATCGCGTCCCACTTGGCCAGATCGACAACAGTGCTCATGACACCACATGCACCGTCGGCTCCTTGGAGTGGCTGGTAGGGCATGCTCTTCTGCGGCGCATCGGGATCCTGGCCCTTGCGCACGTGCGGCAGTGCCACATCGGTCATGCTCGCGAGATCGGCGGTCTCCACGCGGCTGCGCTCCATGTGCAAGGGGTTGAATATGCGCGTGGTGATGAAGCGGTCCCAGCTCATTCCGCTCACACGTTCCACCACTTGCGCGGCGGCAATGAACATGAGGTTGCTGTACCCGAAATCGGTGCGGAAAGGATGCGTGAAGGGCTCGTTGGCGTGCCTTGCGAGGATCTCTTGCGGCGTGTACTTCGTTCCGTACCACAACAGATCGCCGTCGAAGGTGATCCATCCGCTGCGGTGGCAGAGCAGGTCCTTGATCAGGAAGTGCTCCGTGACGAAATCGTCGGGGGTCTTGAACTCCGGCAGGTATTTGCGCACGGGGTCATCGAAGCTCAACCTGCCTTCATCTGCGAGCAGGCCGATGGCGCACGCAGTGAACGCCTTGCTGATGCTCGCACAATAGAACACACTGTTTGGCGTCACCGGATCGGGCTTCGCGAGGTCCAGCTTTCCATAGCCTTTGCTGAAGACGAGCTGGCCGTCCTTCACGATGCCGACCGCGAGGCCCGGCTGGTCGAACTTTGAGACCGCGTCGGCGATGTAGGCGTCCAGCGCCTTCATATCCGGGGATTGAGCGTACGAGGAGAACGTCGTAAGAAGGAGACCGACAGGGAGGAAGAGCTTGATCATGCAGCAAGTGTAGCCATGAGCGTCGGAAATGTGCTTCTCCGTTCCTCCCCATCGCTCACCGTTCGTGTAAGGCGCACCAGTGTGGTGCATGGTCCCGGTACTTTCGGGCCCGTCGCGCGTTGCCCCTCGACTCCTTTCTGGGTAAAAGCGAATTGGAACGTATGATCGAACTGAAGGGGATCCGCAAAGCGTACCGCACGGGGGCCAACATACTGCCGGTGCTCAAAGGCATCGATCTGCACATCGGTAAGGGCGAGTTGGTAAGCATCATGGGTTCCTCTGGTTCCGGCAAGAGCACCATGCTCAACGTCATCGGCATCCTGGACGAGTATGACAGTGGGGAATACCGGCTGGACAACATGCTCATCAAAGGCCAGAGCGAGACGGAGAACGCCGCCTTGCGCAGCAAGTACATCGGCTTCATCTTCCAGAGCTTCAACCTGATCAGCTTCAAGAACGCCATGGAGAATGTGGCCTTGCCGCTCTACTACCAAGGTGTGCCGCGCAAGAAGCGCAACGAACTGGCCTTGGCCATGTTGGACAACATGGGGATCAAGGAGTGGGGGCATCACATGCCCAATGAACTCAGTGGGGGGCAGAAACAACGTGTGGCCATTGCACGTGCGTTGGTGAGCAGCCCAAAGATCATTCTTGCCGATGAACCTACCGGCGCACTGGACAGCAAGACCAGCGAGGAAGTGATGGCGCTGTTGAAACGAGTGAACCAGGAACTCGGTCTCACGGTGGTCATTGTCACCCACGAGCGTGCCGTTGCGGCCGCCACACAGCGCGTCATATACCTGCGCGATGGATCGATCGAGAACGCACATATGGATCCCGCGTCGCTCGCTGAAACCGCTGCCAATCCCGTTGCCTGATGTTCGACCGGGAGAAATGGGGAGAAGTGTTCGAGAGCATCGGCAAGAACAAATTGCGCGCGGTGCTCACGGGCTTCGCGGTGTTCTGGGGTATCTTCATGCTCATCATCTTGCTGGGCGCTGGTGCAGGATTGCGGAACGGTTTCGAGTACAACTTCAAGAACACCGCCACCAACAGCATCACGATCGGCGGCGGCGAGACCAGCAAGCCGTGGAAGGGCCTGCCGGCCAATCGCAATATCCAGCTCACGGAGGCTGATATCGATGCCCTGCGCAACGCGATCCCGGGCA
>JBKJPT010000179.1:0-7496 GCA_046595075.1 Flavobacteriales bacterium
GCACCGATGCTGCAGCCGTGCGCGCACAACGCCTGCTCACCAACATGCACGGTAAAATGGACCGCGCACTGCGCCGCAAGGAGGCCGTACACCTGGCGCGCGTACAACAGATCCTCGCCGCGCTATTCCCCAACGGTGGCTTGCAAGAGCGACGGGACAACGTACTACCCATGCTCGCGGCACGAGGCCCCGCGCTCCTCGATCAGCTCATGGAAGATTTGGATCCACTGGGATCTCAGTTCCGCGTGTTCGTGGAGGCCTGAAAGAGCACCTGCAGACCGCTCAATGGTCGTGCTCCCCGCTCCCCTTGGTCAGTTCGCTTAGCAGATAGTACGCGCCCTTCACCACCACTTTCGCATCGGCTGCCAAGGGTTGCATGGGTGTGATCTCCGTAAAGCCCAGTTCGCTCGCACCCGTGTGCACCTGCACTTGTGCGAACACGCCTGGCTCATGCTCCACGAATATGAAATGCTCATCGCCGTTGTTAACAATGGCTTCGTTGGGCAGTGATCGCGCCGTGGTGCTGTCGATGCCGATGATCGCTTGCACGAACATGCCGGGCAGCAGGTCGTGCGTCTTCTCGTCGATGCGTGCATGGACCAGCACGGCCTGTTGATCGTTCTCGAAGGCGCGGTTCACGCCGAAGATGGTGGCGGTGTGCAGCACGTCGGGGTCGTGTGCGTCGGTGATCGTCACCTTCTGGCCTTCCTTCACTTTATGCACGTCCTGCTCGAACACGGTGAGGTCCACATGCAGGAAGCGATTGTCCACGATGCTGAAGATCGCCTTGTTCGGCTCGGCGTACTGGCCGGTGTTAACGCCAATACGTTTGATGAAACCGCTGATCGGCGCTTGCACCGGATACGCCGAACGGATGGTCGCGGCGGTGAGCTTCGCGGGGTCAGTGCCGAAGAGCTTCAGCTTCTGCTCCAAGGTGCTGAAGCGTGCGGAAGTGCCATCGATGTCGGCTTGTGCTTGCTGAAGTGTCCTTGTGGCGTTGATGCGATCGGTGGCTAGGGACTGCTGGCGTTCAAGTTCGGCGCGTTGCAAGGTGAGAACCGCCTTCGTTTCCAAATAGTCTTGTTGCAGTTGGAGGAAGTCGAGGTTCTCCAGCAGCGCGAGCGTCTGGCCTTGCGACACGGCTTCGCCCTCCTGCACCATCACCTGCTTCACCAAGCCGCCCATCAGCACGCTCACATCGGCCATGTTCTGCGGCGGCAGCACAAGGCGTCCATTGGCTCTCAGCCCCGTGTTCAGTGTTTGCCGCGTCGGCGATCCCAGCCTTAGGCCGATGGCCTTGATCTGCTCGGCGGTCAGCGCGACCTCCCGACCGTGTTCTGCACCGTGTTCGTCGTGATGTTCTTCTGCTGCGGTGACCGGTGTGTCGGTACCGCAAGAGGCGATCAGCAACGCAGAGGTGGCGAGGAAGGAAAGGAAGTAGATGCGTGGCATCGTTGTTCCGGTTTTGAAAGAGAGTTGCATGTCAGTGGGTTATTGTCCGAGCAAGGCCCGAAGTTGGAAGAGCGCCACGGCGCGCTCGTACCGTGTGGTGAGGTGTTCGGTGCGGATGCGGTAGGCCTGGTCCATGCCTTGGATGTAGGCGAGATAGTCCGTGTCGCCGCTTTCGTAGCCGCGTTGCGCACTGGTGAGCAAGGAGGTGGCGAGCGCTTCGCCCTCTGTCTGGTAGTAGGTGAGCAGTAGCTCGCGCTGCTGCACTTGCGCGGCGGCTTGCGTGTAGGCGCTGTTAAGGGCGAGCTGCGTATTCGCCAGATCGTTCGCGGCGATCTCGGTGCCTAGGCGCGACGCTTTCGTGCGCGCACCTTGTCCGCTGCCGGGCAACGGAATGCCAACGCCGACCTGGTAGCCCCAGAAGGGTTGCACATGATCCAGCGTCTGGTAGAAACCACCCGCCTGCAGTGAAGGCGCCCATTGGCTGCGCTCCAACTTCCATTGCGCTTGCGCGACTTCGGTCTGTTGTTGCGCGTACTGCAACAGCGGACTTTGCGCGAGCATCGCTTCGCTGGAGGCGAGGGCGGGCAACGCCATCAGCGCATCCTTCGCCGGTGTCACCAGTGTATCGCTGCCGAGCCAGCGTTGCAACTCGGCTTGGTAGGTGTTGCGATCGGCTTCGGCCTTGGCCAGTTCCAAGCGCACGCGGTCGCGTTGGGCTTGCGCGGCGTCCCGCTCCAAGCGGCCGCTGGCACCCGCATTGAATTTCTGATCGGCGTACACGGCGAAGTCGGCGTAGGTGCTATCGAGGGTATGCAAGAGTGCGACGAGCTCGTTGCCGTAGGCCAATTGCATGTACGCTGTGCTCACGCGCTGCGTCAGTTCGGCGGAAGTGAGGGCGCGTTGGCGCTCGGCGAGCGCGGTGTTCTCCTTCAGCAACTGGCTGCGCCGCGCGATCACTGTGGGGAAGTCGAAGCCCTCGATCACTTGGATGTTCGCGTCGTTCAGGTCGCTGTTGATCTGGCCGCCGGTGTAGCTGGCGCTCAGTGGTGAAAGGCCGAGGGCGGTTTTCTGTAGGGCCTGCTGTTGTTCCACGCTCAGATCCGCAGCGTTCATCACCGGGTGATCGCGCAGCGCCATTTGTACCGCTTGATCCAAAGTGATCGGTCGCGCGGGTGCTTGCGCGAACGCCGAAGAGGAGAGGAGCATCAATGGTATCGCGATCAGTGCTGTACTCAACCCGTGGGAGGACTTCTTCCGACGCGTGAAGACCATGTAGTAGAGCACGGGCAGCACCACGAGCGTGAGCAGCGTGGAGCTGATCAAGCCACCGATCACCACCGTGGCAAGCGGGCGTTGCACTTCACTGCCTTCGCTGGTACTGAGCGCCATGGGCAGGAAACCGAGCGAGGCCACAGCCGCAGTAGCCAGCACCGGACGCAAACGCGCGGCGGTTCCTTTCAGGATCCTCTGTACCACATCGATTTCGCCCTCTTGCTCCAACCGGTTGAAGTAACTGATGAGCACGATGCCGTTGAGCACCGCCACACCGAAGAGCGCGATGAAACCGATGCCAGCACTGATGCTGAAGTTCATGTCGCGGATCCACAGGGCGAAGACACCACCGATGGCTGCGAGCGGAATGGCGCTGAAGATGATGAGCGACTCTTTCATGGATCTGAACGTTAGGAAGAGCATGATGAGGATCAGCAACAACGCGAGTGGCACAGCCACGCTCAAGCGCGCGTTGGCTTCTTGTAGGTTCTTGAAGGTGCCACCCATTTCGGTGTAGTAACCCGCAGGTAGTTGCACGTTCGCATCAATGCTGCGTTGCATTTCTTCGGCCACCGACTTGATGTCGCGACCGCGCACGTTCGCTTCTATCACGATGCGGCGGTCGCCATTGTCGCGGCTCACCTGCGCGGGCGCGCTCTGGAACTGCACTGACGCGAGTTGGCCCATGGGTATTTGCGTTCCATTGGGAAGCGGCACCATGATGTTGCTCACCTTTTGGATGTCGGCATCGCGATATCCCGCCAGACGCACCACCAGATCGTAACGCCGTTCGCCTTCGTACACCACACCGGCTTTGCCGCCGGCAAGTGCGGTGTTCAGGATGCGGTTCACATCAGAGATGTTCAAGCCGAACTGTGCGATGCGCTCGCGGTCGTACTTCACCACAAGCTGCGGCATGCCCACCACTTGTTCCACACGCACGTCCACCACGCCAGCGATCTTGTTCATCAACGCGGCGGCATCATTCCCCTTCTTGAAGAGCAGGTCCAGGTCGTCGCCGTAGATCTTCACGGCGATGTCGCTCTTCACCCCCGCGATCAGCTCGTTGAAGCGCATCTGGATCGGCTGCTCGAAGCTGAGGTTCACACCGGGTATCGCGCTCATCTTCTCGTTCATCTGTGCGGCCAGTTCTTCCTTGCCGATGGGTTCGGGCCATTCCTTCGGATCCTTCAGGATGATCAGCACATCGGCGCTCTCGATGGGCATGGGATCGGTGGGTACTTCGGCGGTACCGATCTTGCTCACCACCTCGTGTACCTGCGGAAAGTCACGCAGCAGGATCTGTTCCAGTTGCGTGCCAACGGCCACTGTTTGGCTGAGGCTGCTGCCTTGGCGTATGGTGTAGTTGGTGGCAAAGTCGCCCTCGTCAAGTTCCGGAATGAATTCGCCACCGAGCCGGTTGAAGGTGAACAAGGACGCGCCAAGCAGGACCACCGCAATGCCGATCACCAGCGCGCGGCGATGCAGCAACTTCTCAAGGATCGGCGCGTACCATTTCTGCATACGATGGATCATGCGTTCGGCGAAGCCCTCATCGCTCTTCACCTGTTTGCTCAGGAAGAGCGAAGCCATCAACGGAACGTATGTGAGTGAGAGCAACAGGGCGCCCACGATCGCGAAAGCCACCGTCATGGCCATGGGGCGGAACATCTTGCCTTCCACACCGATGAGCGAGAAGATGGGCACGTACACCACCAGGATGATGAGCTGGCCGAACACTGCGCCTTTCATGATGCTCCCGCTGCTGGCGATCACCTCACCGTCCATCTGTTGCTGGTCCAGTGCCTTGTTCGCGAAGCGCGCATGCAATGCGAAGAGCAGGCTTTCCACGATGATCACCGCACCGTCCACCACCAGCCCGAAGTCCAAGGCGCCCATGCTCATGAGGTTCGCGCTGATCCCGAACTGCACCATCAAGCCCACGGCGAAGAGCATGCTGAGCGGGATCACACTGGCCACGAGCAAGCCCGCGCGCCAATTGCCCAACAGCAGTACCAGCACCAGCACCACGATCAACGCGCCCAACAACAGGTTCTCGCTCACGGTGGTGATCGTCTTGCCCACCAACTTCGTGCGGTCCACGAACACATCGATGTGTACGCCTTCGGGCATGCTGCTCTCCACGCTCTTCATGCGCTCCTTCACGTCCTGCGTAACCTGCATGGCGTTGGCACCCTTTTGCATAAGCACCACGGCGCCCACGGTCTCGCCTTCGCCATTGCGCGTCATGGCACCGTAGCGCGGCGCGAAGCCGAAATGCACATCGCCCACGTCGCGGATGCGCACCGGGTTGCCACTACGCGTGGTGATCACGATGTCCTCAATGTCCTTCAGCGAGGTCACCAGGCCTTCGCCACGGATGAAGTAGAGGTTCGGGCCCTTCTCGATATAGCTGCCTCCAGTGTTCTCGTTGTTGTTGGCCAGCGCGGTGTACACATCCATCAACGAGAGGTTCATGCCTTGCAAGCGTGCCGCGTCCACAGCCACTTCATACTGTTTCAAAAAGCCGCCGAAGCTGCTCACGTCTGCCACGCCAGGTACGCCGAGCAGCTGCCTGCGTACGATCCAATCCTGCACGCTGCGCAAGTCCATGGGCGTGTACTTCCCTTTGTGCGCGCTATCCACAGCAAGGGTGTATTGGTAGATCTCGCCAAGTCCTGTTGTTGCGGGACTGACCAGTGGCGTGCCGTAGCCCGGTGGAATGTCCGCTTGCGCCAGCACGATCCGTTCGGCTACCAGTTGCCGCGCGATGTTCACTGGAACTTCATCCTTGAACACCACGGTGATCACGCTCAGGCCGCTGCGCGAAATGCTGCGCAGTTCCACGAGATCGGGCAGGTTCTTGAAGGCGAGTTCCAACGGAAAGGTGATGAACTGCTCCACCTCCGGCGTAGCCAGGTTGGGCGCCACGGTGTTCACCAGCACCTGGTTGTTGGTCACGTCCGGCAAGGCATCAATGGGCAGTTGGGTGAAGCTGTAGACGCCCCAGGCCACGAACACGAGCAACCCGAGGCCCGTGATGAGCTTGTTGGTAACGCTGAAATGGATGATGCGGGAGATCATGCGGATCGGTTGGACTGGTGCAGAATTGAACAGACGAGATGATGTTGATGGATCGCACCGTATCGGTCGACACGGAGGGTCGACGCTACGCTGAATGGCATTCGCATCCGTGAACGCACGATCACATCAGGACGCAGCGCGTCCGATCAGGCCTTGGGCGGCTGCCACACGTCCCTGCTCAACAGGAAGGAGTAGGACGAGGCATCGAGCGCATGCGGCTCGGTAGGAGAAGACGGCACATTGTACACCACCTCACCGAAGGGCGTGGGGGAAGCCACTTGCAGCGAATGCGAGGTGCAATCGTGGTGGCAACTGAATGGCAGGTTGTGATCGTGGTCCTCATCCGCATCATGGTGCTCGCCACTGAGGTAGTGGTCCGCCAGGAAACAGGGGAAGGTCTCATCGTTATCCGCCTCAGCATGCTCCATGTAATGGCCCACGAGCGCAGGCAACTTCAGCAACTGGTGCAACTCCGTGGCGGAGCACAGGTAGGTGCCCAAGAGGAGTATGGCGAGCCAGCGTTTCATGCGGGGCGAAAGTAGGGGCTTCAACGAACCACAATTCCCTCAGGTTCGCTAACGAACGCCAACAGCCTCAAACCTGCTCGCCCATACCGTGTCCACACATTCACCTTACCCGCGCAGCCAACGTCATCCCCCGCGCCCAACACTCCGGGCGCGCCCCTCCGGGACCCGGCGTCTCACCAATGCCACGATCCATTTTCGTCCATTCGTGTCCATACTGCACCACACCCTGTCCACCCGTGTCCACCGCATTCACTCCCCCATGCAAAAAGCCCCACCATCCGGCAGGGCTCTTTGCATTTCCTCCCTCTCCTTCGGTGAGGGCCGGGGTGAGGCCTAAGGCCCCGGTGGCACCGGCACCGCTGGCACAGCCGGTATCGCGCCCGTGTTCACCACCACCCGCGCATCAAAGTACTCCTGGTAGAAATCCGGGTTCGTCCCCTTGAAGTCCGCCATCAGCTTGTCCATCCGGTTCGTTAGGATCGTCGTCCCCTCGCGTACCAACTGCTCTATCTGCTCAGTCGCACCCTTGCGCACCGTGATCGCCACGCGCGGCGCACTGATCACCGCTTCGTACGCATCAATCAACGATTGCAGCGCCGTCAGGTCCGCAGCCACAACGCCATACGGCGCAAGGCTCGCCAGCACCGTGGTCGCCTCATCGTATACGCCTTGGCACTTCTGTGCCACCACCGCATCGCGCGGTGCTATCAGGTCGCTATAGCTCAGGTCCATCTTCTCCCGCAGCACCGCAGCGCTCGTGTCCTCGGCAAAGGCGAACACCTTGTTCGCAACGGTCAGCGTCGCGCGTACCATCTTTTCCTTCCGCGCGCCTTTGTCCATCGCGTACCCGTCAAGCTCGGTGCCTTGCGTCTCTATCTCGGCTTCGAGCTCCGTGATCTTCAACTTGAACGCAGCCACCGCAGTGCCGTACGGCACCAGCGGCGTCCATACGGCCACGTGCGTGTCCACGCATGTGTTCACCGCATAGAACATTGTAAAACGGTCCTCCAGATCTTTTCTCATAGGGTAGGGGGTATTAGGTGTCCGGCTTCTGGCCGGCGCCGTCGCATAATTGCTCCGGCACCAACCAAGTAACACGCACCCTGTTCCCAGCGCCAACCCACATCCCGCGCTCCCGTGCGATCTCATGCGCGCGCGGGC
>JBKJPT010000295.1:0-2753 GCA_046595075.1 Flavobacteriales bacterium
TTTCCACCTACCAGAGCGTGACCGGCACCGGTAGGTGGAAACGATGACGCGCTGCACACCATACGCCTTGTGCAATGGCGCCAATGCAAGAACCATTTGGATCGTGCTGCAATTCGGGTTGGCGATGATGCGGTCATCCGGAGTGAGCTCTTCGCCATTGATCTCGGGTACCACTAACTTCTTATCGGCGTGCATGCGCCAAGCGCTGCTGTTGTCGATCACGGTGCAACCCACTTCAGCGAAGCGCGGAGCCCATTCCAGGGAGGTCGCGCCACCCGCGGAGAACACGGCGATGTCCGGTCGTTTCGCTATGGCGTCCTCCATGCCGATCACCAGCACATCCTTCCCGCGGAAGCGGATGGAGGTGCCTACGCTCTTCGCCGTGGCGACGGGCAGCAGCTCGTCCACTGGGAAGTTGCGTTCCTCAAGGACCTTGAGCATAACGCCACCAACCAGCCCGGTGGCACCTACGACGGCGACTTTCATGGGTTTGCTTGAAATGATCTTCGGTGGCCGAAACTATACCTTTCCCTCCCTCGCCCTTCTGCATGAAACGTCGCGTTCTGTTCATCCTTGTGTGCCTTGGCGCACTGTCGATCCCATTCGGTTCTTCCGCTCAGGTGAGCGACAACTTCACCGACGGTGACTTCACCACCGGCACCGTATGGAGCGGCAGCGTGGGCCTTTTCACCGTGGTGGACGATGGCGGCAACCAGCGCCTGCGCAGCAACAGTGCTGGTGCGGCCAACTACTACTTGAGCACGCCCAACACCTTGGTGGACGACACGTATTGGGAACTCTTCTTCGACCTACGCTTCGCCACCAGCGGGGCCAACTACGTGGATGTGTACCTGATGAGCAGTGCAGCGGATCTGACTAGCAACGTCAATGGCTACTTCGTTCGCCTCGGCGGAACCGCTGATCGGCTGGAGCTCTTCCGTAGCGATGCGGGCGCGCCCACTGCGCTGGCCGTGCAAAGTGCAGATGCCGTGGTGAACAGCAGTACGAGCAATCCGTTCCGCGTGAAGGTGACGCGATCGGCCGCCGGACTCTTCACCCTGCTCTACGATGACGGCAACACCGGCAGCTACACGACCGCTGGTGCGGTGACCGACGTGACATACACCAACGCCTCGCATTTCGGGATCCGCATTGAGCAGAGCACCGCCTTGAGCGCACAGAACAACCACTTCTTCGACGACATCGCTGTGCAGTTGATCCCCGTGGACAACACGCCACCGACATTGCTCAACGCCACGATCATCTCCGCGACGCAGGTGGACCTCGCCTTCAGCGAAGCGGTGGAACAAGTCACCGCCGAAGAGGAGAACAACTACAACATCATCCCCTTCAACAGCGCTGCTTCCGTGGTGCGCGATGGCACGGACCTGACGCTTGTACACCTCACGCTGGCGATCGCGATGCAGAGCGGCAACACCTACACCATCACCGTGAACGGCGTTGAGGACCTTGCTGGAAATGTCTGTGTGAACCAAACGGCGGACGTGCTCTACGTCATCCCGGATGTCGCACTGCCGGGCGAAGTGATCATCAACGAGATCATGGCCGATCCGAGCCCGGTGGTCGGCTTGCCCGATGCCGAGTTCGTGGAGATCCACAACACCACCACGGACAAGACCTTCGACCTCGCGGGATGGACTTTCACCGATGGGGGCACCGTTGCCACCTTGCCTAGCGAGGTGCTTGGCCCGGGCGATCACGCCATCATCGTGGACGATGCAAGTGCAGCGTTCTTCGGCGCATTTTCCAATGTGATCGTCGTCACCACCTTCCCTTCGTTGAACAACGATGGAGATCCCTTGGAACTAAAGAACGATGCCGCCACCACGATCGATGCCGTGACCTATGCGCTCAGCTGGTACCAGGACGTGCTGAAGGCGTTGGGCGGTTGGACCTTGGAGCGCATCGACCCAACCGCGCCGTGCAGCAGCAACGCCAATTGGATCGCCAGTAACGATGCCAGCGGCGGAACACCCTCCGAACAGAACAGCGTGTTCGCGATCATTCCGGACAACACACCACCCACCTTGGTAGGCGTGCAAGTGAACGATGCCAGCACGCTCGTGCTCGTCTTCAGCGAACCGATGGACGCCGCCACCCTTGTGGCTGGGAACTACAGCGGCGCACCGAGCATCGCAATTGCAACTGCAACAGTGATCAGTGCGACAAGTGTCCAACTGTCGCTGACCACTCCGATCGATGTGGGGGTTGTGTATACGATCACCGTTACTGGCGTGAGCGATTGCCCCGGTAACGGGATCACTACCGGCAACACCGGAACGTTCGCGCTACCCGAGCCGGCGGAGGTCGGCGATGTGGTGATCAACGAAGTGCTCTACGACCCCATCGGCAGCGGTAGCGACTTCGTGGAATTGTACAATCGCTCTTCAAAGACGCTGAGCCTCGCCGGTTGGAAGCTGGCTAACGTGACAAGCGGTGTTGTAGCAAGTCCGCTCACGATCACCAGCGCTTCGTTCCTGCTTTTGCCGGGCGAGTACGCACTGGTATGCGAGGACGCCAACAACGTGCTCAGCAACTATCCGCAAAGCCACACATACCGCTTCGTGGAAACGGATCTGCCGAGCTACAACAACGGCGACGGCAGCGTAGTGCTGCAAGGGCCGGACGGCGCACAACTGGATCGCTTCAACTATTCGGACGACCTCCACTTCACCTTGGTGAACACACCCGAGGGCTACAGCTTGGAACGCATCGATCCGGACCGGGCGACG
>JBKJPT010000003.1:0-25936 GCA_046595075.1 Flavobacteriales bacterium
GAGGTGGACAACTACCCCGGCTACCCCAACGGCCGCACAGGGCCTGAGATGATGGAGGACCTGAAGAAGCAGGCCGAACGTTTCCAGACCGAAGTGCGCCACGGCTGGGTGACCAAAGTGGACTTCACCGGCCCGGTACACAAGGTGTGGGTTGATGAAAAGACGGAGATCCACGCCGACACGGTGATCATCAGCACCGGTGCCAACGCCAAGTGGCTGGGGCTACCCAACGAGATCCGCCTACGCGACATAGGTGGTGGTGTTACCGCCTGCGCCGTGTGCGACGGCTTCTTCTACAAAGGACAAAACGTGGTGCTGGTGGGTGCAGGCGATAGCGCGTGCGAGGAAGCCACCTACCTGGCCAAGCTCTGTCCCAAGGTGTACATGCTGGTACGCAAGCATGAGTTCCGCGCCAGCAAGGCCATGGTACACCGCGTGGAGAACACACCCAACATAGAAGTGCTTTACAACACCGAGGTGAAGGACGTGCTGGGCGACCAGACCGTGCAGGGCGTAGTAGCCATGAACAACGCTACCGGCGAAGAGCGAACGCTGGATGTCACCGGCCTCTTCCTCGCCATTGGCCACACCCCCGCCACTGAACTCTTCAAGGGTTGGTTGGATATGGACGAGACCGGCTACCTGAAGCATGATCCCGATCGCACCAGCACCAAAGTGCCCGGCGTGTTCGTGGCTGGTGATGCAGCGGACCGCATCTATCGCCAAGCTGTGACCAGCGCGGGCAGCGGTTGCATGGCCGCCCTGGATGCCGAGCGCTACATGGCCGCGCAGGGCAAGCACTAGGGCCCGATCTCCCAGTTGCTGTAGTCCGATCGGAAGTACACGATCTCGCGCTGTTTGAAGGGGATGTCCCAATCGCCGGTGTAGCGCACTTGCGTGGGCACCACCTCGTCGCCCACGAGCGCGTTGTCCACTTCTATGCTGATGTCGAAGTCCAGCAGGATGGACTTGTGCGCAATGCGGTACTTGCGCGCCAGCACGTTCATGGTCCCGGTATCGAACCAGGTGGTCATGCGCTTGATCACGGTTTCGTCCTCATCGGCGCGCTTGCCGTCCACGCTATCCTTGGCAATGGCCGTGAACTTCCAGCAACTGCGACTATTGAGGTAGTCGTTCTCCAGGGTGTAGTCGTAGAAAGGCACCAGCGCGGGATCGAAGAGATCCAGCTTGTCGCCCACCATGGGCACGCTGGCTATCTCCTGCCCGGGGTTGAACATGAATTTCTTCAGTTCGCTCTTATACCTGTCGAAGCGCGATGACCGGTCCAGTTCCAGTGTGCGATCGGCAATGCGGTTGCTGGCCACGTACCGGCCCTTCGGAAAGAAGACATCATCGTACATCTCGGCGGTGAGGTAGCGCATATCGCCACTGGCCGCGCGCAGCTTGCCCTGCTCCACGGCGCTATCCAACACCAGTTCCGCAAAGCGGCCGTCGCGCACCAGGTGCCCACGCCGGTAGAGCGATGCCGTTTCGCGCTCCTTCTTGTTGCGCACCACCAAGGCGCTGCTCACGCGGTGCGGGTGGTAGCGCGTGTTGAGGAAGGCGTGGTAGAAGGTGGTGTCGTTGATCACCTGCGTCATGAAGCTCTGCAGGTCGAAGTCATCGTCACCTACACTGAATTCAGGGAGCTGCACATAGCGCCAGATGTCGTTGCCGGTGCGGCTGGTATCGCCTTGTGCGCGCAGTACGACCGGCAGCAGCAGGATCGCAAGCCACGCCGACCGGGTGCGTATACTGCTCATGATCAATGGCGGCGGGTGGGTCCCAGGCTGGCGTACAGCTCGTACTTCTTCTTCACGTACTGGATGAAATCATATTGTGAAAGGCCCTTGATCAGCTCATCGGGCACGGCGCAGAAATCGATGAAGTCATCGAAGGCTTCGTCGCTTAGGTTGATGATGTCGTACGCCACGTACTGTTGCAGCAGTTCCTTCAGCAGTTCGCGCTTGCGATCCTCGTTGCGCATTTGCGCCACCAGGCGCTTGCTGCGTTCACGCTTGCTGAACTCCTGGTAGAGGAATGTGATGGGGCTTTGCAATGCATCCACCTGGCTTATCCGGTAATCGCTTTCGCGGTAGCCCAGCTTGGCAATGTCCTTCTGGATCTGCTCCAGGGTGCGCTGATTGATGATCTCCACCTCGGCGAGTTGCACCTTCAGAGGCACCAAGTGCACCAGCACATGGTAGGTCTCCTGCGGAAGGCTATCGGACATGGTGATCATGGCCGTGTGGTGGCCCACGGAACCGATCAGCAGTGTATCTGTGCGTTGCGCCAGCACAACGAAGCTGCCATCGGCATTGCCGAAGGTGCCGCTGTGCAGGCGCTTGTTCACGATCATGAGGTCGTAGTACGTGCGCTCACCGGCAGAGGAAACAACGCGCCCGCGTATGGTGACCAGTTCCTGGGCCGTGGCCGTATGTAGCGCAAGGGCAGCGATCAGGAGTAGGAGCAACTTGCGCATGGGCCAGCCAAAGTTACCGGTGCACCAACGCGGGCGCTGCGCATCAACTTGCAAGCCACCCCAAAAAAGGTGAAGGGCCTCCACCGCGAGCTTGCGCTCCGTGAAGGCCCTTCATGTAAGGCCTGTGCATCTATAAGCCGGGTTTTGTACCGCCTTGCGACGGTCCCCATCATCTATCTGGGATCGCGCTCACGCGCAACCTCTAGCGACCTACCCTCCGGGATCGGACGAGCCGCCCTTTTCCACCTTGCGGTGGAGCCCCGGTATACATGGTCTTACAGCCCGTGGGGTTTACCAAGCCACTGCTGTTGCCAGCAATGCTGGTGAGCTCTTACCTCACCTTTTCATCCTTACCACCACCTTGCGGTGGTTCGGCGGTTTCCCTTTCTGCGGCACTTTCCGTGGCGCCACCGTTCCCAGTGGCGCCCCTTCCCGTTAGGAAGCACGGTGCCCTACGCTGCCCGGACTTTCCTCCGCTCTTCTGCAAAAGCGGCGATGGAGCGATGCACAGGATGTGAAAGAACTTTTCCGAATGCTAACGATGACGCAAGATGAGCACTTCGGTAGCGCCCACACCATATCGCCGCATGTCGGCATCGTGGAACTGCACACCATCGTAGTACTGCAGCAAGCGCCGCACTTCTTCGCGCAGGACGCCTTCGCCCACCCCGTGGATGACGATCAACTTGCGCTTGCCATTGCGTATGGCACTCTCCAACGCACGCTCGAAGTACCGCACTTGGAACTCCAGCTTTTCGCCATCGCTCATGCCCGCCTCGTTCTCCAACAGCTCGTGCAGGTGCAGATCCACCTCGGCCACGCTGTTGTCTTCTGGCTTCTTCGGCGTTTTGCCGGGTCGCAAGCCGGGCTTCCTCCCCTTGCGCTCATCCATCTCATCACTGGCTGCGATCATACCTGCCTGGTGGTCGCTCACGCGTAATTGCGCCAGTCGTTCCTGCCCATGCACCCGCACCAGTTCCTTCGCGGGCCGCTCCAGTTCGAAACCATCGTCGCTGCGCACCACCACATGGCCCGGCCTGCCGTTCCTCAACACGATCCCACCGCCCACCTCGTCGAGGAAGGTGACTCGTTCGCCAACTTGCAGCTTTACCACGGACATGCCGCAAATTTACCCGTGCAACCCCACCCCCATGACCCGTTCTTGCTCGCTTGCGATCTTCCTCACAATTGCGGGGCATGCATATGCCCAAACTGAAGGCACGTGCATGGCCACCGGCGGCAAGGCTGCCCTCGACCGCTTGCTCGAGCAGGAACTGAACTACCCGGCGGTGGCTTTGGAAGCGGGGATCAAGGGCGAAGTAGTGGTTACCGTGCACCTTGATCCCAGCGGAGCACTGCGCGATATGGTCGTTGGTCGTTCGTTAAGTCCCGAGTGCGATAGCGAAGCATTGCGGCTGGTACATATGGTGCTGTGGAAGCCATCCACCGCCGGGGAAGCATGTTCCAGCAAGGACCACTACCTCGCTATACCCTTCGATCCATCGCGGTACAAACGTTGGGCGAAGGCACGCCACACCCATGATGGCGATGTGTTCCTACTTCCGATCGAGTTGGGAGACACCGTGCACGCCGCCAAGCAACTGGAAACACAAATATCACCGAACATCCCCAACGGCATGCGTGGCCTGTCCACCTTCATCGCACGCGAAATGCGGTACCCGCCGGAAGCGTTCCGCTACAGCTTGGATGGCACCGTGCAGCTGGAGTTCGTGGTGGAACCCACGGGGAGTTTGAGCAACATGCACGCGTTGCAGGATGTAGGTGGCGGCTGTACCGATGAGGCCATGCGCCTGATGCAACGCATTGCGTGGAAACCCGGAGTGCGCAAAGGGCAGCGTGTGCGAAGCACGATCCAGGTGAGCATCCGATTCGACTTGCCCAAGGAGCAGCGTTGAGATAGCTTCTATGTTCGCCCCATGGAAGAGCGCGGTCCGTGGAAGACACTGAAGGTTGAAGAACGATACGCCACACCGTGGATCAGCGTTAGCCACCACGTTGTGGTCGACCCCAGCGGCACACCCGGCATCTATGGCGTGGTGCACTTCAAGAACATCGCCGTGGGCATTGTTCCGTTGGACGATGAACTGAACACATGGATCGTGGGGCAGTACCGGTACCCGGTACGCGCTTATAGCTGGGAGATCCCCGAGGGCGGCGGCAAGCGTGACGTGCCCGCGATCGAGAGCGCCAAACGCGAGTTGCGCGAAGAAGTGGGGTTACAAGCGAAGCAGTGGACGGCGATCCTGCATATGGACCTGAGCAACTCGGCGAGCGACGAGGAAGCGATCATCTACGTGGCGCAAGGGCTCACCTTCCACGCACCTGAACCGGACCACAACGAGGAACTCGTCATGCGTAAACTGCCCTTCGAGGAGCTTTACGCGATGGTGATGCGCGGGGAAGTGCGCGACAGCCTCACCGTGGCGGCAGTGATGAAGGTGAAGTTGATGCTCACCGATGGAAGCCTAGCCGCTCAGAAGTAGAGCCAGTGCCCCACCACTTTCCCTGTGCTCTGGATCTCCAAAGCGGGTGCAGGTATTTTGATGCTGTTGAGCAGGAAGAGCAATGTGCGCACCGTGCGTGACTTGGTGCGTATGCGTGTGAGGTCCATGTCCGGTGAGAGGTAGTATTGGCGGTAAGGGGCTGCGCCGGTGATCGCCGTGCTTTCATCGGGGATTGCTGTCACTAGTCCCTCAGCGCCGTAGCCCGCAGCAATGTTCAACCAAGGCGGTGCGCTCTTCCATGGAGAAAGCTGCACCACGTTGCCGCTCAGCCAAAGCGTAACGCCGTTGTAGTCCTTCAGCACACGCTCTGCCGGGGTGATGCCCAATAGGTCGGGCCGCATGGCCGCATAGTCCGTGAAGTGCGAGGAGAGTTTCAACCGCAACCGTTGCTCACCCCAACCGATGTCCTGCCCGATGAAGAGACCGGCACCGGCAGTATTGGCCACCATGTCCCAGCCGCTGAAACCCCAACCGGAGGAGGTGCCGTCCAATATTTCGACCCCCGTCATGAACGCCAACCCGAGGGTTCCTCCTACCCACCGCGAGGCGCTTTCTGATGCCCCACAATGGGATAGAACTGCATGGCCCCAACTGCCTATGGCATAGGTGCTGAAGATGTGTCCGGTCTTGTCCATCAGCAGCCACTCGCTCCCATCGTTGAAGCCGTGGAATGCTGTGCGTTCGAACTGAGCGTACCATGCCTGGTCCAGGGCAATGATGGCACCCGTTGCCCCCACCACGGTGACGGCCGCCACCGTACCAAGGCAACAGCGCTTCTCGGGCACCGTCATATTGCCATGTTCAGCGAGGGTGGGATCCGGCTGGCATGTACCCCTTGCGACCATGATCCAGAGCAACATTGCCAGCACAACGTGCAATGCCTTCCCCACTTCACCGTCGCTGCCCCACATGGTGCCAAATGTATTGTCCGTGTGTTGGTCGAATGCTTGCTCTCGGGTGGCCAACTGTGGTAGCTTTGACTGTCTTTCAAGGAATTCGCTCCCCCAACAAGTGATCTTACGCAAGTCCATTCCTTTTCTCGCAACACTATTGTGGGGTGCGCAGGCATTCGCCTCCAACGGGGGTGCGGACAGCTTGGCCTCGCCGGGCATGGGCGCGTGGCAGGCTGAACAGGAAATGCAGATCCATGCTTCGGTAGAAGCCGGTCACTTCTTGGCCGTCAACGAAGCAGGTGGTTACGAAGCAAGCATCACGGCGAACGGCTTCGAGTTCAGGGAGACCTCTGCCGATCATACCTGGCACACGCAGTTCACTGTAGTTGGAATTGGACGTGAGGGCAGCGAGTTCGTCTCTTGGGCTCCGCGATCAACTGCTTCGAAGCCCGCCGATCTGCGCTTCACAAGTCCTTCAATGACAGTGCAGTATTTGCACAGTGCTGAAGGCTTGCGACAGAACTTCCTTGTGGCCATGCGTCCGAATGGCGAAGGCATGCTACGCATAGAACTCGCGTTGGACGGCAACTTGAACGCCCGCACCAATGGTGTTGAATTGGCCTTTGACGATCGCGAAGGCCAGGAGCGTTTCCGCTACCGCGACCTGAAGGTGTGGGACGATTGCGGCCGGACAATGTGGGGGCAAATGCTCATCGACAACACGTGTGGAACCATCCTCACGATAGAAGTGGACGATAGCGATGCGCACTATCCGCTCACCATCGACCCGGTCTCGAACGTGGCCAACGTCACCTTGCTGGGTCCCATTGTAGCCAGCCAGTTCGGTCGTGCGGTGAGCACCGCAGGCGACCTCAATGGCGATGGGTACAGCGATGTGGTAGTGGGTGCACCCAATGGTGCCATCGGCCAAAGCAACGAAGGGATCGTCTACGTGTACTACGGCAGCCCTACCGGTGTTCCGGCAGCAGCAAGTGTGGTGCTCCAATCGAACCAAGTGAACGCATTCTTCGGTTATGCTGTGAGCACTGCTGGTGATGTGAACGGCGACGGCTTTGCGGATCTTCTGGTAGGCGCGCAGAACTGGGAGGACAATGCGGCCACCGAAAGCCAGGAAGGTGGCGTGTTCGTTTACCACGGTTCAGCGGCAGGCATCAGTACCGCTCCAACGATCATCCTGCAATCGAACGTCACCCTCACCTATTTCGGCATGAGCGTGGCAAGCGCTGGCGACATCAACAACGATGGATATAGCGACATCGTAGTGGGTGCGCCGTACGCCAATTTCCCTACTTCGCTTGAAGGTGCTGCGTATGTGTTCCTCGGAAGCGCTGCAGGGCTCACCAACGTTTATCACAAGCGCCTTGAGCGCAACCAAGGCGGTGCGCAGTTCGGTGTTTCCGTTACAGGTGCTGGCGATGTGAACGGTGATGGGTACAGTGATATCGCGGTGGGTGGCTTCGGCTACGATGTGGTCTCTGCCGATCAAGGTATCGTTTGCATCTACCATGGCAGCTCCGTGGGCATCGCTGGGGCTGCCAATCCCGTCCCCAACCTCACCATCAACAGCATTGGTTACAGCACCAATACCGGCTGGTGTGTATCACATGCCGGCGATGTGAACGGCGATGGGTACAGCGACCTCGCCGTTGGCGATTGGCGTGGGCAAGTGGCCGGTGGTCCTTCCGAAGAGGGAAGTGTGCTGGTATTCCACGGTTCCTCTACCGGCCTTGCTTCCATACCTGCTACCATACTTGAGAGCAATCAGGCACAAGCACTTTTTGGCCGTAGTGTTTCCACCGCAGGCGATGTGAATGGCGATGGCTATGCGGACCTCATTGTGGGTGCCGTTACCGCCACCTATGGCCAAAGTCAGGAGGGTGCTGCCTTCCTTTACTTGGGATCACCTACTGGTATATCCACCACCTATCTCTTCCGGTACGAACTGAACCTGGTGGGTGGCAACATGGGTGAAAGCGTGCATACCGCCGGTGACGTGAACGGCGATGGGTATAGCGATGTGATCGTGGGCCTGAAACTCAGCGATCGCGCGGTGATCTATCACGGCGGTGCATACAATGTGGCCGCCACCCCTAGTGCCACACGCTACAGCGGTCTGCTCGGCGCACGCATGGGTTCGGCCGTGGCCGATGCCGGCGATATTAACGGCGACGGGTACACCGATGCGGTCATAGGTGCACCCGATGCCAGCAACGGACAGGCCAGTGAAGGCCTTGTTTACGTCCACTACGGATCCACAACAGGGCTTTCTGCCGCGCCCAGCCTCACCTTGGAGGCGAACGTTGCCAGTGCATCTTTCGGATCTTCGGTTTCCAGCGCCGGTGATGTCAACGGCGATGGCTACGCCGATGTGATCGTGGGCGCGCCCAATTCAAGCGGTACTGGTCGAGCGTATGTGTACATGGGATCCGCCGGTGGTCTTTCTGCTGCACCAGCCCTAACCATCAATGGCACAGCAGGATCTGAACTTGGCTATTCGGTGTGTACCGCCGGCGACGTGAACTCGGACGGTTACGCCGATGTCGTGATCGGGGCGCCGGGCATTGCCACGGCGTACGTGCATTGGGGAACCATCACAGGTACATGGCCCACGCCGCAAAGCGTGTTCGCAGGTACTGCTGCATCGCGCTTCGGCGCAGCAGTGAGCACTGCTGGCGATGTGAACGGTACTGGGTACAGTGATGTGATCATTGGAGCGCCCAACTATTCCAACGGCCAAGCAAACGAAGGCGCTGCTTTCATCTACCACGGCTCCAATGGAGGCCTCGGCTTCGTATACAACACCTTGCTGGAACCCAACCTGGCCAACTCGCTCTTCGGCACCAGTGTCGCTGGTGTAGGCGATGTGAACGGCAACGGGTTCTACGAAGTAGCCGTGGGTGCTCCTGGCTGGGCCAATGGTCAAGCTGGCGAAGGCGCAACCTTCGTTTACTACGGAACCGCGGCAGGCATCACCGTAGCGGGCATGCAAACGATACAACCCAACGTGGTGGGCGTGCAGCTTGGTTACGATGTGAACGAAGCCGGTGACGTGAACGGCGATGGCTATGCCGACATCGTGATCGGCGTACCACTGCTCACCAACGGCCAAGCCACCGAGGGGCGGATCTGGATCGTGGAAGGAGGCCCCGCTGGCATTGGCGCCAGCACACAGGTGGAAAGCAATGTGGTTGGAGCCAACCTGGGGTGGAGCGTTGCCGGTGGTGGCGACGTGAATGGCGATGGCTACTCCGATATCATCGGTGGCGCGCCCAATTCCTCACCCAGCCTTGCGAACGAAGGTGGCATGTTCATATTCCTCGGCAACCAAGGACGTGGGCTCGATCGCCGCACGCGACAATATCTAGCCAACCTCACCAGTCCGCTCAGCACCAATAGCCTCGACTTCGCCAACGTCAGCTTCTTTGGACTTGGCCACCGCACCCGGGGCCATATCCAACGTGCACAGGCGCGGTTGCGCTGGGAAGTGGTTTTCGAAGGACAGGCGTTCAGCGGGGCGCCCATCACCACCAGCGTGGCTGCAACAGCCAGCGGCGCAGCATGGACGGACTATGGTGTAAACGGCTTGGAGATCAAGGAACTCATTACCAAGGCCCCCACTTACCTGCGGTACAAATGGCGTTTGCGTGTGGAATACCGGATGAACAAGATGATCGATGGACAGCGCTTCAGTCGCTGGTTCTACGGTTACGCTTCGGGCCTTGGTGACATCGGCATCCTCCCCGTAGAACTCCTCTCCTTCACGGGCAAAGCGATCCACACGGGCAATCAGCTCGACTGGAGCACGGCATCGGAAACGAACAGCGCGCAATTCATCGTCGAACGTTCCACCGATGGTGAACGCTTCATTGCGATCGGGGCTTTGGAAGCAATGGGGACCAGCTACACCACCGTAGACTACAGCTTCCTGGATCGCGATGCACCAGAAGCCCTGAGCTATTATCGCCTGCGCATGGTGGACACCAATGGTGAGGAGGAGCTTTCCGAAGTGGTGAGCGTGATGCGCCGGAGCGTAGGCAGCATCTCCGTATTCCCCAATCCAGCGCAAGAATGCATCTCTTGGGAAGGGGTCGAAGGTGCTAGCCGGATCCTTGTGCACGATGCGCTCGGCCAACTCGTGATCTCCACGGTAGTGAACACGGACGGTATCGGATCGTTGGACATAAGCGCACTGCCATCAGGCCCGTACGCGATGACCGTATTGGATGCTGCGGGCCTGCCGCTCGCGAAAAGCCGCTTCGTAAAGGCTCAGGCGCCGATCGCACGCTGACAAGCAGCGAGGATGGTACGGGCGTTCTCCAACGTATCGGATTCGGCGTAGCAACGCAGCACTGGCTCCGTGCCACTGGCGCGGATCATGAGCCATTGCTCCTTGTCGAAGTGGAACTTGTACCCATCGATGGTTTCCACACGCCGCACTTCCAGGTCGCCGAAGCGCGTGTAGGAATTGTCCTTGCAGGCTTGCAACACTTGCTGCTTCAACGCTTCACTGATGTGCAGATCGTTGCGCTCGTAGGCGAAGGGTCCAACGATGGCGTACACTTCGGCGATCAGCTCATCGAGGGTCTTACCGCTCTTGGCCATGAATTCCCAGATCGTGAGTCCCATCCATATACCATCGCGTTCGGGTATGTGCCCCTTGATCGCGATGCCGCCACTTTCTTCACCCCCGAGCAACACATCCTCGGTGATCATGATCCCGCAGATCCACTTGAAGCCGATCATCGTCACCTGGTACTCCAAGCCGTAATGCTCGCACAGCTTCTTCACCTTGGGTGTGGTGCTCACGGCCACTACCACCTTGCCGGTGAACTTCTTGTACTTCACCAGGTAGTGGATCAGTAGAAGGATGATGTGGTGCGAATCGATGAACTCGCCACGTCCATTGTACAGGCCGATACGATCGGCGTCCCCGTCGGTAGCAAGACCGCAATCGATCCCGCCCTTCTTGATCAGGTTGCTGAACTCGATCAGGTTCTTGTGGATTGGTTCCGGGGCTTGTCCATGGAACGAGGGGTTGTAATCGCAATGGAGCAACTGTGCACCGGGAAGGATCCTGCGCACCACGTTCTGGCCAGCACCGTACATGGCATCATAGCCCCAGCGCATGCCACAGTTGCGGATGTTGTTCATGTCGAAGCTCTTCTCCACATGCTCCACGTACATGTCCTCCAAAGCGATCCCTTTCAAGAGGCCGTCCTTGCGTGCTTGGTCCAGATCGATGCTCGCGAGATCCACACCATGCACGGCAGGGATCATGTCCTCAACCTCCTGCACTTCCTCGGGGATCAGCGGACCCCCGTGGATCCCTTTCAGCTTATAGCCATTGTAACTGGGCGGGTTGTGGCTGGCGGTAAGGATCACGCCCATGCCGGCCTGCACGCGCTGCGCACCCAACGACACCATGGGTGTGCTCACGAAGTCTTTGGCCAAATGCACTTCGATACCTCGGGCCACGAAGACCTTCGCGCAGGTCTCGGCGAATAGCTCGCCTGCGAAACGACAATCGTGGCCGAGCACGATGCGCTTGTTGCCGGGGTGCTTCTTGATCACCCACTCGGCCACGGCCACGCTCACACGCGCTACGTTGTCCACGGTGAAATCCTGTGCGATGATGGCCCGCCAGCCGTCGGTGCCGAACTTGATCTTGGTCATTGTATGCTGTCTTGCTTTTCTAAGAAGCGGCGAAAATAGCGGCTGCTCCGCACAGGCGGTGAGCGCCTACCTTTGACGCACGTTCATTGAAGTGCATGGGGCCGACATGGATTCGACAGCGGCTTCGTGAGGTGTGTAAGCATGCCGGGTGTGTGGTGCGGCCCGTATCCCAGTGCCACGACGCCATAACTGGCAACACAGACTACGCTCTCGCAGCTTAACAGCCATGTGCTGTTCGGCTTAATCCACGCGAATAACAGTAGCGTGGACGAGTACCTCTCGGGGAGGCCCGTGATCCTCCTTCCCGGCTTCGAGGTGTCATCATGGAGAACTGGCTCGCGCGGTGGTCCGTAGTGCGAGTGAGAAACAGGACCTAAGTCCTTGCTGGGGTGCCCTTCCCCAGGTGCGGATCGAAAACCAATGAAGAGGCTACGCATGTAGAAAGCCCATTTTGCGGTCGTTTGGACGAGGGTTCGATCCCCTCCGGCTCCACCACTTTGGAAGAGGGTCCCCGCGGGGGCCCTCTTCTGCTTTTCTTTGCCGCCGTTCAAAATGGCAGTCCCATATCGCAAGCTCGGCATCATCCGCGAAGGCAAGCAGCCTGCGGACCGAAGAGTTCCGCTCACACCGGACCAATGCCGCGACATCCACTTCCGCTACCCGTACGTGGATCTGGTGGTGCAACGCAGCAACGTGCGCGCGTTCACCGACCTGGAATATGAAATGGCAGGTGTGAAACTGGTCGATGACCTTGCGGACCGCGATCTGATCATCGGCGTGAAGGAAGTACCATTGGACATGCTCATGCCGAACAAAAGCTATCTCTTCTTCAGCCACACGATCAAAGAGCAACCGCACAACCGCGAACTGTTGCGTGCTGTATTGGATCACAACATCACCTTGATCGACCATGAGCTCCTGGCCAACCCTGCTGGGGAACGCGTGTTGGCCTTTGGGTACTGGGCTGGTGTGGTAGGTGCCTACAACGCGTTCCGCGCCTGGCAACTAGCGCATGGTGGGCCCACCTTGAAGCCCGCCCATGCGTGCCATGATCTGGAAGAACTCGAGCGCCACCTGCACGCATTCCCACTACCGAACGATATGCGTATTGTAATGTCCGGCGGTGGCCGCGTGGGCAAAGGCGCCATGGGCGTGCTGGAACGCGCAGGTGTGGAGCGCGTGAAGCCACAGGAATTCCTCACCAGCACCTTCAACAGACCGGTGTACACCTACCTAGGATCACAAGACCTGTACGAGCGGGAGGATGGAAAGCCCTTCGACAAGGTGGCCTTCCATGATGATCCCTCGGAGCATCGCGCACGCTTCGCCCCTTACGCGCACAAGGCCCAGATGTACCTGGCTTGCCACTACTGGGATCCGCGTGGTCCCAAGATCCTAAGTGCCGAAGACCTGCGTGATCCCCGGATCACCCTGAGCGTGATCGCCGACATCAGCTGCGATGTGGGCGGACCGATCGACAGCACCGTGCGCGCTACCTCGATCACCGATCCGTTCATGGGCTATGATCGCTCGAGCGGAAAAGAGACCGCCGCCGGTGCCCCGGGGAGCATCACTGTAATGTCCGTGGACAACCTGCCGTGCGAATTGCCGCGCGATGCATCCGAAGCCTTTGGCTTGGACCTCACCGAACGTGTATTGCCACATCTCGTGAACAACGATGACGAAGGCATGATCGAACGTGCCATCATCGCGCGCAACGGCGAACTGGCTCCGCGTTTCGAGCACCTTGCCGAATACGCGGGCGTGTAAACGGGATCATTTGGTGCGGAGCACCGTGACCTCCAATGCGAAGTAGGCCGTCTGCTCATCACGTGGGAACGTGTGCATCACCATGGGTCTTGCGCTCTTGCGCGCCATAGTGATCAGCCCTAGGCCCGCACCACCTTGACCCGTGCGCCCATCGTTGGCCAGGAGCCGAAGGAAATGTTCCTTCAGGTCCACTTCCTCCATTTCGTTGAGGATGCCCACGCGGTGCACGAGCAAGGCCGCGGTGGCGAGCGGAACCGCGTTCCCGATGAACATGCGGTATCCATCGCCGCGTTCCACCAGCATAGCGAAGGCGCTGTTCCGATGATCCGCCGGAGCGTGCTTATTCAGGTTCTCGAGTCCCTCTACCAACACATTGAACAACCTTTTACGCAGCGTGACGGTATCGCCGAATCGCACGCTCGCTTCCTCGGCATGCGCGAGCAATTGTTGCAAACGACCATGATCCAGCTCCCCACGATGATCGAACACCAGCTTCCAGGCCGGGTCCATTTCCGTGGCGAACGGCGTCGCAGCGGACCAGTGTGCGGTCGCTTCAGCGGGGCGATATGGGCCGTTGTTGAACAAGGGTTTGATCCTTCGACCGTCCGCGTCATTAGTTCGACAGGGAGCGGTTTACCATAGATATACGAAGCCGTGGGGTTTCCGGTTTCATTGCCCGCTTCTCCTTGGGCGAAAGGCCGTGCAGGAACGAGGAACGGCTTCCATCGACCAGCCGTCGGCCGATGGAGGGCCAAGGCTACCTTCCCGACCGTTTTCCACCCCATTCGGCCCCCCATGCTGCACAAGATCCCATCGTTGTTGGTGGTTGCCGGCGCTCTATTCCTCGGCGTCCCCTTGATCGGCCAGGTCACCATTGACGTTGGCACCGGCACTCTGCTGAACGCCATTGATCAATCGCCCTCACCCTACGCGAATACACAACCCGGTTCGCGTAACCAGTTGCTCTTCACCGTGGACGAACTCACGGCTGCTGGCATGGGGCCCGGAACGATCGTGAGCTTCGGGTTCAATGTGGCCGACACCAGCGGCACACTGCACCAAGGCTTTAGCGGAAGCATTGGAACCACTGCGGCCACCGACCTCACCACCACATGGGAAACCGGGCTCGTACAAGCATGGATCCCGACCGACTTCAACGCGCCTGCGGGATGGACCGTGCACACCTTCGACTTCCCGTATATGTGGGACGGCGTTTCGAACCTGGTGATCGAAACGTGCTACACGAACGGAAATGGCACCACGCAGAACGCGACTGTGTACCAGACCGCCACGGCCAACACGAGTTGTGTCACGCGTAACACGTTCCAGCCGGACATCTGCACCAATCCCGGGGGCACGCACTTCCCCTTCCAACAGCGGCCAAATGTGCGTTTTGGCTTCCTTCCATTGGAAGCACCGCCCGTGGCGGCCTTCACCGCGAGCCCCACCTTCTCGTGCACAGGAACGATCTCTTTCTCGGATGCGAGCACGCTCTTCCCTTCATCGTGGGAATGGAACTTCGGCGACGATAGCACGAGCACCGCACCGGATAACTTACACACCTACCTCAATAGCGGCACGTACACCGTGACGCTCATAGTGGCAAACCAGTTCGGGAGCGATACCGCCACGGTCGAAGTGATCGTGGATCTCAGCGGCACTCCGCCGGTTATGGCATGCGATGCGCCGAGCATCGGCACAGTTGAAGGGTTCGGGATCGTAAACGTGGTGATCGAAAGCATATCCCACATCAGCGGTGATGCTGTGGCCGACGGTGGTTACCTGAACAACACCTGCGGGTCGATCACCGTGATGCAAGGCACGGATCTCGATCTCGCGATCACCACCGCCAATGCGGCCCCTCACGCGGTGCGTGCTTGGTTGGACATGGACAACTCCGGCACTTTCACCGCGAACGAACTGCTGCTCGCGGGCAACGGGCCTTTGATCGCCGCGAGCACGTTGATCGGCGCCGGTGTAGTGCTGAACACGCCAGTGCGACTGCGCACGATCTCTGCGTACGATCTGGTCACGCCGGACCCCGTTGCCTGCGGCGATGTACAGTACGGCCAGGCCGAGGACTACAGCATTACGGTGGTGCCGAATACCCAACCCCCGATCGCTTCCTTTAGCGCAACACCTCCGTTCAGTTGCGATGGCACGGTGCAATTCACCGATCTCTCATTGAACACGCCGACTGCATGGGCCTGGGACTTCGGGGACACAGGCACGTCCGATGCGCAAAACCCGGAGTACACCTATGCGGCGAGCGGCACATATACCATCACCCTCACGGTGCTCAACGCCAACGGTCAGGAAGATACCGTAGCAGTGGACCTCATCACCATCGACCTCGGCGCTCAACTTGTTGCGGCGAGTTGCACACCGAACACATCGGCGTACTGCTGCGGTTATGGCATCCTCGGTTTTCAGTTCGCGGGGATCACCAGCACCAGCATGGATGGAACCGAAGGCTACCAGGATCGCAGCTGCGGCAACACGGCACAGGTGCAGGAAGGCGACGGTTATCCCTTCAGCATCACCACTGCCGACGCTACGCCGCATGATGCGCGCATTTGGATCGACATGGACAACGACGGCAGCTTCAGCGCGAGCGAACTAGTGGCCACTGTGTTCGATGCGTCATCGCCATCTGGCATTGCCACCATTCCGGCGGGGACGGTATTCGGTGTACCGGTTCGCGTGCGCGTGCAATGCGATGTGATCGGCCAGAGCAGCGACCCGTGCGATGCGCCGCTCTACGGCCAAGTGGAAGACTTCAGCGTAGTGATCGAAGAGAACACCGATCCGCCGCAAGCATCTTTCAACGTGGACCCAAGCATCACTTGCGATGGCTTAGTACAGTTCACCGATGAGAGTAGTCCGTTGCCCACCGCGTGGCTTTGGAACTTCGGTGACGGCAACGCGAGCACCGAACAGAACCCGCAGCATACTTACACCAACCCCGGCATTTACACCGTGAGCCTCACCGCCACCAACGCGTTCGGCAGCGACAACACTGTGCTCTCGGGCGCCGTCACATACGTACCCGGCTGGCAATGTGACACCCTCCAGTTGAACGGTAACATCGATCTCTTCAGTAATGATTGCCTGGGCGTACTGAGCGATGATGGCGGACCCGAAGGCAACTACCTCGGTGGCACCAGCGGCACCTTCACGATCGCACCCACCGATGCACAACTCGTTACGCTGGACTTCTCCATCTTCAACTGGGGCAACAACCCCAACCGCTGGCTCGCGATCTACGACGGCCCTGATGTCTTCAGCCCATTGATCAACAACTATACGGGCAACGGCCTTGGCCAATTGCCAAATGGCGGTGTGATCACGAGCACTGGGCCAAGCATTACACTACGACAAGAACAACAAGGAGGAGGCATGCCGCCGAACAGCGCGGGTTTCTTGCTCACATGGAACTGCTCGCTCACCGGTGTGCCCGAAGTACAAGGCGATCCGATACTGGCCTTACGACCGCAACCCGCCGATGAATGGTTCGCAGTGGACCTGGATCCAGCGGCATCCACTGCGCACATCTTAGTGCTGCGCAACGCCCTCGGCCAGATCATGGAGACGCGCCGCTTGGTCAACGGGACCAGTACCATGACCTTCGATGTGAGCGCGCTGCCTCCGGGGATCCACTTGTTGCAAGTGATATCCGATGAAGACCAATGGACACGAACGTTGATCATCCGATAAGGTACATGGCTACCACACGACACATGTTGCAGTGCGCCTTAGTGCTGGCAATGATCGTCACGACCAGTGCAGCGCTTGCTACCCACTTGATCGGTGGCAACCTTGGATACACCTACGTTGGCGAAACGGCACCCGGTAGTCAGATCTATCGCTACCAAGTGTACATGCAGTTCTACATGAACTGCGGCGAAGACAGCAACTGGGAGACATTGCAGGAACTGCTCGCCACAAACGGCGGTGTGATGCCCGTGGGAGTTTACGCGCAGGACCCACTAGCCCCCAATGCGAACAAGCAGTTGCTCACCACAGCGAACCTGGTGCTCGCGGACAGTTCTTTGATCACACCCGACCTGCCAAGCGGCTGTACTGTTGGCGAAGGCCTGTGTACCAAGCTCGGTTTCCTATTGGGCACAGTTGATCTGCCCTTGAATTTCGGGGGTTATCATCTGTACTTCCAGATGAACGCGCGCAACCTCAGCATCAGCAACCTGGCCAACCCCAACAACACCGGCATCGGCTACTACGCTTTCATTCCGCCACCACTTTTACCGAACTCGTCGCCGATCTGGCTGGGCGATCCCACTCCCCTTCTGTGTATCAGCGACACGAGCACCTTTGTGAACAGCGCCACGGATCCCGATGGCGATCAGCTGATCTTCTCCTTCGAGGTGCCATACAACAGTGTGGACGGCGGCGGCGGCATCATCAATCCCCCGAACACACTGCCCAACGCGGTGCCACTTGTGAACTACGTGCCCACCTTCAGCGTCACACAACCGTTCGGTCCGGGCGGTTACGCGTTCATCAATGGTGCAACGGGCCTTACGCAATACTTGCCCACGTTGCAGGGCAACTACGTGGTGGCAGTGGAAGTGAAGGAGTACCGCAACGGTGTGCTCATTGGCCGCACGCGACGCGATCTACAATTGCAGGCCGTGGTGTGCCCGCCGAACGATGCGCCGGAAGCACTTGCCGGACAAGGCAGTGTGTATTTGGTGCAAGCCGGTGATCTGCTCTGCTTCGATCTTGACTTCTTGGACATCAACGCTGATTCGTTGCTGCTCACTGCCAGCGGAACCATTTTCGACGGTGCGCTTTTCAACCCACCCGCTACCATCGTCGCACCCGTGACAGGTAGCGGTGCGGTGGGCAGCACTTTCTGCTGGGACACTGATTGTGCACAAGCGCAGGATCAACCCTACCTCTTCAGCGTGAGCGTAACGGACAACGGCTGTCCGCCGCGCACGGTGGACGTGATCTACCAGGTCACGGTGATCGGCTTCGATGGCCCCGCTGCGATCAATGGACCCGCACAAGTGTGCACACTGCAGAACGGCAGCGTGTATTCCACACCAGCTATCAGCGACGCTACGTTCACATGGGTCGTCAGCGGTGGCAACATCGTGAGCGGCCAGAACACCAACAGCATCACAGTGAACTGGGGAGCAGCCGGACCCGGCACTGTTCAAGTGTTCGCCACCAACACGCAAGGATGTTCCAGCACACCGTTGAGCATTCCGGTGAACGTGGTCACATTGCCTGCAACGAACGCCGGTGCCGACATCGCGATCTGCCCGGGCGCGAGCGCACCACTCGGTGGCACACCCACGGGCCCTGCCGGAAGCACCTATTCATGGTCGCCAGCAGGCAGCTTGAACAACACCACGAACGCAAACCCTACGGCAACACCCACAAGCACGACCCAGTACATCGTACAAGTGACCAACAGCGGTTGCGTTGCACGCGACACTGTGGTGGTTACCGTGAACGATCCGCAGGTGAGCGCCGATCCAGACACCGCATTCTGCGCTGGTGCTAGCGTTCAGTTGCAAGCGAACGGGAACGGTTCGTTCTCCTGGGCACCGGTTGCGACCTTGAACGACCCGAACATCGCGGACCCGATCGCGACGCCGACATCCACAACCACATACATCGTCACGCTCACTGATGGCATAGGCTGCACGGTGATCGACAGCGTGAGCGTTGTGGTGAACGTTCTGCCCAGCGCATCGGCAGGTTCGGATCTCACGCCGTGCCTGAACACCACCATCCCGCTTGGTGGCTCTCCCACTGGACCAACGGGAAGCACGTATGTCTGGACGCCTTCCACCGGATTGAACAACACCACCAGTGCCAACCCGACACTGAGCGTGACCACCGAGGGAAGCTATGTAGTCACCGTGACCGATGTGAACCAATGCGTGAACACCGACACTGTTTCCGTTACTGTGCTTCCGCTTCCCAGTGTGGATGCCGGTCCTGATCTGCAAGTGTGTTTCGGTGGAAGCGTACAACTACAAGGAAGTGGCAACGGTGTTCTGCTTTGGACACCACCCTTCGGCTTGAACGACCCTACAATACCCGACCCGATCTCCACGCCAGAGACCACCACGGTATATACCCTCACCGTAACCGGTAGCAACACCTGCACCAACAGCGATCAAGCGTTGGTTACGGTGACCGTGCTGCCCAGCGCGAACGCTGGACCTGATGTCGCAGTGTGCGTGGGTGATAGCGTGGCGATCGGAACGAACGGCCCCGGCACCTTCACTTGGTCACCAGCCATCGGCCTCAGTGCGACCGATGTGGCGCAGCCCGATGCATCGCCAGCTGGGACCACGACCTACTATGTCACGCTCACAGGTGCAACGAACTGCTCGCAGGTCGATTCGGTGATCGTAACGGTGAACAGCTTCACACAGAACATCGCGATCGAACCACCCATTGGAAGTGCGTGCGAGAACGCACCCGCCTCGGCCTTCGCGCTTCCTGATCAGACCGGGAACATTTACTCGTGGAGCGCCACCGGATCAATGATCATCACCGGCACATTGGACAATACCGTGGACCTGTTGCACACCACACCGGGAATGAGCATCCTCTCGGTGGTTGTCACCGATTACAACGGCTGCGCATCCGATCCGGTGAGCAGCGTCTTCACCACGCTCGATACCCCTGATGCTGATGCCGGTGCCGATATGCTGTACTGCATTGGCGACAGCGTACAGCTCGGCGGTGCGCCCACCGGACCAGGCGGCGCGACCATTTTCTGGTCCTCACCATCGGGCTCCATCGCGGATACTCAAGCTCACAACCCCTACATCACAGCAACTGCATCGGAAGAAGTGCTGGTCTTCGTCTCCTTCGGCGCATGCCAAGATGTGGATACCGTGCAGGTCACGATCAGCCAGACCGCTGCCAACGCAGGAACCGATGCATCCATCTGCGAGGGCAGCAGCACCCAGCTTGGCGCAAGCGGCGGCGTGGGCTACAGTTGGTCTCCAGCTACCAACCTCGATGATCCGAACATCGCCGCACCCATCGCCACGCCAACGAACACGATAACCTACGTCGTTACCGTGACAAACGCCGACCAATGCGTGGCGGTCGATTCGGTGCAGGTGACGGTGAACAGTTTGGCGAACGCCGGAGTTGATGACGCCGTGAGCACCTGTGGAAGCGGCCTGATCTTCAACCTCACCGATTCATTGGGCGGTTCACCCGATGGTGGAGGACAATGGTTCTCTTCCTCTTTCGTTGCGCATGGTGATCAATTCGATCCTGCGAGCGACCAGTCCGGCACGTACTTCTATGTTGCCGGTGGAAGTACTGCCTGCCCCGATACTTCCGCATTGCAGGTGGCTATCACCAACCCCGCTATCGCCATCACTGGCGACGATATCATCTGCATCGGCGAGACCACCACGCTCACAGCGACAGGTGGCAGCATCTACAGCTGGTCGCCCACAACGGGCGTCCTTGATCCGAACAGCGCGAGCACTCAGTTCGACCCCACCGTTTCCACGGACTACACCGTGACCGTTACCGACGCGGCGGGCTGCGTGGGCATCAGCACCGTGAGCATCGAAGTGAATTTGCTCCCGGTGACGAACGCCGGAAATGATCAAAGTCTGTGCATCGGATCCTCCGTGAACATCGGCGGCTCGCCAACTGGACCCAGCGGTTCCTCATACACATGGAGTCCGTCTACAGCGCTGAGCAGCACCACGACCGCGAACCCATCGGCTACGCCGAACAGCACCATCACTTACACCGTGACGGTCACCGATGGGAACCAATGTGTGAATACGGATGAAGTGGTGGTAACGGTGAACCTTTCACCTACGCTCGATGCCGGGGCTGATGTCGGTGTGTGCATCGGTAGCAGCGTGCAACTGAACGCCTCTGGAACGGGATCCTTCGTGTGGAGCCCATCCGCAGGACTCAGCAACTCCACGATCGCCAACCCGGTGGCCTCGCCGACTACGACGACCACATACACCGTTACGCTCACCGATGGCAACACGTGCACCGCCAACGACCAGCTCACCGTAACGGTGAACCCACTACCAACCGTTGATGCTGGCACCGATGGCTGGCTCTGCCTTGGTTCCTTCTTCGACCTCAACGGAACCAGCAGCGGTGGAACGGCCGCATGGTCACCGGCTTCGAACGTGGTGAACGCATCGTCGTTGAACACTACCGCGAATCCGCCGGTCACCACAACCTTTACGCTCACCATCACAGATGGCAACAACTGCGCAGCAAGTGATGCGGTATCTGTAGCAGTAGGCACTGATCCGCCGATCGATGCGGGCAACGATGCAACAGTTTGCAGTGGCGTTCCGGTTCTGCTCGGTGGATCGCCCAGCAGTGTGCCCGGCAGCACCTTCCTCTGGTCACCGGCCCTAGGCTTGGATGATCCCACGAGCGCGAATCCCACGGCTTCCCCTAGCAGCACAACCACCTACATACTTACCGTGAGCAACGACACCTGCACGAGCACGGCGGAGGTCATCGTCACCATCGGGACCACGGGCGTGGCCGATTTCACTTCGCGTTTCGAAGCCGGTTGCGATGAGCTGCGCGGCTTCTTCCTCGATGCGAGCGCTGGGGCGGTTTCCTGGCTGTGGAACTTCAGCAACGGCAACACCAGCACCTTGGAGAACCCACAGGCGTACATGCCATATGGCCAGGCGAGCATCGTCACGCTTGTTATCACCGACATCAGCGGCTGTACCGACACCACCTCGCAGGTCTTCACCATGGACACCTACGCGAACCTCGTTGATGTGTCCGTCCCCAATGTGTTCACACCCAACGGCGATGGCCAGAACGATGTGTTCACACCGACGACCGCTGCATTCCTCGGGCCTTGCTCCACCATGGATGTGATGAACCGCTGGGGCGAGAGCGTCTTCGTGAGCCAAGGCAACAACATCACCTGGGACGGCCGCAATTTCAGTGGTGAAATGTGCACAGCAGGAACGTACTTCTATTTGCTCACCGTGAAGGACCTCACCTTCAAAGGAACGGTGACACTGGTGCGATGAAGGCCGATCGATCGTTGTTGAGCGTCATCGCGTTATACGCGATCGCATCCGCCTGCTCTTCGCCCGAGGTAAAGAAGGAAGCAGCACCGCAAGCGAGAGGTAGCGGCGCAGCACCATATGATTTCACCGTGCTCGACGACAACCTGCACCACGACACGCTGCTGATCCAGACCACCTTCGACCTTGGCGACAGCACCTATGTCATGGTCGCATCGAATGTAGACGACACCTTTGAAGGATTGCGTTTGTACCGCTATCGGTTCGCCGCCGACAGCGCGGTGGAGATGATGGCCGTTTCATCTCCGGCATACGATAGCTGGACCATGCTTCCCGCTTTCTTCCCCATCGACACGACCGCACCCGGCGATGCCCTATGGCTGCTCGCCAACTTCGGAGAAAAGGAAAGCTGGGGGCAGAAGCTACTCTGGTTGGACACGGACTTCACCGACATGGGGTTCATGGACGTGGCGCTACCGGAACGGGAAATGGAGGACAGCGTGCTGGTGCTGAAGCGCCGCAACATCGGGCCCAGCACACGCATGGAGGAGCGCAGCGACACCACCTACTTCCGCTTTGCGTGCGACAGCGTGTACGTGTACGACGACCTGGCGGGGCATGTGGACCAAGTGGTCGCGGCGCATACCCTGCACTTCACCTTTCACCGCAACGAAGGCCTTGCGCTGTGGGTGAACGGCGAAAAGCGCCTGGTGAAGAAGCCTGCTTAGGTTACTGCACCGTGGGGATCAACCCACGCACGCCCATGTCCACCACGGTCTCACCATCGGCGGGCTCGAACACGTTGTCGCCATCGGTTTCAAGCCACTCGAAACTGTCATTCGTGCTCAACGAAACCTGGATCAAGATGTCGCTAGTCTCGGTACCCGTGATCACCACAGGCACGAGGAACGCACCTGTCACAAGGCAGGAGTTCCCCGGTATCGGCGAAGTGAGGAAGAGCGGGTTCACCACCGTGGTGCCAGCAGCCTGCCCTTCGGAAACGGGGATCGACGCTGGTGGGTTGAGCACTTCGAAGGCCCAGTAGCCCTGCGGCTTGTTCGCGTTCACGGTCACCGTTGAATCATGAACGAGATAGGAACCGATGTAGGTGTTGTAGCCAATGAAGGACGCCACCGTACCGTTCAGTGGAATGCCCGAGGCGTTCAGCTTGATGTCGTAGTTCTGATAAGCCAACGACACGCGTAGGTATTGGTAGCTGCCCACACCCAACTCGCTCAGCGGGATGTTGAGGAACTCGCCTCCGTCGCCAACTTGAATACCGAGATCATGATCGATCGCTGTGGAACCACCTACGGTCGTCTCGGGCGCGTGGTACACCACATCGCCGGACCCCACCGGCACCGCTGCCGCCTGCGAGAACTCCACATAATGCGCGCTCATCCTGTTGAAGCGTGGACTCTGTGCGCCGTGACCCGCGATCACGGCTTCCGGTACACCGAACTCGTTCAAGCGCACTTGGGCGCTATCGAACTTGAACTTCAGGATCAGCCTTGGGCCGTCACCTGTTGGCGTCGCCGGATCCTCATCATCATCCTTCTTGCAGGAATTGAGCGTGAGTGCCACGAGGGCGAGGGCGGCGACGATGGCGATGCGCATGGGTCTTGGATGAAGGGTTTCGAAAGCCGGGCCGAAGCTACAAGCACCATGCCTTCGCGGTTGATGAACAAATTCCATCGGGTTGGTATGCACGCATAACGTTCGCTATTACATTGGTCGCCAAGTCAACCTGTGATGAAGCCAGAAGAGACAATCGACTTCCCCATCCGGAAGGTGTGGAGCCGCATTTCGCGCCTCTACAACACCGAAGCCTCCAAGTACGGTGGCACCATGGCCATTGGCCAGATCCTGTTGAGTATCGATCCCGAAGGAACGCCCAGCACCAAGCTCGGACCGAAGATGGGCATGGAGAGCCGCAGCCTTGTCCGCACACTGCAAGCCATGGAAGAAGGCGGGCTCATCAAACGTGTCGCCTGCAAGGAGGACAAGCGGGTGGTGCGCATGCACCTTACCGCGAAAGGCAAGCAGATGCGCGATGTCAGCCGCGATACGGTGGTCAAATTCAACCAAGCGGTGCAGAGCCGCTTCACGCAAAAACAATTGGAGAGCTTTCGGCTGGTAATGACCGAACTCGACCGCATCCTCGAACAAGAACAACTCTTCTGATGGCCAATAGACAGATCAAGAAAGTCGCCGTGCTTGGTAGCGGCGTCATGGGTAGCCGCATCGCCTGCCACTTCGCGAACGTGGGCGCAGAAGTGCTTCTTCTCGACATCGTTCCGAAGGAAGCCGCCGAAAGCAACCCCGGGTCAGGCCCGGGGCGCGCCGAGCGGAACAAGCTCGTCAATGACGCCCTCTCCGCCGCGCTGAAGAGCAACCCTTCTCCCATCTACGACAAGAAGTTCGCGAAGCGCATCAGCACCGGCAACTTCACCGATGACCTCCCGAAGATCAAGGACTGCGACTGGGTGATCGAGGTGGTGGTGGAGCGAATGGACATCAAGCAGCAGGTGCTGGCGAACGTGGAGAAGTACCGCACGCCGGGAACGCTCATCACCACGAACACGAGCGGCATTCCGATCCATGCGATCGCAGAGGGGCGTAGCGACGACTTCCACAAACACTTCTGCGGCACGCACTTCTTCAACCCGCCGCGCTACTTGCAGTTGTTGGAGATCATCCCCGGTCCGGATACGGATCCCGCCGTGCTCAGCTTTCTGGAGGAATATGGCCAACGCGTCCTGGGCAAGGTCACGGTGGTGTGCAAGGACACGCCCGCTTTCATCGCGAACCGCATCGGTGTGTTCGGCATCATGGGCCTGTTGCACCTGGTGGAGGAGATGAACCTCACCGTGGAAGAGGTCGATCGCCTGACCGGTCCCGTGTTGGGTCGGCCGAAGAGCGCGACGTTCCGGACGACGGATGTCGTGGGCCTCGATACCATGGTGCATGTCGCCAACGGCGTGAAAGCGAATTGCCCGAACGACGAGCAGAACGCGCTGTTCACGATCCCCGACTACGTACAGAAGATGGTCGAGAAGAACATGCTCGGCAGCAAGACGGGCAAGGGTTTCTTCTTCAAGGATCGCTCATCGGCGAAGGGCGACATCCTCTCGTTGGACCTCAAAACACTGGAGTACCGCCCGCAGGTGAAGCCCAAGTTCGCCACGATGGACGCGGCAAAGAAGGAGGACGATCTGCGCAAGCGCACCGCCGTCCTCTACGCGGGTACAGACAAGGCTGGCGACTTCTACCGCAAGAGCTTCCACGGATTGTTCGCCTACGTGAGCCACCGGATCCCCGAGATCACCGACGCGCTGTACAAGATCGACGACGCGATGCGCGCGGGCTTCGGTTGGGAACTCGGGCCTTTCGAGACCTGGGATGCCGTGGGCTTGAAGACCGCGCTGGATGCGATGAACACTTCGCGAGATCCCGGCTCTAAGGCCGGGATGACGGTCGCGAAGTGGATCGACGAGATGATCGCAGCGGGTGTTGCCCGCTGCG
>JBKJPT010000234.1:0-5124 GCA_046595075.1 Flavobacteriales bacterium
CTGCTTCAGTGTATCGCCCAACAAGCTCACCGTGGGACAATCCACGCCGCCAGCGTGCAAGGCATAGGGCACGCTCAGCAATTGCGTGGTGCCCATGTCCACGTAGTTGCTGCCGCCAGTGGCATCCAGTTCCACCTGCAGGTAGTGTGCGGCCTCACTCCAACTCACAGCCGCGAAGACGCCTTGCACGGTGCCGCCCTGTCCAACGGCAACGCTGAACAAGCCGAAGGCATTGGTGGTGATGGCGTGCGTCTCCTGGTAGGCGATGGCGCCCCCGGGGCTGCCGCTATGCACCGTCAGGCGCACGCTCACGGATTGCGCGCTCAGCACGTTGCCGCTGGCATCGCGGGCCACGGCCTGGAAATCGAAGGCCTGTGGGACTTGCGCCGCGAGCGAGCCGCAGAGCAGGAGGGAAGAGAGCAGCGTAAGGAAGCGCATCGTTAGGGTGGTTCTAGGGAAGAGGTTGGGCGCGTATGGCAGTGGGCACCGATCCACCGATGGTGATCAGCATGGGGTCGCGATCGTTCTGCGCGCCGACGTATTTCACGGTGCCGTCCATGTTCACGTCGGTGGGCAGGTAGCCGCTTGCAGTGTTGGTGGGTACAACGCCACCAACGGTCACCAACACCGGATCACGATCGTTCCCCAGGCCGGTGTAGCGCACGGTGCCGTCGCCGTTGGCATCGCCCTGCCACAGCAGGTGGCGTCCGTCGCGCAGCACTTGGGCATCGGGCACATGCAGGGGCACAGCGCCGGTGGTGAGGTCGAAAGCGTTGATGCCAGGGCCCAGCAGAACGGGCTCCTGCGTGAGGACCGGCAGGTGGTTACGGTGCAGTAATGCGATGCGGTAGTTGCCATACAGGGCCGTGATGCGCACGGGCGATACGCCATCCACGTCCACCACATCGCCATCGCGCTGCAGCAGCGCCGCGCGGGCGGCGTCCACGCGACTGGCATCATCGGCGCCGCGTAGTTCAAGCAGCACCCAATCCACCAACGCGTCAGGGCCGGTGGTGAGCAGGGCCTCCGGCGCCAGTTCGTTTCCGCCTTGCAGGCCCACGGGCGTCAGGCCCATGGCCGAAAAAGGTTCGGCCAATGGCAACAGGCCGCGCACACGCAAGCTGTCGTGCATCAGGTCGGTGGCGGCGTCGTAGGGGCCGTCCAACAGCGCGGCCATGTTCAGACGCAGCAGCAGGCCCTCGGGCTGTTGCACACCGGCGGTGGCCAAGGCATTGGCACTGGTGTAGGTGGCGCTGGCCGCCTGGCCCACGGACCAGCTCAACGAGGTGCCCGTTCCTGCGCCGGAGCCTCCGGTGGACACCACCGCGCGCGGTTCCACGGTCTGCGCAGCGGCCCACTGGCTTGTGCTAGCAAATAAGGAAAGACCGAGGAGCAGGGAGGAGCGCATGGCGAAAGATGAGGAAGGCGGAAGACATGCGCAAGGATCCCGGGAAGAGGAGTGGGGACAATAGAACGTTCGTTATAGGCGTGCCTGTCCATCCCGGCAACCTCTCCACCACTGCGTGTGTCACGCAGCCACCCACCACCGATGTGCTTGCACCTCGTGCACAACGATGGCATCGAGCTTCAACTGGATGCGCAGGTACTCCGGAATCGAGATGCAGTGCACCTGTATCGACCAACGCGACCACTTTCGCCGCAGCAAGGTCAGCCAAGCGTGGGTTCGTCAGTTGTGCGTTTCCGTTGTCCGGTCCCATTGGCCGGACGATAGGCGTGCCGCCAGAAGTTCACGTCGTACAGTCCAAGCGCGGAGCGGACCCCATGCGTTGTCGGTAACGCCGATGGTGATCGCCGCAGCTCTGTGAAGGCAAGTCCGGAAGTTCACGCGTGGTGAAGCTGTCGTGGTGCTGTCCCGGTATTCATCCGACCTGCAAGTAGGGAACCATAGTGGTTGGTGACAGCTGATCCGGCTCCAAACGCCCCAATTCTCTTACCGGCTTGGATCCGCGCATCTCATCCCTGGACCTTCTCCGAGGCATCGTCATGGTGATCATGGCGCTGGACCACGCGCGCGACTTATTCCACAATGTCTCGCTGCTGGTGAAAGCGAATAACTACAGATGGCTAAAGTGCTCACGCCGGAGCGGTTGACCACTGGCCTGCATGCCGGCACGCTGATGTGGGTCTCCGCAGAACCCGAGCGTGTTTTCTTCCCTGTGATGCGCCATCCTTTCGGCACATCAGACCTGCCAACAAGGATGGTCGTCCGATGAAGATGCGTTCGATGATGCGTTGGTCTTCCGCACCAAAGAATACACACGGGCCCTCATCGGTACCATCGAGATCAGTGTTGGTAGCCCGGGCGGGGAGTTCGGGCTGCGTCCATAGAGTTGCGTGGAAGAAGGCCAGGTGCTGGATATCCGTTGAAGCGCTGGTGGCCAAATCCAGGTGTCCGTTGCTCGCGCTACACCGATCTTCGTCCGCGATGAAGGACCTTGATCTTGCGCGGCGCCTCGGCCGCATGCGCCGCACGGTGCTGATGCTGCAGACCGAACTGCGTCGCGAGCACATGGACTTACCGCTGCTGGCCGAGATCGATGCACAGATGGAGCATGGAATCGCTGCCGAACCGCGCTGCGAGCGATTACCTGCATTGGTGGATGCCTTGCGGGAAAGTGCCTTATCGCAACGCCGGGAACAATTCAGCGACACCGTGCGCGCCTGCGAAAAGCTGAAGGATGCGATCGACGAGATCGTGAGCCTGCAGGGGTGAGCATGTGCTCCGGCGCCCTGTCGTAGTAAACGGTTGATAGGAACGCAGTTCGCTCGTCCTGAACAAGCGAAGGCCCATCACTTCCTTTCTGCCAGCGCCACGTAATCGCGCGTTTGCACGCCGGTGTATATCTGGCGTGGGCGGCCGATTGGTTCTTTGTTGTCCACCATCTCCTTCCACTGCGCGATCCAGCCCGGCAGGCGGCCCAGTGCGAACATCACGGTGAACATGCGCGTGGGTATGCCGATGGCGCGGTAGATGATGCCGCTGTAGAAATCCACATTCGGGTACAGCTTGCGGCTGATGAAGTAATCGTCCTTGAGGGCGATCTCCTCTAGTTGTTTGGCGATCTCCAGCACGGGGTCGTTCACGCCCATCTTCCGCAGTACTTCGTCGCAGCTCTTCTTGATGATCTTGGCGCGCGGGTCGAAGTTCTTGTACATGCGCGTGGGTTTGCCGATGGCGCGGTAGATGATGCCGCTGTAAAAGTCCACGTTCGGGTACAGCTTGCGCTCGATGAAGTACTCGTCCTTCAAGGCGACTTCTTCCAGCTTCCGGGCGATGTCCAGCACTGGATCGTTCACGCCCAGTTTCTTCAGCACATCATCGCAGCTCTTCTTGATGATGGTGGCGCGCGGGTCGAAATTCTTGTACACGCGGTGCCCGAAACCGAACAGGCGGAAGGGGTCGTTCTTGTCCTTGGCCTTGTCCACCCATTTCTGGATGTCGCCACCATCGTTGCGGATGGTCTCCAGCATTTCGATCACCTCCTGGTTGGCGCCGCCATGCAGCGGTCCCCACAGTGCGGCGATGCCCGCGCTCACGGCGCTGTACAAATTGCTCTGGCTGCTGCCCACCATGCGCACGGTGCTGGTGCTGCAGTTCTGCTCGTGGTCGGCGTGCAGGATAAGCAGCGTGTTCAGCGCGCTGGCCACCACCGGATCGCCTTTGTACTCCTCGGTGGGCAGGGCGAACATCATGTGTAGGAAATTCTCCACGTAGCCCAACTTGTTGTTGGGGTACATATAGGGGTGGCCCAGGTTGTTCTTGTAGCTGATCGCGGCTAGCGTGGGCATCTTGGCAATGAGGCGGTACACCGTGCGCAACACCTCGTGCTGTGGGCGGTGCGGGTCCTGACTACGCGGGTAGAAGGTGCTCAACGAGTTCACCATGGCCGAGAGGATGCCCATGGGGTGGGCATTGCTCGGGAAGAACTCGAAGAAGTGCTTCATGTCCTCGTGCACAAGCGAGTGGTAGCGGATGTTCCCTTGGAACTCCTCCAACTGTTTCGCATTGGGCAGTTCGCCGAAGAGCAGGAGGTATGAAACCTCGATGAAACTGGCTTTCGCCGCCAGTTGTTCTATCGGGTAGCCCCGGTAGCTGAGGATGCCCAGTTCACCATCGAGGAAGGTGATAGCGCTCTGCGTGGCTCCGGTGTTCTTGTAGCCGTAGTCCAGCGTGATGTAGCCGCTCTCGTCGCGCAATTTGCTGATGTCGATGGCTTTTTCGCCCTCGCTTCCCACGATCACGGGGAATTCATAGGTCTTGCCGTTCAGGATGATCTGGGCCTTCTCGCTCATCGCCGCGCTGGAAAATTGGTTGGAACTTTTTGGATGGCCGCTAAGGTAGTATCGGATGCGCGCGCGCTGATGGGCTGCGCGTGAAAAGCTGTCGCATCGCAGAGCCTCGCGATGAAAGCCCGGTGGTGTCGGGGCTTTCAGGGGATGGTGAAGGCTGCTTACGGCGCGGTCCAGTGGCTCTTGAAGGTGCCGAGGAAGGTCTGGTAGTCCTGTGTCTTGTATGCGTTCTCGCCGAAGTACATCAGGATAGGTTCCATCTGCTCTGGGCTCATCAAGCCTTGCACGGGAGCGAGCACATTGAGGTCGCTGTCCAAGTAAACCACCGTGGGGTATGCGATGCGACCTTCCACATTGGCAATGGCATAGGTGAGGTGATGCGTGCCATTGCGACCCGCCGTATTGCCAGGATTGAAGTCCGGGTTCTCGTACTTCTGGCCTTTGAAGGTCACCGGGTCGCCACTCTCTGCGTTGAACTTTACAGGGTAGTAGTGCTTGTTCACGTAGTCGGCCAATTTCGGGTCGGCGAAGGTCTTCGCATCCAACATGCGGCACGGACCGCACCAGCTCGTGTACACGTCCACGAAGAGCGGCTTGGGCGTCTTCTTCGCGGCGGCCTGCGCCTCGTCCATGGTCATCCACTTGATCAACTTGCTACCCGCGTGTTCGGGTGCTTGCGCGTGCGATGGGACGGAGGCGAACGCCAGCAGGAGCAAAGCGCTCGCGCGGAGGAAGTAGGATGTGTAGCGCATGATCGTCTTTAAGCTGTGTATGAATATCAATGATCGTGCCGGTGGGTATTGCTCAGTGCAC
>JBKJPT010000254.1:0-14864 GCA_046595075.1 Flavobacteriales bacterium
GCCTCGCGCCTCGCGCCTCGCGCCTCTTTTCTAGCCCGGCAAGGTCACTCGACCGCTCAAGTTTCCTACAACACCTGCTGCCCATGAAATGCACGGGCCTTTGTGTGTTGCTGGTGGCCTTGAGCATTTGCCTCACAAACATGGGGCATGCACAAGGTGCGGTGGGCGCAACCAACGGCCTACCTTCGGTGGAAAGCACAACGGCCATGGGCACCACTGTATGCGAAATGGACACCGCACAAATAGCGGAGACCATGAGAAACTTGCTCACGCTGCGCCCGCTCAGCTACCAAGATCTGCCAACAGTAGAGTACAGCATGGGCTCTGGCTTATGGTTAGGACCTTATTTACGGCCTGCGGGTCCTGCCGTGAGCTACACCGAGAAGATCGCGCTGCTTGAAGAAGCCTTGCGCATTGCGAGGGCATTGCAGGCGGAGGAAGCGCGTGGCCAAGAACAAAGCGGCAAGCCATGAGGAAGCGGATCAAATACGCGATGGTGATGGGCATGCTGTTGCCGCAATGGGGTGCTGCGCAAAACCTGGTGCCCAATGGGAGTTTTGAGGAGTACACGGAGTGCCCGAGCTTTTGGAATCAGTTGGATAGGACCGTAGGATGGAGCAGATTCCGTGGTTCACCGGACTATTTCCACAGTTGCGATACCGGACCGTATGCTAGCGTGCCCGGAAATGTTGTGGGATATCAAATGGCGGCGACAGGTGAAGCTTATGCAGGGGCTTACTTGTGGTGTGCCTTCCCGGGTGATAGTCGAGAACACCTTGGCGCAATGTTGACGGAGCCTTTGATACCAGGTGTGCCTGTGTCTGTCTCTTTCAAGATAAGCCCAGCGTCAGGTGGCTTTGTCGAGAACATGAAATGGTCTGTTCAAATGGCTGGCCTGCGTTTCACTGTTGATCCGTATTTGCAACTAGGAAACGACCCGTTGGCTGGAGATGCTGCACTTGCATTAACGACCGCACCATCGGATACAGGGCTATGGTATCTGGTAAGCGGGACTTATGTCCCGGACTCTGCCTACCGATATGTTGTCTTGGGTAATTTTTTCGATGATTCGTTCCTAGAACCTCTTTTGATAAATCCTGATGCTGACTATCCATGTTCGTATGTCTACTTCGATGATGTCTGTGTATCGTATGCTGCTGGTTTCTGTGATGGGATGCAGGCAACTCACACTAGCGAGGTGAACGATAGGCTAGACGTATTCCCTAACCCATTCAACGCACGCTTCTTTCTTCGAATACCAGTCTGTGCTCAAGCAACAGCAACCATACACTTGACAGATGAACTCGGGCGGGTTGTATGGTCGGGGTCCTCCACGGGTCAGGAATTGGTAGAGGTGATGGTTGATGGTCTCGCCAATGGGCTATTCCACCTGACATTGAGCAGTGCAGGGGGGGGCATTTATCGGAGAACAGTTGGACATCTTTCAAGCTCACAATAAAGCCATGACCATGAGAACCAAAACTTCGACAAGACCAGTTTCGATCATTGCACTGTTCGTGTTCGGTACTCAATGCGTACTCGCACAGTGGAATACGGGCGGAGGCGGACAACAATATTTGACAAGTCCAACCCGGGGGGTAACTGTGGGCACAAATAGCGGTGTGCCACCAGCAGACCTGAGTGTGTTCGGTAGCGAAATGAACACGCAGGGCATTGAGCAGTTCCGTTCGATCGGCTACTACAACAGCAGCACAAGCACAGAAATGGAGACCAACTGGCGCATGTTCCGGCTGGTGAACACGAGCGGAACCACACGCGAGATGGGGAGGCTTTACGCCGTGAACTCGACCAACGGGAACAACGACTGGCACTTGCAGCAGATGTCCGATGGTGCTTCACTTTACATGTGGAACTATTCCGGGAACGGGATGCGCATATGGGACGATGGCAATCCTAGTGCGTTCACGTACAATAGTATTTCGAACAGGGTGCGCCGCGTGGGCTACGCTGCGCTCGGATACACCTCGGCGATCAAGAGTTCAACATTGAAGGCACCATGGTCACGCGTACATCTCGTGCATCATACGAACTCACCTTCTCAAGCGGCCTATCGCTCGTTCATGCGCAACGGCGTTACGATGACTGGCAATGGCGATGCCATGTACGTTGGTCAGAAGAACCAGCTCACCGGGTCCGATGAGGATGATGTGAGCGAGAATACGGACGCACTCTATGCTTGGTGGGATGACGATCTACCGCTGGCGTCCACTGGCAACAAGTATGACAATGCGACTTTTCGGTTCTTGACAACACCGGGGGCGAGCAATGTTGGTTCGGCAGGTGCTGTTGAAGGCTTGGAGATGATGCGCTTGCGGCCGTATCGATCGAGTTCAACATCGGCGATCACTGGTTATGTTGGAATTGGCGATTGGGCATCGGGCACGAGCATGCCAGAGGAACGTTTGGATCTTTTGGATCGGACCATTCGTTTGCGCGCCTTTACTTCTGGTGCCACGCCGAGCTATCAGAACGATGTATTGGACCGCGTACTTGTGGCGGATCCGGCGAATGGTACGGTTTACTGGCGCGCAGCCAGCACCTTGGGCGCACCGGGTTGCCAATGGACCATGAACACCGCCTCGCCTAACCATGTGTACACGGCGGTTGGTGCGAGCAACGCAAGTTGCCCCGATGATGCCGAAGCCGTCGGCATAGGTGTGATACCAAGCTCACCCACATACAAGCTGGGTGTTGCGAACAGCACGAGTGCTGCGACCACACGTGGCATACAAGTGACGACAAGCGGTGGCACGGCCACCACCCGCGGCATCGAGGTTACCTCTACACAAAGCAGCGGCTGTGTGGACAACAGGGGCATGCAGATAAATGCACTGAGCAGCGGGTCTTTGTGTGCTTGGGGGAATATCAACTACGGTCTACGTGCCGATGTGACCGGGAACAGCTGGTACACACGCGGTTTTACCGCCTCGGTGAATGGTGGTACTGGCGGTTGGTCGGAGTATGGTGGGGAGTTTCTTTCGTATGGCAATGCCTCATACACATGGGGCGTGCTTGGATTGGTGGATGATGGCACCGCCAACGCCAAGGCTGTGGAAGGGGCGAATACCGCTAATGCAACGAATACATGGGGAGTGCTTGGGTCAGTGAATGGCGGCACCAATGATGCCAAGGCTGTCGAAGGCGCGAGCACGGCCAATGCGACAACGAATTATGGCGTCTCGGCCATTGTTAGTGGCACAGGTGCCAACACGTACTATGGGGTCTACGGGTCGGTAGCCAACTCCAATACCGCATCCGCTCTTCGCGGGGGCTATTTCACGGCACCAACGTCGGCTGCCCAGACAGTGAATTCATATGCGCTTTGGGCACAGGGTGATGTTGTGATCACTGGAACCACCTATCCTACTTCGGACCAGTCGCTCAAGGACAACATCGAGGACCTTACGGGTTCATTGGAGTTCATTCTTCAATTGCAACCCAAGCGTTACACGTTCCGGCAGGAGGAATTCCCGTTCTTGAACTTATCCGGAGGAAGCCACTTGGGCTTGGTGGCCCAGGATGTGGAAGCTCTGAACCCGGAGTTGGTGAGGCAGATCCATCGCCCGGCGGATATTGATTCCTTGGGCAACGTGATCAACCCTGCCATGGATTTCAAAGGATTGAACTACATCGAGATCATACCCCTGTTGATCGGGGCAGTCAAGGAACAGAACGCCACGATCACGGGTTTGCAAGCGCAGGTCGCCGCCAACCAGAGCGTAGCCGATCAAATGGCCGCCATGCAAGAACAATTGAACGCGCTCCAAGAACAACTCGCTGCCTGCTGCGCCTCCGGCGGCATGGCCCCGCAAGGTGGCGGCACCGGCAGCGATGTGCGTTCCAACACAGAAGCAGAAACCATCATGGGCAACGCGCGCAACTTGCTCATCACGCCCAATCCATTCGTACACCAAGCCACGCTCACTTACACACTGGACCACAGCGGGCGCATGCACCTATTGGCCAACAGCGCCGATGGCAAGCAACTGCGCGTGCTGAGCGAAGCGAGCATGGAGGCCGGGCAATACACATACGAGTGGGATACCACGGATCTTGCGCCCGGCGTGTACTACGTAACGCTGCTCTTGGATAGCGAACAACTGGTGAAGAAGGCCGTGCGAGTGAAAGAGTAGTTGATCAGCCGATACAGGAATGCGGGGTCCAACAAGCTGGACTCCGCATTCGCGTTTGAGCCCGTCGGTGTATTGGCAGCTCCACCGTAGTTGTGCGGTCCACGCCGATCTTTACCGCATGTCCACCCTGCGCATCGAGTTCCTTGGCACCGGCACCAGCCAGGGTGTGCCGGTGATCGCGTGCCGCTGCGCGGTATGTACCAGTGAGGATCCGCGCGACAAGCGCCTGCGTTCCTCGGTATTGGTTGAAGTGCAGGGCAAGCGATTGCTGATCGATGCAGGCCCCGATATGCGCCAACAGCTATTGCGCGCCGATGTGCGCGACCTGGATGCGGTACTGCTCACCCACGAGCACATGGACCACATCGCGGGCATCGACGACCTGCGGGCCTTCAACTTTGCGCAGCAGCGGGCCATGGACATACACGCCAACGCAGCCACGATCGCTGCTGTGGAGCGCTTGTACCACTATGCCTTCGCCGAGCGCAAGTATCCCGGTGTGCCGGAGTTGCAGTTGCACTACATCGAAGGCGCATCGTTCAGCGCAGCAGGGGTGGAGGTGGCCACCATCGACGTCATGCACATGCACATGCCGGTGCTGGGTTTCCGCATTGGTGGCTTTGCGTACATCACCGATGCAAAGAGCATCGCGGCCAATGTGGTGGCGCAACTGCAAGGGGTACACACACTGGTGTTGAACGCCTTGCGCCGCAAGGAACACCCCTCGCACCTCAACCTCGCCGAAGCCATCGCCATGGTGGAGCGCATCGCACCCCAGCGCGCGTACTTCACGCACATCAGTCACCTGCTGGGAACGCACGCTGACGTGAGCGCCGAATTACCCGATGGGATCCAGTTGGCCCACGACGGATTGGTGTTGGAAGTCCCGGCATAGCTATGCGTGTTGGGCGTACGTGTTTGGAACAAAGCGCCCGATCCACCACCTTCGATCGCTCCAATCCCATGCCCATGATCCTTCGTACCCTGTTCGCATTCGCTTGCGCTGCCTTCATCTTCCCTGTTGTTCACGCGCAGGATCGACACGACCCCGCCGAGATCAACTACATCAAGGACATTCGGGCGGTACCCGATCCGGTGTGGCAGGCCGAACTGCGCGAGCGAGAGCCGTGGCGCAATTTCCTCGCGGCACATCCGCTATGGACGGTGGAGTTCAACGAGGGTTCTGCCAAACCACGCCGTGCGTTCGGTCCGCCGATCGATGTGGGTGGTGGCACGCCGCAGGAGAAGGCGATGAACTTCATCACCACCCAGCTCGCACCCTTTGGTGTGCCTGCGAACGAACTGGTGCACCTGACCAGCGCACCGGCGAAGAACATCACTTATGTGCACTTCGATCAGGTACACAATGGTGTTCTGGTGCTGCATGGCAAGGTGATGGTGAAGCTGGATCAACAAGGCCGCGTGATCGCCTTTGGTGCCGACGTGCACGATGCGATCCCCGCCGATCTGGAGCCGATGCTGGGTGAGGCTTTCGCCGCCACGGTGGCTGGTGATGGTCTGGCGAACATCACCGATGTGGAGCACAAGGGATCACGGATCCTGCCCATCCCCAACGGACATGAGGTGGACTACCGCGCCGTGTACGAGGTACAGGTGAACAACACACATCATGGTCGCCCGGGGCATTACCAGTGTTACGTGGATGCACGCTCCGGCGAACTGCTCTATCGCCGCGATCTGGTGATGACCGAGCATTCGCACATGGATGGCGGCGATGGCAACGACGATGATGCCGCCGATGTACAGGTGAACGCCAACGTGCACCTGAATGGCGCACTGGTGCCCACCGAAGTGAACGGCTTGCCCGATCTGCGCGTGACGATCAATGGCAACTTCCTGTACACCGATGATCTCGGCTTTCTTCCGACCGGCCTCACGGGTCCGGTGACCGCGCAGTACCAGTTGCGCGGCCGATGGAGCAACACCACCACCGGAGGAACAACACCTTCGTTCACCGGTACGCTCAACGAGGGGGCGAACACGGTGAGCTTTGATGCGAACGCGAACGTGAAACAACGCACGGCCTACTATGCCGTGAGCCAGATCCACAACCACGCGGTGAGCACATTGCCCGGTTACACGGGAATGGACATTGTGCTGCCCACACGAGTTGATGTGCCCGGCGATACCTGCAACGCCTACTACGATGGCACCTCCATCAACTTCTACGCGCAGAGCACCACGTGCCGTGCACTGTCGTTGTACTCGGATGTCATCTACCACGAGTACGGCCATGGCATCAACTCCACCTTCTACCAAGCCGGAGGTGAGATCTTCAACAACGGTGCTATGAACGAGGGTTATGCGGATATATGGGCGCTCACCCTCACCGCGAACCCCATCATGACGCTGGGTTATCAGTTCAACTTCGCCAACTCGTACATCCGCCGCTACGATCAGGACCCCAAGGTGTACCCGGTGAACATCGTGGGCGAAGTACACCGCGATGGCGAGATCATCGCCGGCGCGTGGTGGGATACGTACCGGTTGCTCAACTGGAACATGCCGCTCACGCTGGACCTCTTCGCAGCGGCGTTTCCCGGCTATCAAGCCAATGTGGCCAACGGTATGGAAGGAACGGCCTTCAGGGATGTGCTGCTGGACGTGCTGCAGGCCGACGATAACGACGGCAACCTCACCAACGGCACGCCCAATGGCTTGGCCATCGTCGAAGCGTTCGCCATCCATGGCATCACGCTACTGAGCAACTCGCAGTTCAACCACACGCCCGTGCTATCCTCGTTGGAAGGCAACACCATTCCCATATCTGCCACGCTTGCGCTCACCTTCCCCTTCAATACATATGTGGAGAGCGCGGACCTGCATTACAAGGTCACCAACGCTTCGCCGTGGGTGACCGTGCCCCTGAACATCAGCGGTTCCAACTACACCGCGCAGATCCCCGGTCAGCCCGGTGGAACGATCGTGGCCTACTACCTCACCGTGCAGGACATCTTCGGCGTTACCAGTTCGGTGACACCCAACGGTGCACAATTCTATGACGAAGGTTATTTGCCGAACTACATCCTGGTGGCCTTCAGCCTGATCGCCACCGAGGATGGTGATGATAACAGCCAGCTCGGCAGCTGGACCACCACGCCGCAGGGTAATGCAACCACAGGCCAATGGGAATACGGCGTACTCATTGGTTCGTACAGCACACCCGGCGATCTCAACACCATTGTGCAACCTGCGCTGCAACACACGCCCGGCGGCTTCCTTTGCTGGTATACGGGCAACGCGCCGGGCACCTCTTCCTCCATCGGCACCAACGATGTGGACGGCGGCAGCACCATTCTCATGAGCGATCCCATCAACCTCACCAGCTACACCAACCCGGCCTTTACCTACTGGCGTTGGTACAGCAACAACACGGGCTCCAACCCCAGCGCCGATTGGTGGCAGATGCAGATCAGCAACAACAACGGCAGCACGTGGGTGAACGTTGAGGACACCAAGAGCAGCGATCGCAGCTGGCGCCGCAAGGCCTTTCGGGTGCAGGAGTTCGTAGCCCCGACGGCCAACGTGCGCTTGCGCTTCATCGCCAGCGACAGCATCAGGCCCACGGTGCAATCCAACGGACAAAGCTTGATCGAAGGCGCGCTCGACGACATCCAATTGTGGAACGGCGAAGCGAACACACTTTCCGTGGAAGAGCAACTGGATCCGATCACCACCGTGTTCCCCAGCCCCGCGAACGACATGATCAACGTACTGCTCGCGCCCGTGGATCTGCGCGGCTTGCGTTTCGAGATCACCGACATGACCGGACGCACCGTACTTAGCCCATCAGCGGCGAACGCGCAAAGCGGACAACTACAACAGATCGATGTGCGCGCCCTGGTCGATGGCCATTACCTCTTGCGTGTGCAATGGGATGGCGGTAGGGCCGAGCGGCGCTTCCACGTGATGCATTGAACGAAGGCTCCTGGAATACGAAGACCCCTCGAACGTTCGAGGGGTCTTCGTCATTCAAGGCACCACCATGCGCGTGGCGGTGCGTGTGCCGTGGCCCTGGAAGCAGACCAGGTAGATGCCTGCGGAAAGCGATGGCAGCTCCACGTTGGAAGACGTGTTGAGGGATCGGTGCAGCACGGTGCGGCCCATGGCATCGCTGAGCGTCACCTGCTCATAACCCGATGCGAGCTGCGCGAACGTGGTTGGCGTGCACGCGATGGCATGACCGGGTATCGCCGTGGTCACGCCCTCGAAGAGTATGTTCATGATGTCCAGATCGCTCAGCGCGAAGTCGTACACACGCACATCGTCGATCCAACCACTGAAGGGTTCGGTGCCCGTGCTGGTTGCGCCCAATGATGCGGGAGCTTGCGGGTGATAACCGATCGACCCGCTCTTCGGCACTGCGCCCATGAGCGACCCGTTGGTGTACACGCGCATTTGGGTGCCATCGTACACCGCTACCATGTGGTACCATGTGCCACCGGAGAGCGACGACGGGGCTGTGCTCAGTTCCGTGGTGGTGCCGCCGGTCTTCAACCTGAAACGCAGCGCCGTTGAATTGATGAGCGCGATGGACCACACATGATCAGCAGCGGTGGGGCCAACGGTCTTGGCGATCAGTGTGCGCTCCATGCCCGTGACGAAGTCGGGTTTGATCCACAGCGATATGCTCATCACATCGCCACCGTTGGTGAGGTCGCATGCGCCGAATACGATGCGATCGTTGACCCCATCGAAGCGTGCCGCGCCCTGGTGGTGGCCACCTGCTGGATCCCAGAGCACGCCACCTACGAGCGTACCATCGGATCCGCCTGTTGCGGCAGTTGCCGTGTTGCCGCTGGTTCCATCGAGCTTCCAGTAGAAAGCGGGGGAAGGTTGGGCGAAGGATACCGAACTCACCAGCAATGCGGAGTAGACGAGTTGGCGTGCCATGGTGCGGGGGGTTGTGCACCGCAACGCATGGGCACCATGGAGGTTTTAACCATTCGACAGAGCGCCGTAGCGCCACCCACGATCCACACCCGCGGATCGCCGATCGGGCTAGATGTAACTGCCGTTGGTGCTGTGGCTTTGCGCCAAGGCAGCGTAGGCATCGCGCAGCTTATCGGCCGTGGGTCGCTCGCCCGTGCGTGCCAGTATGCGCGTGGCCAGGGTGCCGTGCTCCAGTATGTGCGCTATATGCGTTCGCGCAGCGGGGCTCAGTTCAGGGTACAGTTCAACAAAGAGGTGCTGCCACACCTTCAGCGCTGGCATGCCTTCCTGCTGCATAAGCCCGAACATGAGCAGGTAGTCGCGATTGCCTATGGTTGCGTGATCCCCTTCCTTGACCGTGTCCAGCAGGATCGCTTGCAGGTCCTCGGCGGCCCATGCGCGTTGCAGGTAGTTGCTCACCCAACGACCGTTCACGAGCGCTTTCAGCACCGCTATTATGAACTCCACCACGGCCAGGTCGGCGTTGGGGCTTTCCTGCGCATCGATCACGTGCAGGTACACAATGCCGGGATCGAACTGCGTGGTGGCGCCGCGTGCATCCATGCCGTGGGCATCCAGCACGTTCTCCGGATCGTGCGCTGCAAGGGCCTGCGCAATGGGACTGAGGATCGCGCGATCATGCGCATCGGTATCGAATACCGCTTCGGGCACCATAGGCCCCACCAGTTCGGGCACGCGCGCGAACGCATTGAAGTACGCTTCGAGCCGCGCATCCATTGCATCGGTGATCCTTCCTTCCAAGATCGGCGATGCGGCGGTAAGGCCCGGGATCAGCGGCAGCAGCAAACGCACTGCGGCATGCGCCTTCGCGAATTCGTCCGCCTTGTCGAAGTGCAGCCCGAGGCGCAAGGCTTGATCATTGCTCCACCCGTGCTTGCGGGTATCAAAGAGCGCATCGCACACGGTGCGCACCGCGGGCGTAAGGGCATTGCCCGCAGAGGCATCGCGCAAAGGCAGGTAGAACGGGTGTGCGCCGCCGGGTAGCAGCATGGCGTTGTGCGCATTCAGCACGCCTTGCACCTGCGCAGCAAGGGCCGCCAGCTTTGGCCCCCACTTGGGCAGCTTGCGCATCACCTTGGTGCTGCGCAGTACAAGGCTGTGCCCTGCAACACCGGGAGCCAGCTCCACATCGCGGCGTTCACCTTCTAACACTGGCATATTCGCCAAGGCTTCAAGAACGACATGCGCCAGTGGCAACACCTGGAGCGTAGTACGATCCACGATCGCATACTCCACACTGAGGCTGTAGGCTGAAAAAAGCGGAAAGCGGCGCTTGCGGGGTGGCATGTCGAAGCCAAAGGTCGGGCAGGGACGGTACTGCCCGTCTTCTCCACGGCTCCTTTGGACGAATAGGTGATCAGCGCGTCGGAAGGGGAGCACCCAACCCGATAATTTGGCCCGACCATCCACTCTCCATGCGCAGCTACCTCTCCTCATTTGCCTGTCTTCTTTCATTCGCTGCTTTCGCCCAAGGTGGCCAAGTCAGCGAGCGCATACAGGACCTGCGATCATCGGGCGCACGTTTCCAGCCGGTGCCGCTCTTTCAGCCGGTGGCGCCATCGTTCGCGATCAACTCGCTATGGCAGGCTGCCTGCGCACAGGCCACCGTACTGCGCTACGATGCTGCTGCGGGCAACACGCTCTTGCGCACACGCACACCGTACATCGCATTGGAGGTAGGTGATGTACAGGGCAGCCAAGTGCTCGATCTGGAATTGGTGGACATCACCAGCGGTGGCTTCGCGGTGCGGCTGGCGAGCACCGGTGCATACGCCGATGTGCCCACGGGTCTGCATTATCGCGGTGTGGTGCGCGGCGTACCCAACTCGGTGGTGTCGATCAGCGTGTTCGAGAAGGAAGTCATGGGTTTGATCGCCGATGCGCAGGACGAGCGCGTCATCGGCCGTTTCCAGAACGACATTGAAGGCTTGCACGTGTACTACCGCGAAGCCGATCTGCTGGCCACCAACGGAGCGGTGTGCGCAACGCTCGATGATGGCAGCATACCCGAACTGCACGAGCGGCGTGATCAGGGTGGAGCCAAGACGATCCGTTGCGTGCACATATACTGGGAGGCGGCTTACGACATATTCCAGAACAAGGGCAGCGTGGCCAACGTGACCAGCTACCTCACCGGCCTCTTCAACCAAATGACCACGCTCTATGCCAACGATGGCGTGCAGATATCCCTGAACGAGATCTTCGTGTGGGATGTGCCCAGCCCTTACAACGGCACCAGCAGCAGTTCGCGCCTGAACCAGTTCGGCACCACGCGCACAAGTTTCAACGGCGAGCTCGCGCATTTGCTGGATCTGGGCAACTACGGTGGTGTGGCCTACTTGAATTCATTGTGCGGCGGAACCAGCAACCGCATGGCGTACAGCGGGATCAACACAACGTACAATAACGTGCCCACATATAGTTGGAGCACGATGGTGGTGAGCCACGAGACCGGTCACAACATGGGCAGCTCGCATACGCACGCATGTGTGTGGAACGGCAACAACACCGCGATCGATGGCTGTGGGCCTACTGCGGGGTATACCGAAGGTTCGTGCGCCAATGCAGGCTTGCCTGCTGGCGGCGGCACGATCATGAGCTATTGCCACCTGATCGGCGGCACGGGGATCAACCTTTCGTTCGGCTTCGGACCGCAACCGGCGCTGCGCATACGCGAACGCGTGAACGCGGCAAGTTGCCTCCTGCAATGCGGCACCAGTTGCGATGCCCCCACGCCGCTCACCGTCACCAACCTCACTGCCACCGGCGCCACGCTGAACTGGAGCAACTACGGCGTGGTGAGCTATACGCTGCGATGGAAACCCGTGAGCAGCGGCACGTGGACCACCGTTACCGGGATCACCACGACCAACTATGCGCTCAGCGGTCTCACACAAGCAACGGACTATGAGTACCAAGTGCTGTGCGTGTGTACAGCAACCAGCAGCGCCTATAGCGCGAGCAAGACCTTCACCACACCAGTGCCCTGCCCCGATAGCAACGAGCCCAACAACACCACGGCCACGGCACCATTGATCACCCTGCCCACAGCGGTGAACGCGCTGATCGCGAGCAGCACCGATGTGGACTACTACCGCTTTGTGCTGACCGCCACCAGCACTGTGAACCTTACCCTCTCCAACCTCCCAGCAGATTACGACCTGCGCTTGCTCAACAGTGTTGGCACACAGCTCGCTAGCAGCGCCAATGGCGGCACTGCTTCCGAGTCCATCAGTTACGCCAACGCACCGGCAGGCACATACTATATCCACGTGTTCGGCTACCAGAGCGTATTCAACACCAGCCAATGCTATCTGCTCAACGCGAGCGCTTATGTCACGGCGTGCAACATTCCTCAAGGGCTCACGAGCAACACCATCACCTACAACAGCGCCAACATCACCTGGACCGCACCGGGCGGCACCGGTACCACCTTCGATCTGAGATGGAAGCCCACGAGCGGTAGCACATGGACAAATGTGAACGGCCTCGCTTCCAGCCCCTATGCGCTCGGTGGCCTCGCGCAACTCACCAGCTACGATGTGCAGGTACGTGCAGCGTGCGGTGGTGTACAAGGCACCGTGAGCGAATACACCACCACGCACAGCTTCACCACCTTGCAAGCGCCCTGCGATGTGATCCCGCGCACGGTGGTGGCGGCGAAGGTTTTCCTCGATGGCGCCTATCGCACGGCCAATGGCCTCATGGTCGATTCGCTGCGGAAGCTGAGCCTACTGCCGCTCACCGAACCTTACACCGCCATGGGGCGCACGATCACCGGCCCTACGATAACCACGGCACCAGTGCTCGCCGTTACCGGCAACAATGCGGTGGTGGATTGGGTCTTGGTCGAACTGCGTTCCACATCCAACCCGGCCACGATCCTTGAAGCGCGTGTGGGCCTTGTGCAACGCGATGGCGATGTGGTGTCACCAGATGGCACCTCACCGCTCGGCTTCTGCTTGGATGCGGGCAACTACCGCGTGGCCGTGCGCCACCGCAATCACTTGGGTTGCATGACCGGCGCCAACATTGCGCTCAACGGCACCAGCACGCCGATCGACTTCACGCAATCCGCCTTGTCCACGTATGGCACCAATCCACTCAAGAGCAACAGTGGGATCATGGCGCTGTGGAGTGGCAACGTGGACCCCAACAACGAGTTGAAATACACGGGCTCGTTCAATGATCGTGATCCGATCCTCACGGCCATCGGCGGTAGTGTGCCCACGCTCACGGTAACCGGCTATCTCTTCAGCGACGTGAACATGGACGGCATTGTGAAGTACGTGGGTGCCGAGAACGATCGCGATCCGATCCTGAGCAACATCGGCGGCAGCATACCCACGGTGGTGATGGGGGAGCAGTTGCCCTGAGCCATACGCGAACATGATGGCCGCTGCGCAACGGAAGGTCAAATGTAACTTGAAGGATCCAGCAATGTGTCGGTGCGTGTTGCTTTCGACCATCGCTCTTGCAGTGAACGTATCCTTTGCTCAGGACAAGGGCCTTGTTCTTGGGTGGTTGCACGCAGCCGGGAACAGCATTGATCATTACGAGCATTCATCTTCGTCCGCGGATTTCTTGCAACCGGGGGTCTTCTTTGGCGGGTACTATAGTTCGCAGGACAGCGGCGTGTTCTTTCGACTTGAAGCTGGCTGGGAGCACCAAGGTTGGACCCAGCGATTCTCGTATTTGGTCCAAAGCCCCCAGTACCAGATTGCTTATCGAAGCGGCCGGATCACAGCGATGATGGATATACTGCGTGTCGCTCCACAAGTAGCGTTGCCGGTGGGCCGCCGGTCTCACTTCTTACTAGGCCTTGATCTCGGCGTCCTTCTTCAAGCACGTGTATCAGAGGATGCAGAGGTTCTCACGTACACAGATGTTCCTAGTTCACAACCGTCCGGCAGTTCGATCAAGGACTCTGATACCACGTATATGGGCACTACTGTCTTGAACGCTTATTCTGCCGCCGTTCGGTTCGGAGTGGAGCGGAGGATCGATCCGAATTGGACACTTGGTGCCGCATTCTCTTTCGGTAGATCCATTTACGCCACGGCTGGTTCCAAACGCCATGATGATCTCGTTCCGGTCACCGTTCGCGCCATGGTTTATCGCCGCATCGGTCGGTGACAGGGAGAGATCTAGTTCAATTTCGAGCCGATCCTGAGCAACATCGGCGGCGGCATTCCCACGGTGGTGATGGGGGAGCAGTTGCCATGATCACGTACTGATCGGCCTGTCCTGTCGTTGGTCACATGTTCCCGGGCGGAACCTGCGATCATGCGGCTTGCGATCATCATCATGCTCTTCATTCACGCGAGCATGCAGGCGCAAACACCCCTGCGTTGGTACGGGCACGGCGGAGTGAACTACACGCACCTGAACGATCCACTGGGTACCGAACATGGCCCCTATGCCGGTCGCGGTGCGGATGGGTTCGGCGGAACGATCGGCATCTCGTTGGAGCGGGCCTTGACCCAAGGCTGGTCTGCGGTAGTGGAGGGATCGGCCGTGCTACGCCGAAGTGGATACCGGTTCGACGAAGGCCAGAAGTACTACCCCGCGGACTTGCTGGTCGATGGCCTGGACCGCGGGTACCGTAGCACCAACTCCACCTACGGACAGGGTGCATGCCTGCTGGCCTTTCGCGGCTTCCCCGGTCTACGGCTGGAAGCGGGTGTATATGCTGCGTGGTTGGCGCGTGCATACGACCAGCGCAAAGGCGAACGG
>JBKJPT010000194.1:0-12908 GCA_046595075.1 Flavobacteriales bacterium
AAGTAGAAGGACGACCGCGTTCGCCAAGGCGACACCGTGGTAGGCGCACGACGGAAGACATCTGATGCTTACCAGTGGTCAAAGCCAGCCTTGGTGCAACGCTGCGCGATACACCGCGCTGCCGATGCAGACCACGAAGCCGACGATCGCCAGCCACCGCCACAAGGACGCTCCCGTGAGCCGATGGCCCAAAAGCCCCATCAAGCCGATCAGCAGCCCCGCACTGGTCAGGGTCTTGGGGTGGTCGCCATCGATGAGGTCGACCACGACCGCGAGGGCCGCGAGGGCGACGAGCACCCACGGTACGAGAGCCAGGAGTTCGTCCTTGGCGGTGACTGCCCGGGGCCGGGTACTCCGTCCACTTGCACTGCTCCCCCCATTCAGCACAATGGACGACCGCCTCGGTGGATGAGTCGCGCTATCTCGGCCTGGGCTTCACTATTGCAGGAGCGATCCACTATGGTTGGCCCGGATCAGCGTGCCGAACGCCGGCGAGTTCACCCTGAAAGACTGCGCGTACATCGGCGTGGCCGTTGAAGGGATCATTGCACGGGATGACAGATCATTCGCAGGAATAACGAGCAGCGCGAGCGGATAGTGCGGAAGGTGTTGAAAGCGTAGAGGGGCGGCTTCGCGCTGCACGACTAGGGTTGACCGGAAAGGCGATAGCGGAACGTAAAGCTCCGCAGCCTCTTCCACCTACCCTCCTCCTCCCCGACCGCTCGGCGAATAGACGCGCGACGTCCAACATCAAAGTACTTTGTTCGCAGCATGAAAGCAATCATCTGCGAACAGTACGGCGCACCGGAGCGCTTGCAATGGCGCGAGGTCCCCACGCCTGTTCCGAAGGACGGCCAAGTTTTGGTGCGCGTGCGAGCCACCACCGTGAACGACTACGACTGGAGCATGGTGACTGGACGGCCGCGCATCTACCGGCTCATCTTCGGCCTCTTCCGTCCGCGACGCCCCATACCGGGCATGGAACTCGCCGGCAAAGTGGTGGCACTGGGTCCGAACGCGACGCGCTGGCGCGTGGGCGATGCCGTGTATGGCGATACATCGAATGGTGGCCTGGGCACCTTCGCCGAACTGGTCGCAGTGCCCGAGGATGAACTGCGGAGAATTCCTGAAGGGCTTTCGTGCGTGGAGGCAGCTGCGATACCGCACGCGTTGGAACTGGCGTACCAAGCCGTGGTAGAGATAGGTCAGCTGAAGGATGGTGAGCGGGTGCTGATCAACGGTGCTGGCGGTGGCGTGGGAACCTTCGCGCTACAACTGACCAAGCGACAAGGCTGCACGGTGTGGGGTGTGGACACTGGTGCGAAGCTTCAGGCCATGACAGCCATGGGCTTCGACAGCGTGATCGACTTCAGGGAGCAGGACTTCACGCAGATCGGTGAACGTTTCGATCTGGTGGTGGATGCGAAGACGAAACGCTCTGCCGAAGAACTCGCGCGCGCATTGACACCGAACGGCCGCTACGTGACGGTGGGTGGCGATCCGGGCCGGTTGATCGGCTTGCTATTCGCGCGGTGGTTCGGTCGGCGCAACATGCACATCGTGATGCTGAAGTCGAACAAGAACCTGGATGATCTGGCGCCTCTGTTGAGCAGCGGTGCGCTGAAGGCGGTGATCGATGGGCCGTACGACTTCGACGAACTGCCGCGACTGATCCGGCGTTTTGGTGAGGGCTTGCACACCGGCAAGGTGGTGGTGCGGGTGGTGGAGTGAAACTGACAGTGAACGCACGCTCCCCTTCAGCTGTCGAGGGGTGTATTCACAGTACAGGCCCGACGATCGTTCGTCCGCATACAGGTCCTCACAATTTAATAGCATGATGCTCGATGATCATTTCCCCGCGGCCACCATACGACAATTGGAACTGGACAAGAATGTCATACACATCTACCGACCCTCAATGATGACAAGGGGCTCGGAATTAGAACGTGCATACTGAGCCACGGCCGTCATTGTGTGGACAATACTCCACACTCCATTTCTGACAGGCCACCCATGATCGATCAGTCCGTCCTTCTGTAACGCGGGAACGCCCGACAGCTGGTGCTCGGCACGCGGTTAGGGTGCCGAGCACAAAACGCCTTATGCTCATGAAGATAATCTTCACCCTCTGTTCACTACTGTTGGCTACCCTCGGAACGCACGCGCAGATCACCATCGGCCAAGCCGAGATGCCGTACGCCAATGACGAGTTGGTGCGCACCCGAGCCGTAACCAACCCGGCGATCAACTACGCCGCAACCGGACCCGCACATACCTGGAACTTCCCGAACCTAGCGGTGAACGCGGGGGATACCGTGAACTACCAGACGGTGGCCAGCACCAATTTCATTTACGCGATCGTTTACGCCGATCTATTCTTCAATCCGAACCGCGCGAACCACGCCAAGCCCGGTACCGACATAGCCTTCAGCGGGCTGCTGCCGGTACAGAACCCCTACACGTTCCGGTACCGCAGCAATTCCACTTACAGGACCGTAGGCTTCGGTGTGGAGTTGAGCGGCATTCCACTGCCTATCATCTTTGACCAGCACGATGTGATCTACGAATTACCGTTGGACTACGGTGATGCGAGCGCATCGCACAGTAGTTACAATGTGGAGATCCCCAACGTTGGCTACTACGGCTACCAGCAGGACCGCGAGAACATCGTGGACGGCTGGGGCGGTATCACCACCCCGGGCGGTACGTGGGATGTGCTCCGCGTAAAGACCACCCTCACCATGCGCGATAGTGTGTTCGGCTTCGTCATCGACCGTCCCGTGCAGCGTGAGTACAAATGGTTGGCGCAGGGCTTGCGCGTACCGGTGCTGCAGATAAACACCACCGAGATCTTCGGTTTCGAAGTGGTGACCGCGATCTACTACTATGATGTGCCGCGTAGCATCGATGTGGTTGATCCCTTGGCAAGTAACCTGTGTCCCGGTGCCACATTGGATGTGCACTATGAGGTGACGGGCGCTTTCAACGCGGGTGGATTCTTCGTTCCGGCCAACCATTTCACGGCGCAACTCTCCGATGCGACCGGAAGCTTCGCCTCACCTGTCGATATCGGGGACGTGACCGCGAGCACCTCGGGCACCATAACGGCGACCATTCCAGCGAACACGCCACTTGGAGCCGGCTACCGGATCCGCGTGATCAGCACTAGCCCGGACTTCATCGGAACGAGCAACATATTTGATATCACCATCGGAGGTACGACCGTGGCGGCGATCTCCGCTGGCGGCCCCACCTCACTATGCACAGGTGGAACGGTAACGCTCATTGCGGTGGGCGGCCCGGGCTATCAATGGCAACTTGACGGTGCTGACCTCACTGGAGAAGTGAACGCGACGTACGATGCCGACGCTGCTGGCACATACACGGTAGTGGTGGATAACGCATGCGGAACTGCCACATCCAACAGCGTTGTCGTGGAGGTGAATCAGGTGCCCTTGCATTCCGTGAATGACACCGATCACGTCATCTGCGAAGGCACAGCGGTGGACATCAGCTTGCAGGACCTCAGCGGTCAATGGCCTCTCAGCTACCAGTGGTTCTTGAACGATGCCCCGATCGTGGGCGCCACCTCGACCACCGTGAACGCCTCGCTGGCTGGCATCTATACCGCACAGGTCACCAATGATGGAACGGGATGCACATTCCTTACCGAAGAGGTAACCGTGAACATCGACATAGTGGCAACACCTGAAGTAACCGCCGATGGAGCCACGACCTTCTGCGATGGAGGCTCGGTGCAACTGTCCACCACGGATATGCCGACGAATACGTACCAATGGAGCTTGAATGGAAGTGCGATCCCGGGTGCGACAAGCACATTGATCAACGCGGATACGGCAGGTGGATACTCCGTGGTGATCATGAGCAGCAGCGGATGCACTTCGCAGCCCAGTGACGCTGTAATCGTTTCGGTGAGCGCCATTCCAGCGGCGCCGGTGGTGAGTGTGGACGGGCCTACGCAGTTCTGCGAAGGTGGTGCCGTTACGCTGAGCATCGCTGAAGTTCCAGGTAGCACGTACCAATGGTATTTGGATGGCATGCTCATCGACATGGCCACCAACGATTCGCTCACCACACTCTCCGGCGGTAGCTACACGATCGTGGGAACGAGCGATGCGGGTTGCGCTTCCGAAGCCAGCGCCACCACGGTGGTCACGGTGAACGTTCTACCCGTAGTGCCGGGTGTGATCAATTCAGAACCCACTACCTTCTGTCAAGGCGGTGGTACCACGCTTATTGCTGATGCGATCGCGGATGTGAACTACCAGTGGTACGTGGATGGCAACATGATCAATGGCGCAACGGGCAGCCAGATCAGCACCACTAACGCGGGCGGTTACATCGTTACGGTGAGTTCCGCCGCTGGATGCACAGCGACCAGCGATATCGTGGAAGTGATCGTGAACCCATTGCCCGCGCCAGCTGTGATCGGCCTTAGCAACGACTCGCTGCTGGTGACCGGCGTGGGCACATGGCAATGGTACTTGGATGGAGTCGCCCTTGCTGGCGCCACCGATCCGTGGTGGGTGCCAACCGAGGATGGTGCATACACCGTTCAATTCACCGACGCCGGCGGCTGTGTTAGCCTTTCGGAAGAATGGATCTACCTCAGCACGGGCATTACAACGACCACCAGCGAGCCGATGCAGTTGCAACCCAACCCGAACACGGGTGCGTTCACGATAGAGTTGTCCACTGCGCAGGGTGATCTGTACGAGGTGTTCGATGCCACCGGCCATTGTGTGGGCAAGGGGCGCCTCAACGGCGTGCGCACGAGCATCGACATGAGCAGTGCTGAACAGGGACTGTACTTTGTACGCGCAACGCACCAAGGCACGACCACCGTGCTGCGCATGGTGATCTCGCGCTGATCGAACTCAAACACATCGACGCCCTCTTCAAAATTGAAGGGGGCGTCGGCATTTTGGGCGATCCCGCAGGTTGGTGTGCAGCTTGAACTACGCATTTCCGCTCAACTCCTCGGAGAGCACGCGCTGCACAAGTCCCCTGAAGCGATCGAACTTGTACAGGTCATTGTGCCGACCGTTCGGGAAGGAGAACATCTCGCGTTGCACGTGGCCGGGGATTGCAGCATACAACTTCAGTGCGCTAGCATAGGGCACGATGGGGTCACGCTCACCGTGAAAGACATAGATCGGGCAACACACCTCACGCGCAGCCACATCATTGCGAAAGGGATACCGCAGCAACCAGCGGTACGGCAACAATGGAAAATAGTGTTGGGCCACATCGGCGAGCTTGGCAAAGGGCGTCTCCAACAGGACCATTCGCGGGGATCGATGCACTGCAACAGGCAAGGCCAGTGCAGCACCCAACGATCGACCGTAGAGTACAATGCGTTCCGCTGGCATGTGTACAGTGAGATGATCGAACCAAGCGATCGCATCGGCGATGAGCGCCGCTTCGCTGGTGCGGCCCCGGCTCTTGCCGTACCCACGCGGATCGGGCATCAGCACATCGTAGCCCAATTGCGTGAACCGGGCAGCCTTACCACCCCAGCGCTTTAGGTCGCCTGTGTTTCCGTGGAAGTAGAGGATAGTTCCTTTCGATCCTTCCGAAGTGAAGTGCAATGCGTGCAGTCGGGCACCGTCGTGATCGATCCACTCCTCGAAGAAGGGTTGCGAAAAATGGAACCTGTACTGATCACGTCGCGGGAAACGGATAAAGATGAAGCGCTCTTGGAAGAGGTACGCCAACAAGCAGAGGCCCGCGTAAGCCAGCGCGATCGTGAGCAACGTTCCAAGCAACCAAGGCACCGCACGAAAGTACCGTGGTGGACAAGGCGTGTCGATCTTCGCACCATGGGATCGCGCTCCTTGCTCGTTTTGTTGGCTTTGGTGGGCATGGGCATCACTGCTTCCGCGCAAGCGGTACGCCGCAAGCAACTGCTCACCAGCCTTGGTGCCGACGCGGGTCTGATCACGGTGAACAACACACTGGATACGATAAGCACCAACAGTACCACCGCCGGATCCTTCACCTGCCGTTTCGCCTACGCGCTTGGCGATCGCTGGTAACGGCATGCCCGTAACGGATCACAACGGCGATCCCGTCGAACTCCCCGGCGGCCAAGTCATCCGCCTTGACTGGAGCAGCCAACGTGTAAATGCCGGTGTGGTGGTGGTGTTCTGAACCGGCTACGGCTTGCGATCGCGCAAGTACACCCAGTCGTCAGCGGTGCTTGCCTCTGGGGCGAAGCGATAACCATCACTAGCATAGGCCTTCAGCTTCTCCGCATCGAGCAGCCGATGCGTGATGATGTGCCGCGCCATTGCCCCGCGTTGCTGTTTGGCGAAGACCATCACCATTCTATAGCCACTAGGTCCTCGATCCTTGAAGACCGGTGTGATCACGCGCGGGCTGAGCAGGTCTCGCTTCACGGCCTTGAAGTATTCAGAAGATGCGAGGTTGACCACGGTGTTGGTTCCGCTGTCCCTCAGATCCTTCTTGAGCACCTTGGTGATGTGATCACCCCAATACGCGTACAAATTCTTGGAGCGTCCTAGCGAGAACGGTGTGCCCATCATCAAACGGTGGTCCTGTATGAGGTCCAACGGGCGAAGGACCCCATGTAGTCCGCTGAGAATACGCAAATGGAGCTGTGCGAACCGGAGATCTTCGGTGGTGAGCGTCCGCGCGCCCAATCCCCGATACACCTCTCCATTGAAGGCGAAGACCGCCGGTCGTGCATTGTCCTGGGTGAACGGCGTGCCCCATCGTTCGTATCGGGCGCGGTTCAACTCACCAAGTGCGGGGCTCAGGTCCATGAGCTTGGCGAGTTTCTTCGCTGAAAGGGTCTTCAGCTTGGCCACAAGGGGAAGGCTGTGTTCCAGCAGCACAGGCTGAGTGGCCCCGGGCGCAATCGGGGTCTCTTTCGCAAGATCCTTGGCCGGGCTTAACAGAATGAGCATGCTTCATTCGCCGATGTTGGAACAAAGGCGCGGCGCGAAGTTGCGCACTGCGAGCGTTCGCGCCGCTCCACATTGGATCGTGGAATACGCCGGGCTCGCGTGATTCCGTTCTCTGCCGGACCGCCTCTACTTTCAGCCCCGTGAAAAAGCTACTGGACCGCATCCCGAACCGACTGCGCAATCGATACGGCCTGGCCGTTCTGGTACTGATCGGGTGGATCACCTTCTTCGACAACAGCGATGTGTGGACAACGTGGAAGAACCACCGCGAGTTGAGCACGATGGAGGAACAGTCCGACTGGTACGCCGGTGAGATCACGAGCACCAAGGAGCAGTTGCTGGAGATCGACAACGATCAGGACCTGCTGGAGAAATTCGCCCGTGAGCGCTACCTGATGAAGCGTGACAACGAGGACATCTTCGTGCTGGTAGCGGCTAAGAACTGAAGGCCGCCTCTTTTGTCGAAGGTCTAGCTTTGGCGTCGACGATGAAGATCGTGTTCCTGCTTTCCATGCCACGCAGCGGATCCACGCTGTTGCGATTACATCTGGATCGTTTCCCCGGCGCGATCTCGGTTCCTGAGACGCATTTCTTCGTTTTCAAGCAACAGTTCGCCAAATACGAACTCTCGAACACCGAACACCGCAAACTCATTGCCGTGCGTTGGTCCAACCTGCACACGATCCAGAAGTTCCCGATCGATCGTGATGCATTGCGCAAGAAGATCATGGCCGAGGCCAAGCGCTGGGAGGACATCTTCCTGTTCACTCTCGACGCTTACCGCTTGGCCCAACGGCCGGAAGTGACTGATCCTCTCTGGATCGAGAAGTCGCCGCCGCACATCTTTTTCCAACCTGCGATCCGCGCTATGTTCCCCGAAGCGCGCTTCGTTTACCTGGTACGCGATCCGCGTGCGGTGATCGGTAGCTTGAAGACGATGCCGTGGAGCACAAGCCGTGTTTACACCCTCGCCCGTAGTTGGCAGCGCGCCCTGGAGTTATGCAGTGATGGTGGACCGCACCAGTTCCTGAAGTACGAGGACCTCGTGACATCGCCTGATCACAGCTTCGATGTGTTGTCGACCTTCCTGGAGATGCAAGGCGCTACCCTCGCGAAGGAGGTGGACGCGCGTGTAGAAAAGGGGAACTGGAACAGCGCCAGTGCGCTGAAGCCGATCAGCACGGATATGATAGATAAATGGAAGTTGCAGCTAAGCGCTCAAGACAGCGACTTAGCGATCATCCAGGACGTATGCGCTGAGGGTATGGCCCGTATGGCCTACGAGCCGATCAATTCACCCAAGGACCGTAACTACCGGATCAATAAATTGAGCGGCATGTTGCACTTCGTGCTCATGCGGGTGTTAGGGCGGCAGGTCTGAAGGATCAGAACCGCATTGCCATGCTCACGGTGATCGCGGTATTGTCGTTCGTGGATCCGTGCACATCCTCGAAGATCTCGTCCACCCCGTGGAAGGTGCGCCCTTCGATCCGCACAAAGGCGTTATCTGTCAACTTCAGATCCAAACCGAGCGAATAGCCCACGGTGGTCAGGCCGTGCAGTGTTCCGGTGGGCACGATCACCTGATCTGGATCGGTGTAATACTCCACGCGCGCAACACCGAAGAAGCGTTTGCCCAGATCGCGCCGCACAGTGCCCATGGCACCTGCCCAACTGTTCCAGCCGCCTATGCCATCTTCCTGCACGCCGACATCGGCACCCAACTGCACACCCCACTTCGCCCCTTCCCAACTCCACCACAGGTTGTTGAACACGCGGTAGTGGCCCACTGAATCAGGAACATCGCTTCCCGCGAAAGTGCTCCAGTTGAACTTCGTGCCCTTACGAGGCGTCCACAACATTTGGGTGCCAAAGCATGGCGTATTGTTCTGTACTCGCCGGATCCGCTGCCATCCGTTCAAGATATGGCCGCATACTTCGAGCTTCGGTGAGATCGTCCATGTTACCTTGACGCCGCTGAGGTAATAGGGCGAATTCTCGGCGATCACCGATCGTGTGAGCGTCCAGTTGTCGATGCCGATGGCGCTCTCCAAGCCGATGTGCGAGGTGAACACGCCCGCATCGAGCCAGATGGACTTGCTCCGCGAGAGCTTCAACCCAACCCGAGCTTCGTAGACGTGGCGCAGCAGCGCGGGCTCGCTGATCAGATTGGCCTGAGCGTAGGTGCCGGTCATCAACCCGAAGGCGGCGCGCATGTTCTGCTTTTGGTAGGTGAGATCAACCAACCCAAGGTTGAGGTCCACTTCGCTGTGACGGTCGTACTGGTACAAGAATGCCGGGCGGTCATCGTCTGCGCTGTGCCCAAAGTCGTACGCGTAGTACACGTCCACGAAAGCGATCACCTTCAGGGCGCCCGTCGCCGGTGTGTCTAGTGCGATCTGCGCGTTGCACCCGAGCGTGGTCAAGACAAAATAAAGGACCAGCCCGATCAATGAACCAATGCTCAACCGCCTTTGGATCATAGCTGGGCCGCTATTCAATGATGATGCCCACCAGCGCCATGCACATGGCCGTGGCTCAGCTCATCGGGTGTGGCATCCCGCACCTCGGTGATCTCCAAGTTGAAGTGGAGCGTAACGCCCGCCAGCGGATGGTTGCCATTGAGCACGATCGTGCCATCCTTCACCTCCATCACGCTCCACACGCGGTGATCGGGAGTTTGGAACTGCATGCCCTCCTCCACCGTTTGCTCACCGAACTTGTCGGCAGGCACCCGCTGCACAAGGCCCGGATCGATCTCGCCGTAGCCTTTCGCGGCATCCACTTCAACCTGCATGCTGTCACCGGCCTTGGCGCCTTCGAGCCGCTCCTCCAAGCCGGGCACGATCATACCACCGCCGTGGATGTATGCGAAGGCTTCCTTTCCGGCGCTGGTGTCCAACAGCTTGCCGTCGGGGTCATTGAGGGTGTAGTGGAACGAAACGACGGAGTTCTTCCGGATCTGCATGGCGGGTAAAAATGGGCGGTGAAAATACATGGCCGACCCCTTCCGCCGTCACTCCTTCACCACACGCACGCGCTGCATGGAACCATCCAGGTCCACCGTGACAATGTATAGCCCGCTCGGTAATCCGGTGAGGTCGATCGTGTTGGCTTGCCGCAGAACTGGAACCGCCCGGCCTGTGGCATCTGTCATGAAAACACCATTGATGCCCGCGTTGACCGGCAAGCTGATCCGCAGTTCGTTCGTGCAGGGATTAGGGGAAACCCTGAAGCCGACAAGCGAGGTCTCGCCCATGCCGATGGTGGCGCACGGCAACAAGGGCGTGAGGTATTGGCGGCGGCTGCTGATGAAGGACTTCAACCCGTAGATGGTCTGCGTGCCTCCGGGGCCGCCCGCGCTGGTGATGTTGCTCGTGAGGTTGGTGGTGAACTGCGCGTTGGTGTATTGCTTGTTGGGATCGGCGAAGACATCGGCTTGGATCAACGCGGCCAGTTCATCGATATGCGGATCCATCTGCGCGTTGGTGAACGCCTCGAAGGCGGCGCAATACTCCACCAAGTAGGCTTGATAGAACGAAGGCGTGCTCATGATCTTGGTCATCAGCGGCCGGGTATTGGCCACGTAGTTCGGTGCGAGGTTCACCAAGTTGCTCTGCCCGCCGTTGTAGCGCCCGAACGCTTCGTTAGCGTCCCACTTGATCCAGTTCCACTTCAAGGTGGTGCTGTCGTGGTACACGTAATAGTTGCGCGCGCTGTTGATGTAGCCGTCCAGATTGGCGAAGAGATTGTCGATGGCCAGCGATCGCAATAAGGGTTGCCATTCCCATAGCTGTGGGAGCGTCGCTTCCAACTGGGCGGTGGTTGAATTGTTGATCACATCGATCAGGTCGATCAGATCGCTCCAATCGTTCAGGTCCTCGTTGGTCTTTTGCTCGTAGCGCGCGGTGTAGCCGGATTGTGCAGCGCCATACCAAGCAAGATCCGCTGCCGTTGTCCCTCCCGTTCCGCCGCCGAACTGATCACCGGCCTTGAACAAGTTACCGTTGTTGTCATCCAACCAGCGGTCGAGGAAATCGGTGTCCACTTGTTCCACAGCGCCATAGAAACCGATCAGCGCACCGTTGATGGTGACGTTCCCGAAAATGGCACGCGGCGCGAGCACACCTTGGTCATGGCAGAAGTCGAAGAAGATCTTTTCGCGTAACAGCGTGGGGTCGTTGAAACCATTGTTCAAGTTCAGCTTCTTCACCCCATGGTACTTCTGCCCGCTCACATACTCATTGAAGTCGATCTTCATCGATTTCTTCACCGGCAGGCCATAGCTGCTGTTGCCCTTTAAACGAATGCCCACACTGTCGTAAGTGTAAGTGCCATCCACATCGGTGATCGTTACGCTGGCGAGCAACTGCCGCTCCAGATCCTCATTGTAATAGGCGATCAGGCTGTCCATATAGCCCGGCTGCGCGAACGTGAGTTGGATATCGATGACCTGGTCGGTGTTGAACAGGCTGTCACTGGGCGCCTGGGCGCTGCTAAGAACAGGGAAGATCAAACTTGCTAGGAGGGACAACTTCTTCATCATGCGGCGCTATTTAAGACAGTTGGACGACGACGCTAAGGACGTTCCTTCGGCGGCATGGTTCGATCCGAAGGAACACCCGCTGCAGTAGCTCGTTCGGATTGGCCACGGAACCCGATCTTCGTAGCGATGGCAAAAGCGAAGTTGTTCGATGAATTTGCTGCGCTCGACCGCGCTCAGTGGGAAGCGATCATTGCCAAGGAACTGAAAGGGTCTAACCCTTCCACCCTTGATGTAAAATTTGCGGACGGCTTTGTGTCCAAGCCCTTCCATATAGCTGCAGACGGCGGTACTCTGGGAGAACGTCGCCGGGGAGTATACCGTGCCGGTAATCTTTGGCGTGCCACGGTTGGCATCGACGCGAACGACCCAACAGCGAACAAGATCGCGCTCGAAGCGCTCGTCGGCGGCATGGATGCACTCGAATTCCATGGCAAGCCGAACGACCTCACAGTGCTGCTGATGGATGTATGGGTGGGCGCGATCGACCTCTCGTTGGATGGCGATGCGCAACTATTGGACACACTCCTCAGCATACACGCCAAGCAGAACACAGCGCCTGCGGAGATCAGAATTTGTCTCGGCCTGCCCCACGATGCCGACGTGCGCTCGTTGAAAGAGAAGATCGCAAAGCATCCACACGTTCGACTCTTCAGTGCGAGCGATGGGGGTGCGCGCAATTCGGCTGATGCACTGCAACAAGGCCGCACGATCCTCTTCCACCTGCTCGCTCAAGGGTACACCATCGACGATGCCAGCGCACGCATCCAATTCCGCCTGCATATCGGCGATGACCTCTTCCTCGAAGCTGCTCGTCTACGTGCTTTCCGCGAGGCATGGGCGGCCGTGGTCGATGACTTCAACCCCACGCACGACTGCGCGCACATAACTTGGATACAAGCAGTTGTCACGCATGATGCTTCGGCGAAGTCGCCATACGACAATTTGATACGCGCGACGTTACAGGCCATCAGTGCCCTCATCGGCGGCTGCGATGGGCTCACGATCCCCGCTCCTATTCTTCCAGAAGGTGATGTGCTTGCGCGAAGAGTGGTGCGCAACATTCACAACCTGCTGCGCGATGAATCATTTCTTGCTCGCGTTGGCGATCCGCTCGGGGGCAGCTACACTGTTGAGCAACTCACCACCACGCTCGCTAGTGCGCTGAACAGCCGAGAAAGCGCCAAGCAGTCAACAGCCAAATGGCAAGAGCCAACAGGCGGCATTCCCAATCGCGAAGAGATCCCCCTCAAGTCATACTACACCGCGCGCGACACCAAGGATCTGGAGCACATCCATTTCGGCGCTGGCACCCCACCGTATTTGCGCGGCCCCTACGCCAGCATGTACGCCATCCGTCCGTGGACGATCAGGCAATACGCGGGCTTCAGCACGGCGGAAGCGAGCAACGC
>JBKJPT010000212.1:0-4491 GCA_046595075.1 Flavobacteriales bacterium
GGTGAAAGCGAACAAGCCTTTCGATCAGTTCATGTACCCCGACAAGAACCACGGGATATATGGCGGCACCACGCGGCTCCATCTTTTCGAGATGATGACGAAGTGGATCGAGGAGAATCTGTAGACTCGGTCTACATACAGCGCAAACGCATGGTTCCGAATTGGAGATTCATATTGGCTGGAATCACTGTCGTGCAGCTTGCTCGTGTCGGCTTGGTATTTTCCGAACCCACAAACCGGATTGTCCAGAATGGGCCACTCGTGCATGAACGTTTCATACTACCAGCGGGATATTCCGGTCCCGTCATGGTTATCTTCAGTGATGAGAAGGGATGCGACAGAATTCTACGGAACGATACAGTTTACTATCAAATCCCTGATTCTGGGGTACTGGTTACGAAGGGTCACCCAGTATTTGGGACAGCAGGCCGTGACTTCGTGTTCAACAATGCTCAGCACACTCCTATTCCCTATGCTCAAACCACGTCTCAAATACGGGATGATTCAATTCATGCCTGTGCCTTCTCAGTTGCCAAGCATGGATTAAAGCCCCATCGAATCGAGGTGATCACAGTAATAGTCAACGTGCGATCCCATGTTGCGATGAATTACCGGGCAATCGAGTCGTTCCGACCGTTTGGGTACCTTGAACTGTACCAAGGGTGCCCGTAAGACTTCCCGCCCCTATTCTATATTGGCGGGCCTTGTTCAAACCCCTCCTTGAAACCAAAGCCCATGAGTAGTACCGCTACTGCCACGAACACCAAGCACCCCAAGGGTCTTTATCTGCTCTTCTTCACCGAGATGTGGGAGCGCTTCGGCTTCTACCTCATGTTGGGCATCCTCTACCTATACATGACCGACAGCCTCAAGGGCGGTCTGGGTTTCGGTGAGGGTGAGGCGAACGACTGGTACGGCACGTACATCGCGCTGGTATACCTCACGCCGTTCATCGGTGGTCTGCTGGCAGATAGGGTCTTCGGCTATCGCAAGACGATCGTCGCGGGCGGCTTGCTCATGGCCTCGGGTTACCTCACCCTGGCCATACCGGGCAGCACGGCCTTCTTCGTCGCCATCACGCTCATCATCATTGGCAATGGCCTCTTCAAACCGAACATCAGCACACTGCTGGGCAATTTGTACAACAAACCGGAGTATGCGCGCTTGAAGGACAAGGGCTACAACATCTTCTACATGGGCATCAACATCGGTGCCTTCGTCTGCAATTTCGTGGCTGCATGGTTGCGCAACGAGTACGGCTGGGGCTATGCGTTCGCAGCAGCAGGCATTGGCATGCTCATCGGCGTGGGCATCTTCATCAGCGGCAGCAAGAACCTGGCTGAGGCCGATCAGATCAAGCCAGCACAGAAAGAAGATATGAGCATGGGCCGCATCTCGGCCACGATCTTCCTGCCCGCCTTGATCTTCGCGGGCATCGGCTTCTTCATCGGCAAGCTCACCGCGAGCGGCAACATCTTCGGCAGTGCCAGCAACGACACCTTCCTCTTCGCATGTATCCCCGTGCTTTGGTTCTACCTGAGCACTTATCTCAAGAGCAGCCCACAGGACAAGAAGCCGCTGGGTTCGCTCCTGTACATCTACGTGGTGGTGATCGTGTTCTGGGCCATCTTCCACCAGAACGGCAACGTGCTCACCAACTGGGCCGAGCGTAACACCTGGCGGCCGATACCGGAGAACGCAGTGGGCTTCGCCAAAGCCACCGGCATGTTGCAAGAGGTGGATGATGTGCCCGGCGAAGTGAACATGAAGATCACCAAGCGTGGTGAGAAGATGGATACCACCTATGCCGTGAAGTTCGAGGGATTGTACCGGTCAAAGGCCGACAGCATCGCGACCTTGCTCGCAGGCACTGTGGAGAAATCCGATGCGAAAGCGGCAGACACCTCGGCGGTCTTCACGGCGATGCGTCCCGTGGATACGCGCGCCGAAGGCAAGTTGCTCGCCGAGACCGCGCTCAATGCCGGCATGGTGAAGGAACTCACTTACAACAAGTACCTCGACGTGTTGCCGAAGAATGAATGGCCCACGGAAAAGGAACCCGCCAAGCTCATCAGCACGGAGCTCTTCCAATCGCTCAACCCCTTCTTCGTGGTGCTCCTCACGCCGTTGGTGATCGGCATCTTCACCTTCTTGGGTTCGCGGGGCAAGGAGCCCAGCACTCCGGCCAAGATCGCCATCGGCTTGCTCATTACGGGCCTCAGCACCTTGGTGATGATGGCCGCGGTGAGCGCAAGCGACAATGCAGAAATGAAAGTGAGCGCGATGTGGCTCGTTGGGACATACGCTGTGATCACCTTGGGCGAATTGTGCCTGAGCCCGATGGGCCTTTCGCTCGTGAGCAAGCTCAGCCCCTCCCGCCTCACCGCGGTGATGATGGGCGGCTGGTTCCTCAGCACCTCCATCGGTAACAAGCTAGCGGGTGTGCTTGGCCACATGGGCAGCGACAGCGAGAACAAGAGCCTTGTGTTCTACATCAACTGCGTGGGAGCCATGTTGTGCGCCTTCCTCCTCTTCATTGCCGTTAAACGCATTGCGGCGGTGCTGAAGGAGAAGACAGGACATTACTGAGCCCACGAGCTTCACTTGGAAAGGAGCGACCGTTGGTCGCTCCTTTCTTTTTTGACCGAGGAAGTTCACCTTCACGCCCGCAACAACAAGCGCATGACCGGAACCGCACCCACCCTCGACGAGATCCGCGATTTCAAGGGCAAGTACCCCAAGCAACTGTGGTACCTCTTCGGCACCGAGATGTGGGAACGTTTCTGCTTCTATGGTCTGCGCGGTATGCTCACGGTGTTCATGGTGACGCAGTTGGACATGGGCGAGAAAGCCGCCAACCTCCAGTACGGCGCGATACAGGCCTTCGTGTACGCCTTCACCTTCATCGGTGGTGTTTTCGCAGATAAGATCCTCGGCTTCCAGAAGTCGCTGTTCTGGGGTGCATCGCTCATGATCCTCGGCGGCTTCATCATCGCTGCTGCTCCCGAGGACTATTTCTACATCGGTATCTGCTTCAACATCATTGGTACGGGTTTCTTCAAACCCAACATCAGCACCATGGTGGGCCAGTTGTACAAGGATGGTGATGGCAGACGCGATGCGGGCTTCGGGCTCTTCTACGCGGGCATCAACTTGGGCGCCTTTCTGGGTGGCCTGCTCATGGTGTGGATCGGCAAGGGCTATTCCTGGCGCCTGGCCTTCGCGCTGGTGGGCATCGTCATGATCATCAGCCTCATCAACTTCGTTTGGCGGCGCCGGGAGTTCGGCCCCATCGGTCTATCACCCTTGGACCCCAGCATGCCCGCATCAAAACGGCGGGTCTACGAGATCGCGGTGTACATCGGCTCTCTCCTAGCCCTGCCCGCCATTTTCAAAATGGTGACCACCACGGAGTACACCGATATGTTCATGTACATCATCGGTCCGCTCACGCTGCTCTACCTCGCATGGGAAATGCGGCAGTTCAACTACGCGGAGAACATGAAGCTGCTTGCCGCCATGGTCTTCGTGCTCTTCTCCGTGCTCTTCTGGGCCTTCTTCGAGCAGAGCGGCGGCTCGCTCAGCCTATTCGCATTGTACAACCTCGAAGACAACCTTGTTGGTGTCACCATCGATCCCAACAGCGTGAACAATTCCGCCAACTCGCTCTTCGTGATCGCGTTCAGCGCACCGCTAGGGCTGCTATGGCTGTGGTTGAACAAGCGCAAGAAGGAGCCGAACAGTGTGGTGAAATTCGGTCTCGGCTTCCTGCTGCTGGGTGCCGCGTTCTACATCTTCAAAACCACATTCCTATTCGCGAACCCGCAAGGCCTAACCTCACTGGAGGTCTTCACCCTCGCCTACTTCGTGATCACCTTCGGCGAGTTGTGCCTCTCGCCCATCGGTCTATCGTTGATGACGAAGCTGAGCCCGGTAAAGATCCACGGTCTCATGATGGGCATGTGGTTCCTTGCCAGTGCCTATGGGCAATACATCGCCGGCCTGCTCGGTGCGGGTTTGGCCACACCGGGCGAATACGCGCTCACCATGCCTGCGCCATCACCGGGTCCGAACGGCTTTGGCACCACCACGATCGCCTGGCGGGATACGAGCGGCGTTTCATCCGAATTCGAGCGGATGGAGATCACGGTGACCACCGAGGAGGCCGATACATCAAAGTTCCAATGGCTTGCGCTGTCCGGTGTGCCGAATACGGCGATCAAGCTCAATGGCAAGCGCGACATCGTGGCGTGGAAGGTGGGCGAGATCCCGAACACCGGTGAAGCCAAGCTCATGTTCCCTGCGGCACTGCTGGAGCGTGCGGATGCTCAACGTAGCGTGGCCCCACGGCCGTTGGAACGATTGAAGATCTACACCGACGGCTACGGTCAACTAGGTCTGTACGCGCTCATCGCAGGCATCACGCTCATCCTCATTTCGCCTCTGGTGCGCAAGCTGATGCGCGAGGTGCACTGAGCAATACCCACCGGC
>JBKJPT010000064.1:0-6079 GCA_046595075.1 Flavobacteriales bacterium
ATCGTGGAGAATGGCCTGGACATCCCCAACGCAAACACGATCATCGTCAACGAGGCGCAGAACTTCGGCCTCAGCGATCTGCACCAGTTGCGCGGTCGCGTAGGGCGAAGCAACAAGAAGGCGTACTGCTACTTGCTCGCACCGAGCATGCACTTGTTGCCTGACCTATCGCGCAAGCGCTTGCAAGCGATCGAGCAGTTCAGCGACCTCGGCAGCGGCATCCACATCGCCATGAAGGACTTGGACATCCGTGGAGCGGGTGACCTGCTGGGTGCGGAGCAGAGCGGCTTCATCAACGACATCGGCTTCGAGACCTACCACAAGATCCTGGAAGAGGCCGTACGCGAGCTGAAGTCCGAACACTTCTCCGAACTCTTCGAGGACCGCCAGCTATCACGGGGCGGTACGCGCGACCAAAGCGACGATTGCATCATCGAGACCGACCTGACGATGCTGATCCCGAACAGCTACGTGAGCGAGACGGCCGAACGTCTCGCGCTCTACCGCAAGCTCGACGACATCAAGGATGAAGCAGAACTGGAGAAGTTCACCGCCGACGTCGCGGATCGATTCGGCCCGATCCCTGACCAGGTGAAAGAGCTGATGGAAGCGATACGCCTGCGCTGGCTCGGTCAACGGATCGGCCTGGAAAAGATGGTTCTGAAAAAGGGCACGCTTATCGGCACTTTCATCGCGGACCAGAAGCACGCGTTCTTCGGAAGCGACACGTTCAATGCTGTGCTGCGAGCTGTGCAAGCGCAACCAAGAAAGTTCAAAGTGTACGAGAAGGGAGGAACGTTGCGGGTGAGCGTGCAGGACGTGAAGAACGTGCAGGTGGCGAAGGCGGCGCTGGAGAGTGTGGCGGGCATCCCTGCGTAGCCCCGGTTTTCACGAAGATCCGGACCAAACAGAGAATGAAACGTAGCACCACCATTCTGCGATCCGCTCTAGGGGCGCTCATGATCCTCGGGGGCATTACGCACTTCATGAAACCGGAAGTGTACGCGCCGTTCATTCCGGATGTGCTGCCCACGAACTTAACCACCTATCTGTCCGGCGTGTTGGAGCTAGCACTCGGCGTAGGCGTGTTCATCCCTCGTTTTCGTCGCATGGCCTCGTTGGGCATCTTCATCCTCATGATCGCCTTCCTGCCGCTCCATGTTGTGGATGTCTTCCGGGACGAACCGGCAATCGGAAGTAGGCTGCTTGCCTATGTGCGACTACCGATCCAATTCGTGCTGATCGGTTGGGCGTGGTTCGTGTACAACGACGCGCGCGCTGCCGCTGCTGGCGAAGCTTCAGCGTGATGGGTCTGGATGTGCGAACAGGCCGAAGGAGAGCAAGTGGCCACGTGTCATCCGCTTAGAAGTCAAAGGATGAGCGTACCTCTTACCTCCACCCTCCCCCCAACGCTTGGTACACGTTCACCATGGCGTTCATCTGCTGCTTGCGCGTATCCACAAGTTCGAATCGTGATTCGAGCGCATCGCGCTGTGTGAGGAGAACCTCCATGTAATCGGCACGGGCGCTGCGGAACAGGTTGGTGGAGATGGTGATGGAACTGGAGAGGGCCTCGACCTGTTGCGCGCGCAGGTCATAGCTGCTGCGCAGGTTCTGAATGTTCGAAAGCTGGTTCACCACTTCCACGTACGCGTTCAGCACGGTCTGCTCGTACTGGTACACAGCCTGCAGTTGACGCGCGTTAGCACCGATATAGGTCGCCTTGATCGCGTTCCGGTTGACCAGCGGCGCAACAAGGTCGCCCGCCACACTGTACAGCAGCGACGCTGGTGTTTCCGTGAGCAGCGATGCATCGAACGAGTTCAGTCCCACGCCAGCCGTAAGCCGCACGGAGGGATAGAAATTCGCCTTGGCCGACTTCACATCGAGTTTCGCCGCTGTCAGTTCCAGCTCTGCTTGGCGGATGTCCGGGCGGTAGCTCAGCAGCTGAGACGGCACGCCCGCGTATACCGTGTCGGGTATCAATCTCGTGAAGGCCGTGGAGTTGCGCGCGACAGGCAGCGGATAGCGACCCACGAGGAAGTTGATCCGGTTCTCGGTCTCCACGATCCGCTGCTGGATATCGAACAGGTTGCTGCGGTTCTTCAGCACTTCGGCCTCGAACCGGCGCACAGCGAGCTCTGTGACTTTCGCCGCTTGCTTCTCCAACCTCACCATGCCCAGCGCATCCTGCTGGATGGCGATGTTGCTGCGCAGGATCTCCAGCTGGTTGTCCAGCGCCATCAGCTCGTAGTAGCTGTTGGCGATCTCGGCCACGAGGTTCGTCACCATGAAGTTCCTGCCTTCGATCGTACCGAGGTAGCGCATCATCGCCGCTTTCTTCGCGTTGCGCAGCTTCTTCCAGATGTCCAACTCCCATGACGCGCGAGCGCCCACCATGATGTCCGGCAGCGGATCCGGGAATCGTGTATCCTCCTTGATGTTCAGGCCATGCTCCACCGCACCGTTGCGTGTGTATTCACCCACCTTCTCAACGCCCGCACCAACACCGAAGTCGACGAAGGGCAGGTACTCCCCCTTGCGCGCACGCACCTCGCTCTGCGCGACGGCGATCTCCTGCAGCATGATGTTCAGCTCTTGGTTGTTGGTCAGGGCGGTGTCGATCAACGCCCGGAGGTATGGATCGGTGAAGAACACCTGCCACTTGATGGCCGCAGCATCCGTGCTGTCCTTGGAACCCGCATAGGTGGCCGGCGCGGACCGCTTTGCCTCTCGCACCTTCAGCGCGGGCACACAAGAGGAAAGGAGTAGCAACCCAAGCAGGAAAGCGCCTTGGAATGACCGCTTGCTTCGCTTCGTGATCATGTCGTTCATCAGTCCTTCTTGCGTTTCAGCAGGTCCCTCAATCGCGCGTTGAGCGTGCGGATCACCTCCTTCGTTTCAATGGCTTCCTCACCCGAGCGAATGAACTGCTCCGAGACCGGTTCATCGCGTTCATCGCTGATGAGCTTGCGCCCTTGGATCATGGTCGCGAACACATAGTAGAGGCCGGGTATCACGAGCACGCCGAACACAGTTCCAACCAGCATGCCGCCGAGGGCCGACGACCCGATGGTGCGGTTGCCGATGGCACCAGCTCCCGACGCGACCACCAGCGGGATCAAGCCTGCGATGAAGGCGAACGAGGTCATCAGGATCGGACGGAACCGGGCCTTCGCGCCCTCGATGGCGGCTTCGAGCACCGTGGCTCCGGCACGTTGTTTCTGCACCGCGAACTCCACGATCAGCACCGCGTTCTTGCCGAGCAGGCCAATGAGCATGATGATGCCGATCTGCGCGTACACATCGTTGGCGAGGCCCACGGCCTTCAGCAACAGGAAGGAGCCGAGCACGCCGACCGGTAGCGAAAGGATCACGACCAGCGGAAGCACGAAACTCTCGTACTGGGCGGCGAGTACCAGGTACACGAAAATGAGCACCACGATGAAGATGTAGATGGCCTCGTTCCCGCGCCGGGCCTCGTCGTAAGAGAGTCCTTCCCACGCGATGTCGTAGCCGCGCGGCAAGGTCTCCTTGGCCACTTCCTGGATCGCCTTGATGGCATCGCCGCTGGTGTAGCCCTCCACAGAAAGACCACGGATGGTGGCGGAATTGTACAGGTTGTAGCGCGTGATCTCGTTCGGCCCGAGGCGCTTCTCGAAGTGCATAAAGGACGAGTACGGGACCATCTCCCCTTCTTCGTTCTTCACGAACAAACCCATGAGGTCCGTCGGGTAGCGCCGATACTCCGGCGCGGCCTGCGCATACACCTTGAAGAAGCGGCCGAAGCGGATGAAGCCCTGCTCGTAGGTGCTGCCGATGAGGATGTTCAGATTTTCCACGGCCTTACCGATGGAAACACCCTTCTGCATGGCGAGATCGTTGTCGATGATCATCTCGTACTGCGGGAAGTTGGCCGCATAGAAGGTGAAGAGACCGGTGAGCTCCTTGCGCTTTCCCAAAGCGGCCATGAACTCGTTGTTGATACGCTCGAACTCGTGATAGTCCGTGCCGTTCGTTTTGTCGAGCATACGCAGCGAAAAACCCGCCGATGAACCGAAGCCCGGAACGGCGGGCGGCTCGAAATACTCGATCACAGCACCGAGGTCCTTGGTCTTCTTCTCGAGCTCTTCCATCACCTCGTTCACGTTCTTGTCGCGCTCGTGCCAGGGCTTCAGGTCGATGAGACAGGTCCCGGCGTTCGAGCCGCGGCCCTCGGTCATGATCTCGTAGCCCGCGAGTGAGGAGACGGACTCCACTTCGGGGATCTCCTCGCAGATCTTCTGTAGGTCGTGCGCCACCTTGTTGGTGGTCTCCAGTGTGGACCCCGGCGGCGTCTGTACGATCGCGTAGATAGTGCCTTGGTCCTCGCTGGGAATGAATCCCGCAGGCAGCACCAGGTTGGTGAGATAGATGGCCACGCAGAAGCCGCCCAATGCACCGAAGGTGAGCACGCGCCGCACGACGATCTTGTTGAGAATGGCCACATAGCTGCCGGTGATGCGCTCGAAGCCCCGGTTAAAGGCATCGATGAAGCGGTCCATGATGGACTTCTTGCGCTGCGCGCCGTTGTGTGGTTTCATCAGCATGGCGCAGAGCACTGGCGTTAGCGTGAGTGCCACGATCGCCGAAATGATGATGGAGCCCGCCATGGTGATCGAGAACTGGCGGTAGAACACGCCGACAGGACCGGTCATGAACGAGATGGGAATGAACACCGAAACCATCACCAGCGTGATGGCGATGATGGCACCACTGATCTCGCCCATCACCTTCTTCACCGCAGCGTAAGGTGTAAGTTGATGGTCGCCCTCCATCTTGGCGTGCACGGCCTCCACCACCACGATGGCATTGTCCACCACGATACCGATGGCGAGCACCAGCGCGAACAGTGTGATCAGGTTGATGGACAGGTCGAACAGTTGCATCACGAAGAAGGCGCCGATCAACGACACCGGAACGGCGATGATGGGGATCAATGTGGAGCGCCAGTCTCCCAAGAAGAGGAACACCACCAACGCCACCAGGATGAAGGCATCGCGCAACGTATGCAGCACCTGTTCGATGGAAGCATCGAGAAAGGTGGATACGTCGTAGCTCACCTTGTACTCCATACCAGGCGGCATGAATTCGGCCTGCTCCTTCAACTTCGCTTTCACCTGATCGATCACCTCGCTGGCGTTGCTGCCGAGCGTTTGTTTCAACACGATGGACGCGGAAGGCTTGCCATCGAGGTTCGAGTAGATGTCGAAGAACTCGCTGCCCAATTCCACATCGGCGACATCGCGCAGCTTGATCATCTCACCTTCCTCGTTGGCGCGGATGATGATGTTGCGGTACTGCTCGGGCTCGTTGAACTGGCCCTGATAGATGAGCACGTACTCCAACGATTGCGCGCTGATGCCCGAGCTCTGCCCCAGACGTCCGGGACGTGCGATCAGGCTCTGCTCCTCCATGGCCTTCATCACCTCCTCCGCGCTGATGTTGTAGGCCCGCATCCGATCGGGTTTCATCCACACGCGCATGGCGTACTTGCGGCTACCGAGGATCTGCGCCTGCGCCACACCGGGGATCCGCTGGATCTCCGGGATCAGTTGCGTGAATGCGTAATTGTACAGGAAGAGCTCATCCGCATCCTCGCCGTTGCCGAAGAGGTTCACATACATGAGCATGCTGGGCTGTACGGGTGTGATGATCACGCCTTCGCGCTGCACGAGCAACGGCAGGTTGGGCATCACCTGGTCAACACGCGTCTTCACGCGCACCACGGCCTCGTTGGGATCGGTGCCCGGTTCGAAGATCACGCGGATGGTACCCTCCCCCGCGCTGGTGGCGTCGCTGGCGATGTAGCGCATGCCCTGCACGCCGTTGATCGCCGTTTCCAGCTGGATGATGGTGGACTTGGTGAGCACATCCGCACTTGAACCCGGATAGGCGATGAAGATGTTCACCGTGGTGGGCGCGATCTCCGGGAACTGCGCGGTGGGCAACTGCTTCATGGCGAGCCCGCCCACGAAGAGGATCAGCACCGAAATGACGATGGCCAGTACCGGCCGTTGGATGAAATTCCTGAACATGG